>CAYRTW010000020.1:0-36592 GCA_964426935.1 uncultured Rickettsiales bacterium
GCGAGCCAGCAGGGGGAGGTTGCCAACGATCTGAGTTTCCAGAACGGCGCCGGAGAGCCCCTCCCTGCCTGTCCCGAATCGCCAGAAGAGGATGCTGTGGAATGCCAGTTCAGCGAGGCGGGAGAAGGAAATCTGATTCGACTGTGGATCCACCGAGGAGGCAGCGTCGCCACCTTGGAAGAGTCCCCCCTTCTCACCGCTTCTGTTGCCGAGACCCATGATGGTGAGGGAGTGGAGGTGGTGTTGCGGGGGTCGTGGACCCCTTTGTGACTCGAAAATCATCGGAGAAATCATGTCGCATCTGCGTTTCCATTCTTGTTTTTCACTGTTGATTTCTGCGGGAATTTCCGCCTGTTCTCAGCCGGTTGTCGAAGATGATGACGGCGGAGGCGACGATGATGACACCACCGCCGATGACGACACCGCCGATGACGACACCGCCGATGACGACACTCCCCCTCTGGAGTTCACCGGGAGGGCGGTGGATCGGGTGGATCCCTTCATCGGTACCGGAGGCCTGGGATTCGGGGTGGGCAGCGCCTTTCCCGGGCCCTCCCTTCCCTTCGGTGCGGTGCAGCCTTCACCGGACACATCGGGGGAGGCCTCTTCCCCAGGGTTCGCCCACTGCGCCGGCTACTGGTACGAGGATGAATACATCGAAGGCTTCAGCCAGTGGCGTTTGCACGGCATCGGGGTGGCCGACGGGGGCACCGTCCTGTTGATGCCGGTGGATGGGATGGACGAGAGCAAGGTGGAGGAATCGGGCTATCGCTCCCTGTTTCATCATGAGGACGAGGAGGCCAGACCGGGATACTACGCCGTCACCCTGGCGGACACCGGCATCGGGGTGGAGCTGGCCGCCGACACCCACACCGCCTTTCACCGCTACACCTGGCCAGAAGGAGCCGACGCCACGGTGGTGCTGGATGTTGCCCACGTCATCGGAGAAAACGCCTGCCTGGGAGCCCAGGTGGAGGTGGATGAAGAAAACCAGCTCATTGAGGGGTGGATGCTGAATGACGGGGGCCTCACCGGCAGAAATGGCCCCATGCCGGTATATTTTTCGATACAGGTCAATACTCCCTTTGCCACCTGGGGCACCTGGAAGGATGGGGTGCTGTCCCCCCAAGTGGCCTTTCAGGAAGGGCTCGACAGTCTGGGGGCGTGGATGAGTTTTGACCTTCCCCTGGGAGGGGAGGTGGAGATGCAGGTGGGCCTGTCCCATCGCTCCCTGGCGGCTGCCCGCAACAACCGAGAGGCGGAAGGGGGGGGGCGCAGCTTCGACGAGGTGGCGGCAGCGGGGGAGGAAATCTGGGAATCCCTGCTGCGAACGGTGGAGGTGGCGGGAGGCACCGAAGCCCAGCAGCGCATCTTCTACACCTCCCTGTATCACGCATTTCTCATGCCCCGGACCTACACCGATGTGGATGGGGGATACCTGGGTTTCGATGGTCTGGAGCACGTTGCTGATGGGTTTACCTACTACAACGACTTCTCTCTATGGGACACCTTTCGCACACAAAATCCTCTCCTGGCCCTCCTTCTTCCCGACCTGCACAAAGACATGCTTCACTCCTTGGTTTTGATGTATCAGCAAGGGGGAGCCTTTCCCAGATGGCCAGTGGGCAACGGAGACTCGGGCTCGATGATCGGGGATAGCGCGGTGATGGTGATGGCCGAGGGCTGGCTCAAGGGGTTCCGGGATTTTGATATCGACGCCACCTGGGAGGGGCTTTCTCTCTCCGCTGACGGGCTCCTGGAGGCTTCCTATGGCGGAAGATCGGGGATCGCCGGGTACATCGACCGGGGCTGGTGCGCCACCGATGAGGTCAACGGGGCGGTGTCGGTGACCCTGGAATACGCCTACAACGATTATGTGCTCTCCCTCCTGGCCGAGTCTCTTGGATACGAAGACGATGCCGCCCGCTACCTGGCCCGCTCCCAGGGGTGGCCAGGGCTGTGGGACCCCGCCTGGGAGTTTCTCAATGGCCGCAACAGCGAGGGGGCGTTTGAGGATCTGGGGGATCCCACTTGGATGATGGACTGGTACACCGAGGCCAATGCGTGGCAGACCCTGTGGTACGTACCCCACGACGTGCCCAGGCTGATGGAGGTGTTGGGGGGACGGGACGTGTTTCTTTCCCGCCTGGATGAATTCTTCGAGTCCTCCATGGCGGCAAAAGACACGGCATTGCCCGATCCCTATTACTGGCACGGCAACGAGCCCGACATCCACGCCCCCTATCTCTATCTGGAGGCGGGAAGGGCCGATCAGACCCAGGAAATGGCTCGATGGGTGATGGAATCCCGCTACCGGGATACCGCCGATGGCCTGGATGGAAACGACGACGCCGGCACCCTCTCCGCCTGGTACGTGTTCTCCTCCCTGGGCTTCTTCCCCCTGGCGGGCACGGACCGCTATTGGGTCGGGTCTCCCCTCTTTCCCCAGGCGGTGATTCACCTTCCCAGCGGAGACCTCACCCTCACCGCTTCACAGGCCGACGCCGGTGCGATGTACGTGGATGGACTGCGGTTGGGAGGGCAGGAGGTGGAGCCAACCGGGTTCACCCATGAGGAATTGCTGACGGGAGGAACCTTGAAATTTCTGCTGAATACAAAAAAGGGGACCTGGGGAGTGGAGGAGGGGGAGTGAGGGAACAAGTCACCCGGAGAGCCTCTCCTCCAGCAGCTTTCGGGTGCTGCGGGTGACCATCACCACCACGGCGGCGGTGGCCACCAACCCCCCGTATAACAACAGCTTTCCTCCCCAGCCACTCTCAGGGGCGCCACCAGAGAACACATCGGCCAGGTTGCGGATCATCGAGCCCAGATACACGTACAAGAAGGTGCCAGGGAGCATGCCCAGCCAGGAGGCCAGCACATAATCCCGGAGGCGAATGCGGGTGAGACCCAGGCCGTAATTCAGGAGGTTGAAGGGAAAAAGGGGAGACAGACGCAGCAGCAGGACCACCCGGAATCCGTCTCGGGCCACCGCCTGATCCAGAGCAGAAAAGCGGGGGTGATCCTTGACCAGGCGGGTCACCGCGTCCCGGGCCAGGAAGCGACCGATGACGAAGGACAGGGTGGCCGCCGCCACGCTCACCGGGGAGACCAGCAGGAGACCCCACAGGGGCCCGTAGACCAGGCCTCCCAGGAGGGTCAGCACCGATCCGGGGAGCATGGCCACCGTGCAGACAATGTAGAAAACAGCGTACCCCGCGATTCCCCAAGGTCCTGCTGCCACCATCCGACCAGCGATTTCCTGGAACAGCCGGTCCACGGGAAGGAAGGCCAGGGTGAGGAGAAGGGCTCCCAGCAGCAGAGCCCCCAGGGCTGCTTTTCTACGGGAGGAGGTGGACGGGGAAGGACTCATGGCGCTTCCATCCCGGTCCTGCTCCGGTGAAAGACCACGGTGAGGTTGTTGGCGGGCATTTCCACCACCCGATGCAGGTTCAAGCCCCTCCCGTTGGCTTCCTCCTCCACGGTCTCCAGGTTCCTCACACCCCAGGAGGGGTTTTCTCCCCGCAGGCGGTGATCGAAGGCGGCGTTGCTGTCAGCGGTGTGACGCCCCTGTCGTTGGAAGGGACCATAGAGAATCACCGGAGCCCCGGGACCCAGAAGGCGGGAGGCGCCATCCAGAAGGGCGAGACAGGCGGTGAAGGGGGCGATGTGAATCATGTTGATGCAGAGGATGGCGTCGATCTCAGAAACTGGCCAGGGCGGGGTCATTACATCCAGATCCAGGGGGTCATCCAGGTTGGGAAGAGAGGCGTCCTCCGCCCAGGCGGCAATGGAGGCCCGCCGTTCCGGTTCGGGATCGGAGGGGATCCACCGCAGGTGCGGCAAATGGGAGGCGAAGAACACCGCGTGCTCCCCCGTGCCGGCGGCGATTTCCAGCACCGTTCCCAATGGGGGCAGGACCTCCCGCAGTACCGCCAACAGGGGTTCTCGGTTGCGATGGGTGGCGGGGGCGTGGAGGCGGGGAGGAGACGGGGGAAGGTTCATGGGACCTGGGGAGGGGGAGGGAGGAATCACTGTTCAGTATGAACGGGGGTTGATCTTATGCTAAAACGGTATACTTTATACTCCATCGTGTTCAAGGAGCCATGGACCGTTGGAGTTTGAATTCGATCCTGACAAGAGTGCGACCAACAAGGACAAGCACGGAATCGACTTTGATGAAGCACAAGCGCTATGGAAGGACGAAGATCGTGTAGAGATTCCGGCAAGAACTGAGGATGGAGTTCGCTTCCTTGTCGTGGGGATCGTCGCCGGCAGGCACTGGTCGGCTATATTTACACTCCGGGGCCGCCGTATCCGATTGATTTCGGTGCGTCGCTCCCGAATCAATGAGGTGACCCTTTATGAAAGCGAAAGAGTTTGACCGCAAGTTTGATGAGGGAGAAGACGTATCGGACGTACTCGATCTGTCCAAGGCCCGTCGTCCTGGAGAAGAACCTCAGCGGATCAATGTCGACTTCCCCACCTGGATGGTTCAGTCCCTGGACCGGGAGGCGCGTCGACTGGGAGTGACTCGGCAGTCGGTGATCAAGGTGTGGATCGCCGAGCGGTTGGGGCGGCCCTCTTCCTGAGTGCTCCCGATGGGCACCGGGATCAGCCCTACCCACTCTGAGGATCACACAGAATGCGTAGCGCAGAGAGCGAACGGCCGCAGCGCCGAAGCCGCAGCACCATGGTGAGGATTTTTGGGGGGACCCGCGACGCCGCGATCCGGCCGTGCAGCAGCATTTCGTGTGAGACTCTCTATCCCCCTTCAGGGATCTTTCGCCAATCCACCAGGGATCGACCGGACACATCAGGCTGGCAGGTGGGGCAGAAGCAGGCGTCGTGCCCGTGGACTCCGGCGGCGCGGAGGGTGGTGCCACACCGAAGACAGGGCTGGCCGTCTCTTCCCCTCGCCTTCAGGAAATCCCGGACCTTTTCGTCCAGGGGGGGATTTCGTGTCTCAATGACTCGATTGGCTTCGTTGAGGACAGAGGGAATGGCTTGATACAGGTTCTTCATCTGGATGGCGGTGAGACGTCTCACCATGGTCTTGGGATGGATTTTCGCCGCGAACAACACTTCATCGGCGTAGGCGTTTCCGAAGGAGTCGAGGGCGGTCTTGTCCATGAGGAACACCTTGACCTGATCCTTGCGGGTCAGACACAGGGCCTGAAACAACTCCCAGGTAAATGTTTTTGTGTTCAATACATCCACCCCCACCGAAGCGAGGCCGGGCACCGAACTCCGCTGCCCTTGAGGGATCACGTACACCTTGCCCATCTGCACGTCGTCCCGGTAGTGGAGCACTCGTCCATCCTCCAAGGTGAGGGACACCGCCCGGTCCCCCGGCGGTTTTTCCGCTCCCGGGGAAAGGCGAAAGCGCCCCGCCAGCATGGGGGCGATGACCATCTCCAGGGGAGCGTCTCCAGGGAGTCCCGCCCCCGCCAGGGAAAACAGGACGAAATGAGCCCGCCGGGTGACCTGGGAGAAGGTCTGCCCCACCAGGAGGGAGGAAGGATCTCCTCGGACCAGCAGGCGCAGCACCACGGGCTTGCGAACCTCCACTGAGGCGATCCGCGCCCCTCGCAGCCCGGCGTCCAGGCGGGGGATCACGTATTCCAGATCGGGACGCTCAGGCACCGTCTCCCTCCTCCCAGAGCTCGATGTCCTCCACCAGGAAGCGGGGACGGGACGCGGTGCGATTCATCCTCCCCCTCACCACCACCTGCCGGTCCACCATGGGGCCCACCACCTCGTCCAGCAGGTGGGACACCGCGTCACAGCGCTGCAACTTCCCGTCTTCCTTACGGATCTCCAACCAGCTTCGATCCAGGTGCAGGGCCCGAAGCACCCCTCTGAACTCGGCGGGCTCCTCCCCTTCCGGGCTGTCCACCGCCAGAGCGTCGGCGATGCGGTGCCGGGTGTGGGGAGAGAGGGTGACCGCTTCCACGCCTCGGCTCCCGATGCGGATCATCTCCACCTCGGCGAGGCGGCGACCGGATGGAGTGATGGCCCGTAACAGATGAAGGAGGGCTCCTCTCCATCGGGGGTCGGGAACCAGGGAGACCAGCGAGTCGGAGGGACCCTGGTGAACTCCCCGAACCAGGGAAAACACCTGATCCACCACCCGGGAAGCGGAAATGCGGGGGTCGCGAAACAGGTCAGTCTGGGGAGGCTCATACAGGCGCACGTCAAAGCGATAACTGCCAGCACGTCCCTCGGTGGCCCGGGCTTGAACGAAATCCCGTACTTCCCGAGGAGGGCCGCCCCGGGTGCGAAATTCATAGCCCCCGTCCCATTCGGCGCAGCGCACCAGCAGGTTGCGAAAGCCGGTGGTGGTGTGAATCAGCAGGTCCAGGGGGGCCGTTCCCACCCTCACCTCTCCTCCCCGCAGGGACAAGGTGATTCCCTGTTGGCTGTATACAGAGTGGGTGGATGTTTCAACGAAGAACTCGTCCGATACAGCGTCGATGACTTCCCGAATCTGAATTTCAGCGAAGGGAGGAAGGTTTTCCTGACCGAGAAATCGAAAACAGGTCCTCTCCGCCTCCTGGAGACGCCGAGCCTTGTAGAGAAGGGAGGCGGCGCTTACCGCCACGATGCCCCGGGTGCGGGTGCGGCCTTCAGGCAGGGAGGCCAGGGCGGCGAGTTCCTGATCGGCGGCTCGGGAAAACAAGGCCCGGGCGGCGAGGAGGTCACCTTGAGACAGCAAAAGGGCGGCCTCGGCGGAAAGGGCCTGGGCCTCCTGGTGCAGGCGGTTGCTCACTCTTCCTCTCCCACCGCCGCCAGAAACACCGAGGCATCCTGAAACCCCACCACCGCCGCGCAGGCGGGCAAGGAGGAGCATCCGGCCCGAGCCTGTTTCACCTTGTCTCGCAGGCGCTGGCGAACCTTGGTCCTTTCACCCCGGTCCACTCCCGACACCTCGAAACGCAAAACGTTCTCCATGTCCAGGTCCTCCTCCAGGGAGGAGGGATCCCCCAGATAATAATCGGCTCCGGTTCGCACATCGGCTCGGGCCACCGCCACTTGATGGAGCACGGTCTCTGCCGCCGCCAGGCACATCCCGTAAGCGCCATCCCGGGTGGCGTCATCGGTGTTTCCCCAGGCCCTCAGGGTACGGGAATCTGGGGAAGTGAAATGCAAGGAAGTGGACCGGAAGGTGTCCTGGTGGTGAAGCTGAAACTCGGTGGGAGAGACGTGATGGCGGTGAAGACAAACCGCCGCCGCTTCCGCGTATCCCTCAGCCAGGGCTCGGGTCAGGCCGGGGTGACGCTCGTGAAGCCGGGCGATGTCGGGAAGAAGGGAGGGGCGAGGAGGTCGGGTCAACGGAAGGCGTCCCCAAGTGGCGGGGAGAATGTACAGGAAGCGGCGGGTTGATACAGGAAAAAAAATAGAAATCTTTAGGAATCCCCATTGGTTGCGATGATGGGGGGAGGAATTTTATACTGACTTCAGTACGCCGCCTCGGGCGCCGGATTCAACTGGTCTGCTTGCGAAAACTGGCGGCAGCCACTGTGATCAGGGAAACCCCGAAAATCAGCAGGGCGGAAAGCTGCACCCACAGATCGGCGAATCCCGCCCCCCTTAGCAGATTGGCCCTCATCACCTCGATGTAATAGCGAACCGGATTGAGCCAGGTGAGGGGTTGGAGCCATTCGGGCATGGAGGAGATGGGGGTGATGTTGCCCGACAGGAGGATGGCGGGGAGCATGAACATGAAGGCCCCCATATAGGCCTGTTGCTGGGTGCGGCTAAAGGTGGTGATGAGGAGCCCCATGCCCAGGGTGGACAAGAGGTAGAGGGCAGTGGCCAGGAACAGGACCGAAACGTCCCCTCGCATGGGCATCCTGAAGATGTACATCCCCACCACCATGGCCGCCAGCACGTCCACCATGCCGATGACGGCGAAGGGAATGAGCTTGCCCACCATCAGCACTCCCGGGGGAATGGGGGTCACCAGCACCTGTTCCAGGGTGCCCATCTCCCTCTCTCGGGCCAGGCCCATGGCGGTGATGATGGTGGTGACGATGACCAGCAGCATGGCTGCCACCCCCGGCACCATGTACACCGCGCTGCGGAGCTGGGGGTTGTAGAGGATGCGGGGCTCCAGGGTGACGCCGGGAACATGGGTGGCCCGACCCATCATCGCCTCCCGGCGCGCCAACTGGGCTCGGGCCAGGTCCACCCCCACTTCGCCAAAATAACGGCCCACCGCCGCCCCCGCCACGTTTCCCCGGGTGGAATCGGAGCCGTCCAGGACGACCTGGATCTGGGCCGTTCTCCCCCGGGTGAGATCCCGGTCGAATCCCTCCGGCACCACCACCAAAGCGGCGGCCTCCCCGGTCTCCAGCATTCGCTCTCCCTCCGCTTCACTGGCGGCCGAGCCGGAGCGAAGGAGGGTCCCATCGGCGAGGAGGCGGCGCAGATGCAAACGGGAGGCGGGGGTGTCGTCCCGATCCACCACCACCGTGGGCACCCGGTCCACGTCGAAGTTGACGGCGAATCCGAACACGATGAGTTGGATGAAGGGGGCGATGAGGAGCATTCCCACCATGCGCCGGTCTCGCACCGTCTGGCGGATCTCCTTGAGCATCACCGCCTGGAGCTGAATGAGGGAACGGAAATTCGAGTGTTCCATGGTTTTCAGGCCCCGCTTCAGGCGATGCGCCGCTGGAAGCGGGCGGTGGCGATGGTGAGGATCAGGGCGGCGAAAAGAAAGAGGGCCAGGATGTCTCCCCAGACCTCGGCGAATCCATTGCCCTTGAGCAGGACTCCTCGAAGGCCAGCGATGAGGTAACGCGCTGGAATCACGTTGGAAATGACCTGGAGAGGCACCGGCATGTTCTGGATGGGAATGATGAACCCCGACAGCAACATGGAGGGGAGCATGGAGGAGAGCATCCCCATCTGGGTGGCCACCAGTTGGTTGCGGGTGACCACCGAGATCAGCAGCCCCTGACCCAACATCCCCATCATGAACAGGACCGACATCACGCCCAAGGCGGGGAGGCTTCCCCGCAGCGGCACCGAGAACTGCCAGGCCCCCACCGCCAGCACCAGGAGGACCTGGATGATGCCCAATCCCAGGTAGGGAGCCAGCTTGCCCAGGATGATCTCCAGGCGCCCCACCGGGGTGCAGAAAAGCTGCTCCATGGACCCCTTCTCCCACTCCCGGGCCACGGTGAGGGCAGTGAGCATCACCGAAACCATGGCCAGGATGTAGGCGATGAGGCCGGGTACCAGGTACAGGGCAGAGCGGGCCTCGGGGTTGAACCGGGTCCACAGACTCACCCCCAGGGGAGGAGTCCCGGTGAACCCCGCCTCCTTTCTTGCCTTCTGGGAGAGGGAGCGGGCGATGGCGTCGGCCTTGCCCAAGGCCTGGGCGGCGGTGGTGCCATCGGAACCGTCAATGACGAACTGAATCCCCACGTTCTCCCCCTTGGCGAGGCGGTGGGAAAGGCCCTCGGGGAGGATCAACGAGGCCCGGGCCCGACCGGAGCGAAGGGCCTCTTCGGTGGAGCTGGGGTGGGAGGACTCGTCGGCGTACACGAACTCTCCTCCCGACAGGAAGGTGGCCACCATGTCCCGGGACTCCGGGGTGCGATCCAGGTCGCTGATCAGCAGGGGGATGGACCGGATGTCGAAGCTGACTCCGTATCCAAACAGGAGGAGCATGACCACCGGAAGCCCCAGGGCCATGTACAGGGTGCGGATGTCCCTGCGGATGTGGATGACCTCCTTCCAGGCCATGGCTCCCACCCGAATCCAGAATCGAGAAAAGGCTTCAGGCACAGGCAGTCCTCAGGTTGGGGAAGGCGAGGTCTGACCCGCGAGGGCCAGAAACACGTCTTCCAGGTTGGCTTCGGAGCGTTCCACCTGCAGGCCTTCCACTCCGGCGGCGAGGAGGACCTTCTCCACCCCCTCTTCTGACCAATGGGAAGGGTCGAAGCGAAGGTGGTAGCCAGCGCCAAAGGGCTCGGTGGCGAGGATTCCCGGGTGTTCGGCCAGGGTGGCGACGGCGGCGGAGATCCCCCGTCCTTGAAGGTTCAGGAGGATGCCGGGGACGAAATCCCGCTTGAGGTTCTGGGGGGTGTCCAGGGCCACCAGGGAACCGGCCACCATCATCCCGATGCGGCCGCAGTATTCGGCCTCGTCCATGTAGTGGGTGGTGACGAACACCGTGGTTCCCTCCTTGGCCATGGAGCGGATGAGGCGCCAGAAGCTGCGTCGGGAGGCCGGGTCCACCCCCGCGGTGGGCTCATCCAGGAACACGATCTGGGGGCGATGGAGGATGGCGCATCCCAAGGCCAGGCGCTGTCTCAACCCGAAGGGCATGTCTCCGGTGGTGGCGTTTTCCATGCCGGTGAGGCCGATCAGTTCCATGACCTCACGGGAACGAATCTTGATTTCACGTCGAGAAATTCCATAGGCCCCACCGAAGAATTCCATGTTTCCCATGGCGGTGAGATCCAGATACAGGGAGAATTTTTGTGACATGTATCCGATGGAGGATTTTACCCCTTCGGGGTTGGTCGAGATGGAGCAGCCCGCCACCCTGGCCTCCCCCGAAGTGGGTTGAAGCAGGCCACATAGCATCCGGATGGTGGTGGATTTTCCGGCGCCGTTGGCCCCCAGATAGCCGAAGATTTCTCCCCGCTGGACCGAAAAGCTCACCTCGTCCACCGCCCGAAAAGGGCCGTAATGCCGACTCAGCCGATCCACGGTGATGACCGAATCAGAGATCATGCCGCCTCCTCTTCCCCGACCCGAACCAGGAACAGGTCCTCAAAACCGGGCAGGGCGGGGTGCAGGTGGGCGCCCAGGGGGCGGAGCACCGCTTCCACCCTGGGAACTCCACGGGGAGTCACCACCACCCGCAAGTGGGAGCCGGCGGGGGACATGGCCTTGACCTCGGGCAGGTCCATGAGCGCGGCGTCGATGGCGTCCCGATCCCCTCCCTCCACCGAGAAGGTGTGATGGTCGAAGTGAGCCACCAGGGCCCGGGGATCCCCCTCGGCAATGATCCGCCCCTGATGGATGAGACCCACGCGATGGCAGCGCTCCGCCTCATCCATGTAGGGGGTGGACACCACCACCGCCATGCCATCCGCTACGAATTCATAGAGAAGCTCCCAGAGCTCGCGACGGCTCACCGGATCGACCCCATTGGTGGGTTCGTCGAGGAGAAGCACCTTGGGCTGGTGGAGGAGGGCGCAGGAGAGGGCCAGCTTCTTGTACATGCCCCCGGAGAGGGCGTCGGCCCGTCGATCCACGAAAGGGGCGAGGCGGGTGATGTGGAGGAGGCGCTCAGTGCGGGTGCGGAACTCCTCCCGGGACAGGCAGAACAGGCGAGAGAAGAAGCGCAGATTCTCGCCAATGGTCAGGTCCCCATACAGGCTGTATTGCTGGGGGAGGAGACCCAAGGCTTCCCGGACCCGGCTTCCCCCGGTGGTGGGATCCAGGCCCAACACCCGAAGGGAGCCGGAATCGGGGCTCATCAGGCCGGCGAGGAGGCGGATGGCGGTGGTCTTGCCGGCGCCGTCGGGACCGAGGAGGCCGTACAGCTCGCCGGGGGCCACCTCAAAGGAGATTCCCTTCAATGCGTGGGTGGCGGCGAAGCGCTTATGCAGGTCGTGGACTTCCAGGATGGGGGCGGTCATGGCGGCGTTCCCGGGAAAAGGGGCGATCAGCGAGAGGCCTTGGCGGAGACGGGGGCCAGTTGGATTTGCACCGGCATACCCGGGCGCAGCAGGCCCTCCGGATTGGGAAGGGACACCTCCACCGGGTAGACCAGGCGGTCCCGATCCGAGCGGGTTTGGATGTTGCGGGGGGTGAACTCGGCGGCGGTGGCGACGGTGGTCACCTGACCGGTGAACGTCTTGTCCGGCCAGGCGTCGGCGACGGCGGTGGCGGAGATGCCGGGGCGGACGGCGGCCAGCTCGGCGTTGGGGAGGTAGAAGGTGACCCGGGCGGTGTCGATGTCAATGAGTCGCACCAGGATGGAACCCGGCTGGGCCAGTTCCCCCACTTCATAATAGATCTCGGCGACGGTGCCATCCCTGGGGGCCTTGACCTCACACTCCGCCACCAGGAGGCGGGCTCGTTCCAGGGCGGCGCGGGCGGCCTCTTCGGTGTGGGTGGCGGCCTCCGCCTGAGCCTCGGAAGCGGTCCCCTGGGCGGAAACGGCGCGGGCCTGACCTCGGCTGGCCTGCTCTTGGGCGACGGCGGCTTCGGCCTGATGCTCCAGTCCGGCGGCGGCGGTGCGGGTCTGGTCGAGAGAGGCTTCCGCCACGTCCGAGGCCAGGGCGGCGAGGCGGGAGGCCTGGCGAGAGGCGGCGTCTCTCTGGGCGGAAAGGGCCTTGACCTGGGCGGCGGCGGCGTCTGCCTGGGCTTGGGCGGCCCCTCGGGATTGGCGGGTGGCGTTGGCCTGGGAGGAGGCGGCTTTGGCCTGGGAGGAGGCGGCGGCGACCCGAGCGATGGCCTCCGCAAGGGTGGCCTCGGGTTCTGAGCAATCCAAGGAGAGAAGAAGGTCGCCGGCCTTCACTTCCGCCCCCTTGCGGACCGGGGAGGATTTCACTCGGGCAGCGAGGCGGGAGGTCAGATCGACTTCGACTCCCTCCACGACTCCCGAGCCGCCAGCAGGTCCAGTCAACGCCGCATTCTGGCTACGGATTTTTACGGTGATGAGGACAACCAGAACCAGGATCAGGACTGCCAGGCCAACAAAGATGCGCCGCATGTTTCACTCCGCTGGAAGAACCCGCTCGCCGGGTCGAGACAGTGAATTAGCAATACTCGTGCCAGAATTCAGGGGGTCAGGAACCTACACATTTACATTTGTTGAGGTCAGGGGGTCGAAGGTTTATGAAGGAAATCACAGGGCCGGCTTCTGGATTCTTTGTTCCACGCGTTTCCGGGCTCCAGCCCTGGGTGTACGGAGATCCGACAGGTTGAGTCGGTCTTCCGAACAAAAACAAGGGAAACCAAGGGCAGGATGTGGTTTTGGCGGCCAAGGAAGAGGCGCCGAACCGTGGTCCTGCTGGGATGACGGACAAAAGCACACCACCCCCACTCTTCTGGCATCCCCTTTGCTGGAGTGTCTGCCGTCAACCCCGGGCCCTTGGCCCAGGCGAGTGAGGGACATGCTCATCAGCAGGCAAAAACTGGCGTGGAGTGCGGCGATTTGGCTGGGGCTTTCGGGAGGAGCCCTGGCGGGAGAGGCAGGGATGGGAGGAGCTGGGGAGATGACCCCGACCCTCTCGCTCTCCCGAGAGGAGGCCTTTCGGCGTCTGGAGGAGGGAAACCCCACTCTGGCCCAGGCCCGCTCCCGAGCCCAGGAAGCGCGGGCGGTCACTCGACAGGCCGCAGCCGCCCTTCTGCCCACCCTGGGAGCGACCGGGAACTACACCCGCAACAGCGACGAGGCGGTTCTGTCCATTGCCGAGATCTTCAGCGGAATCGAGGACGCCCTGAATCAGATCAGCCCCCTGCCGGTGGAGCTGGACACCAGCGCGCTTCCCGATGACACGGTGATCCAGCCTCTCCAATCCCTCACCGGAACCGTTGCCCTGCGTGTGCCCCTGTTCGCTGCCAACGCCTACGCCGATGTAGCGGCGGCGTCGGAGCTGGCACGAGCACAGGCCCTTTCCTCGGCGGGAGTGCAGGCCCAACTTCGCCTCGCCCTCCTGAACGCGGCGTGGCTGGCCTGGTCCGCCAAAGGGTATGCGGAGGCGGCGGAGAAAGCCCTCTTCAACGCCCGGCTTCATCGGGACGTGGCGGTGAGGGCCAAGGCGGTGGGCACCGGCACTGCCCTGGCGGCCCAGCAGGCGGAAGCGGAGGTGGTGCGCTGGGAGAGCGAGGGGGTTCAGGCCCGGGCCAACGTCGCTCGCGCCCAGTTGGCCACCGGCATCCTTCTTGGGGAAGACGAGCCCGTGGTCATTGAGCTTTCTCCACCGTCCACTTCGTCTGGGGAACCGCTTGAATCGGTGGAACAGGAGGCACTCCAGAATCGCCCCGAGCTTCAGGCCCAGACCGCCCTGACCCGGGCTGCCCTTCGTCAGCGGGATTCCGCCTGGCTGAGATTTGCCCCCACCGTGACCGGTTCCTTCGTCGCCTTCGCCTCCGATACCGCCAACGCCACCGGAAAGAAAAGCGGGTGGCGACTGACCTTCGATCTCACCGTTCCCCTTTACGACGGAGGATTCCGATACGGCAAGAAGAGGCAGGGAGAGGCGGTTCTCTCCAGCGTCCGGGCGGGTCTCAAGGACCAGACCTTGCAGGTGCGCCAGCAGGTGCGGGATGCCTCCCGGGATCGGGTGGTGGCCGAGGAGAGACATCGCCTGGCGGAGACCCGGCGGGCCTTGGCCCAGGCGGCAGCGGAAAGCGCTCATCGGGCGTATCAGGCGGGACTTCTGGGACCCTTGGAGGCCCGGGACGCTGACCAGCAGCTTTTCATGGCCGAGGTAGGGGCGGTGGATGCCCTGGCGAAGTGGGGCATCGCCGAGGTCTCCCTGTTGCGTGCCTCGGGCAAGCTGTAGGTCCATGGTCCAGCCCCTTCGTCGAACGGGCTCCGTCCTCTCCGATTCAGGCGTGGGAGGACTCCCACCCCGTCCCTCGCTCCCGCATCGACAGGGGTTCATCCTTTCCCGTATGGTGCCCTCTGTCCTTCGTCGGTGGAAGGCGAAGTTGTCCCCTCCTCCCCGAGTGCCCGGTCTGGAAGAGATCCAACGCCAGGAGATGACCCACCTGTTCGGCCGGGTCATGGTGGTGCGTCTGGTGCTTTCCCCCCTGATCCTCCTGGTGGGGATGGCGGTGGCCCTCATCGATCCCGCTCCTTGGCGGAAGTGGCTCCTGCCGGTGATGGGGCTGATGCTGATGGCGGTGTCTCTGGTGGAGTGGCGGCGATTCCGAAGGCTGGGGACAGGCCTGTTGACCCATCCCACCAATTTTTCCCTGGTGCTGGCCCTGGTGGTGTTGACCCAAAGCCTGGTGATCCTGGGGACGGGAGGGCTGGAAAGCCCGGGCCTGCCGGTGATGCTCCCCGCTTCGTTGGTGGGAGGGGTGTTCCTGTCCCGTCCCAACCGGGTGGCCATGCTTGTCACGCAGACCGGGATCCTCTGGCTCTTGGCGGCCCTGTCCATCTTCGGGTGGATCCCCGACCTCACCCTTGAGGCTTTTGGAGGAGGCCCCTCCGCCGGTCATTCCCAGGCGCTGTTGTTCTGGACAGCCCTGGTGATGACCGTCGCCCTGCAGATCTCTTCCCTGTTGGGAAGGGTGATGCGACGCGCCTTTGACGGAATGCTGGCCCGGGCCCTCCATGCTCGGGATGAGGTGTTGTGTGCCCATGCGGTGCGGCTTTCCGAGTTGACCGCCCTGTCGGGGGAGATCGCCCATGAGCTGAAAAACCCCCTGGCCTCCGTCAAGGGCCTGGCGACCCTGCTGGCGCGAGATGCTGGAGAAGGGAAAGCGGCGGAAAGACTGGAGGTTTTGCGAAGGGAGGTGGACAGGATGCAGGGAATCCTGGAGGAGTTCCTGAATTTTTCCAGGCCCTTGCTCCCCCTCCACCGAACCCCCACCGATCTGTCCTCCCTGTGCGAAGAGGTGGTGGCCTTGCATGAGGGGATGGCCCGGGAGAGGGGGGTGTCCTTGTCTGTGGGCCCGGGAGCGTCTGTCCCCGCCGATGTGGATCCCCGCAAGCTCATCCAGGTTCTCATCAACCTCGTCCAGAACGCGCTGGAAGCCAGTTCCCCGGGGGGTCTCGTGACTCTCACCGTCCGGCAGGCTGGCCCAGAGAGGACCTCGGTGTGGGTGGAGGATGAGGGGCCCGGCCTGTCCCTCGAAATGACCTCCCGGGTGTTCGAGGCGGGGGTGACCGACAAGGAAAAGGGGGCGGGGCTGGGGTTGACGGTGGCCCGGGCCCTGGTGCGGCAGCACGGGGGTGACCTGGAGCTGCACAACCTCCCTCAAGGAGGCTGCCGGGCGGTCCTGGATCTGCCCCTCTCCTCCAAGGAGCCCCCATGACCGCGTCGGTGCTGGTGGTGGATGATGAGGCCTCCCTTCGTTACACCCTGAGGGAGATTCTGGAAGCGGCGGGGCTGGTGGTGGGGGAGGCGTCAGATGGGTTGATGGCGCTGGAAATCATGGAGAAACAACGCTTCTCCCTGGTGATTTCCGATCTGCGGATGCCCCGTCTGGATGGGATGGGTCTTTTGCACAAGCTCCAGGGGATGCCCGGATCTCCACCCGTCATCGTCATCACCGCCCATGGGTCGGAACGTCAGGCGGTGGAGGCGATGAAGGCGGGGGCCAGCGACTACTTTCGCAAGCCCTTTGACGTGGATGAGTTGGTGGCGGTGGTGCTACGGCATCTTCGCTCGGCCCAGTTGGCAGAGGAAAACGAGAGACTGACGGGTGAGCTCAACTTATCGAAATCCCTTGTGTTCTCCTCTCAGGCCATGAGCCGGTTGGCGGTGCTGGTGGCCCGCATCGCTCCCCGGGAGGTGACGGTCCTCATCACCGGAGAGAGCGGCACCGGGAAGGAAAGGGTGGCCGAAGCCCTGGTGAGGGGATCCCCCCGGGCCCATCGCCCCTTCGTCCGGTTCAACTGCGCCGCCCTGACCCCGGAACTGGCTGAGGCGGAGTTGTTTGGCCATACGCGAGGGGCGTTCACCGGGGCGCAAAAGGCCCGACCCGGCCTGTTCCGAGAAGCGGACGGAGGCACCCTTCTCTTGGACGAGGTGGGCGAACTACACGGCCTGACCCAAGGGAAGCTGCTCCGGGTGCTTCAGGAGGGGGAGATCCGGCCGGTGGGAGAGGACAGGGCCCGCAAAGTGGATGTTCGCATCCTGGCCGCCACCCATCGGGACCTGAAGGAGAGGGTGGCCCACGGGGCGTTTCGGGAGGACCTGTTTTATCGGTTGAACGTGGTGCAGCTCCACATCCCTCCTCTGCGGGAGAGGCCGGAGGACATCCCCCCTCTGGTTCATCACTTCTTGAGGCTGTTCGCCGAGCGATTTGGGGTTCCCAAGGTCCCTCCTTCCTCTCGCATCCTGGAACGGCTCCTGGGATGGGGGTGGCCGGGGAACGTGCGGGAATTGGAACACGCCGTGGAATCCCTGGTGGCCTTGTCACCCGAGGGAGAATTGGACGAGAGCCTGTTGCCGGGAGAGGGCGGGGACCGGCGAGAAACGGCGGTGTTGAGCTTGAAGCAGAGGGTGGAGGCCTACGAGAGGGGGCTTCTGGTGGAGGCGCTGCGGGCATCCCGGGGAAACCGCAGTGAGGCGGCCAGATCCTTGGGGATGGGGAGGGTGACCCTGCATGACAAGCTCCGCAAGTACCAGCTTTCTTCAGGAGAAGACGAGGCATGAGCGAGCCTTTGGGGATGGGGGGCCTGTGGCTGACGGGGGTTCTGGGATTTGGAGCGGGTGCGGTCCTGGCGTGGGTGGTGGGGAGGGCCCTGTGGGGGAGGAGGCAGGCAGAGAGGGAGGGGGACATGAAGGCCCAACTCGCGGTCCTGGAAGAGAGGGTGAGAAACCTGTCTCAGGAGGAGGTCCGGGCAGCGGAGAGGATGAGGACGGCTGAAGAAGAGAGGCTGCGCCTTCTGGATGAGGCGGGGGATCGCCTCACCGATGCCTTTCGCACCCTCTCTACCGACGCCCTGAGAGAGAACAATCGCGCCTTCCTGGATCTGGCCTCCCACCTGTTCAGTCGTCAGAAGGAGGAGGAGCAGGGGATCTCGGATCTGCGGGAGAGGGCCCTCACCCGGCTCCTGCTTCCCCTTCAAGACTCCCTGCTTCGGGTCGATACCAAGATGGCAGAGTTGGAGGAAAAGAGAATCCACGCCTACGCCTCCCTCTCCGAGCAGGTTCGCGGTCTGGCCTCTGCCGAAGCAAACCTCCACAAGGAAACCGCCACCCTGGCCCGGGCCCTGCGAGCGCCCCAGGTGCGGGGGAGATGGGGCGAACTTCACCTGCGTCGCACCGTGGAACTGGCGGGAATGGTCAATCGCTGTGATTTCGTGGAACAGGCGGACCTTCCCGGCGAAGAGGGCCGGTTGCGCCCCGATCTGGTGATTCATCTCCCGGGAGGTCGGCGGGTGGTGGTGGATGCCAAGACCCCTCTTCAGGCCTATCTGGATTCCCTGGAAGCCCCCACCGAAGAGGAGGGAAGGGCCTGTCTTCAGCACCACGCCCGTCAGGTGCGAAGCCATCTTCAGCAACTGGCCTCCAAGGGGTACTGGAGCCGTCTTCAGCCGACGCCGGAGTTTGTGATCCTGTTCCTGCCGGGGGAGGCGTTCTTTTCGGCGGCGCTGGAGGCGGATCCTTCCCTCTTGGAGATGGGGGTGGAGCAGAAGGTGATCCTGGCCACTCCCACCACCCTCATCGCCCTGCTGAGAGCGGTGTCCTACGGGTGGTCTCAGGAGCAGATGACTGAAAATATAAGGGAAATCAGTAGGTTGGGAGCGGAGCTGCATGATCGCATGAGAACCTTCTCCTCTTCCATGGAGGGACTGCGTCGGGGGCTCTCCGGGGCGATGGACAGCTACAACCGGGCGGTGGGCTCCCTGGAGAATCGGGTCCTGCCTCTGGCGAGGCGTCTGCGGGAGCGGGGAGGGAAAAGGGGAGAGGAGATTGCCCCCCTGGAACCTTTGGAGGCGGTGCTGAGGGAGGCGGGACCCGGGAACGTCTCTTCGGGGGACAACGAAGGGGAAACCGGGGTGGGCTGATCCGGACCGGTGGGGAGGAACCCTCTGGAACCGGAAGGAGCCTTATTCGGTGGGGTACCCCGCCTCGCGCCAGGCCTTGGTGCCCCCCTTGACGTTGATGGCTTCGATTCCCTTCTTGAGGAGGGTGTCGGTGGCCCGGCTGGAACGGCCCCCCACCTCGCAGATGACGTAGACCTTCCCCCCCTTGAAGGGGTCCAGTTCCCCCAATCGGCGCTCCAACTGGTCCACCGAGATGTTGCGGGCCCCAGGGACATGGCCGGAGGCAAACTCCTCGGAACTCCTCACGTCCAGCACCAGGGGGACCCGGCCCGAGTCCAACTCTGCCTTGAGGGTGGCGGTGTCCACATCGGCCCGGGCGGGCTGGGCCACAGGGTCGGTGGCGGCCTCGATGGGGGCGGTACATCCAGAGGCCAGGAGAAGAAGAGCGAAGATGCGAGCGGTCATGGTCCCTCAGGAGGAGGCGGGGAGCCTCAGGGGGAAGGGGCAGGGCGCAGAACGAATGTAGCGTCCCCGGAAATCCCTTCAACGGGGAGGGAGGGTTATGACAATCGTTTGACCTTTGGGGGGGCGAATGGATGCCTGAGAGATCCGCAGAGGGGCATTCAGGTCCCCAGCATTCCCTTCTTCAGGTTGGCGTCGGCCGGTTTTCCCCCCAGCCACACCGAGAACAGGGCGTCCGCAAAATCCTTTCCTTCCAGGGTCCCCATTTCCTTGCCCTTGGCACTCACCACCGTCCCCTTGCCGGGAACGTAGGTCAGCCACACCTCTTCCCCCTCCTTTAACGCCGGGAACATGGCGCACAGGCGGTCCAGCCGAGCCTGCAGGGCCCCCATCTGGGCGTGGGAGTTGAGGTCAAAGCCCTCACGCACCGCTGAGGCGATCTTTTCTCCGCTCAGGCCCATGAGCAGATGGAGGCGGACCTGGCGCACCTGATCGGTACGAATCAGGGTGGCGGCATCATGGGAGGGGGTTTCCACATACAGCCCCCCCACATAGACCTTGAACATCAGCTTGGTGCGAAGGCCCATTCCGTTCAGACGGAGGGTCTTGCCATAGGCAGTGAAGGTGTCGGCCATGGTCACTCCCTGGAGTTGGGCGCCCAGGGAGGAAACCGGGAAAGCGAGGAGGAGGGCGAGGAGGGGAAAAAGAAGGCGCCAGGTCATGAGAACTCCGGGGGGCGATGGGAGGACAACCACCCATGGGACTGTGCAACGGGAGCAGGGACGAGGGCAAGGGGAGAAGGATTCACCATGGAAGGGGGAGCCCGAACGACGGCCCTTTTAGAACGCCGCAGTGATTCCCATCACTCCCCCGTCGCCAGAGGGGGCGAACCAGGGGACGGCGGTGCGGGCGAACAGGCTGGGGCGAGTGGTGGGTTCGGGGGCGGCGTCGGCAGCGACCATGGAGCCCCGAACCAAAAGGGCCATTCCCATGGCCACATCGGCGATGCCGAACCCCAAAGAAACGATGCCGGGAACGAAGAAAAAGAACCGTTCCTTCCCGTCGGAGAGGGCCTCCCACTGGGGAAGGAAGATCTGCCGCCATCTCTCCAAGTGGAAGACCCCGGTGGGGATGAAGGAGGCGGCGCCGGCAAAAGCTCCCACCGTCTTGACGGTGCGGAGGTCTCCCCCCAACTGGGCTGCCACCAGGACGGGAAGGGTGGTTCCAAAGATGGGCAGGGTGCCTTGGAGACCCGCATCTAGAAACCCTTCCCCCATCAGAGAGCGGACGGCATCCCGGGCGGGCACGTCCTCGGGCATCCCCGGAGGGATGTGGGTGATGTATCCAAGGGTGCGGGCGTAGTCCTCGCCGCTTTCATCAATACGGACCTGGATGATGATGTCTCCCGCCGCCAGAAACCCGACGCAGATCCCCCCGGCCACCAAGGTTCCCACCAGGCGGGGACCCATCCAGGTGTAGACGTCGTCCTTCCAAGACTCGGTGCCGGGAAGCCTCTCTGAGCTGGAGGGAGGCGGGGGTTTCTCCGTAGGGGGAGCAGGAGGGGGCCCCGAATCCTGGGCGAGGACGGGAGAATTCACCCCCAGCCACAGCAACAGGCTCATCCCCAGGAAGGCCAGAAGAGGGGACGGCCGGGGGCAAACAGCCCCGACGCGCGGATTCCGAGGATCACACCGAATGCGTAGCGCAGCGAGCGAACGGCCGCAGCGCCGAAGCCGCAGCACCATGGTGAGGATTTTTGGGGGGACCCGCGACGCAGCGATCCGGCCGTGCAGCAGCATTTCGTGTGATCCCCTTCCACCCGATTCACTGCTGGGCGTTGTCGGAGACCCAGTCTTCCAGGTCTCCCATGGCGTTGTTGAGGGAGATGCAGCCGATGGCGAAGGTCTGGTTGTCATCCAGGCCCATGCTCAAGTCGCTCCAGGTGGTGGCCAGGCGCATGGTCTTGGCGCCTCCCTCGATGGGGACCAGCAACTCGATCTTGAAGATCATCGACACGGTGGTGGAGGAGGTGTCGCTGTTGGCGCCGTTGGGGAGCCAGCCCCGGAGGACGGCCAGGGGCTGACCGGTGCCGTCCCAGTCGTCGATGCGGCGGTACTGGTTGTTGCTGACGTAGGAGATGAGCGCACCGGCCACCTCGATGACGGCGTTGTAGTTGCGCTCGTAGTAGTGGGAGTCCCCGGAGCGGTAGGCGTCGATGTCGGTCTCGGAGTTGATGACATACTCCTCGAAGGTGGAGACGTAGACCTCAGCCCAGTCGGTGGCCAGGATGGCTTCTTCCATCTCTACCACGGGATAGTCGAACACCGTGGCCTGCACCACCGAGGGAATGGCTGAGGGGTCGGTGTCCCACATGCCCACCGAGGCGGTGTCCGACGGGTTCAGGTATTCAAAACGGAAGCAATCGTCCCCATGCTCGCCGGCCTCGATCTCATCCAGGTAGGTCTGGGCCGAAGCGATGTGACTCCTCAGCACTTCCTCGTACAGCTCGATGTCGGCAGCGAAGCCGCCGTAAAACGTCAGTTCCCCGGGGGCGGCGCCTTCGGGAGCCTCGGGGGCGTCCTTGCAGGCAGAGCCAACCATGGCCAGGGCGATGAACAGGGAGAGGGAAAGATGACGCATGAAGGGTCCTCCCAGGGCGGGTTCTGAAGGCGAGCCCGCCGCAACGGTGGGGCAATGTACGCCCCTCCAGGGGTAGAATCAACACAAAACACACACGGCCACCCAAGGCTGGAAAGCGGACGGACCGAGAATGAAGGAGAGAAGCGAGAGCGAAACCGAGGACTGGCACCGGAATCTGGTGGAGAACGAAAGCGAGATTGAGGCTCTGGTGAAAGGGATGCGGCGGGTGGCGGTCCTGGGGATCCGCACGGTGGAGAGGCGCTTTGCCCCCGCATATTACGTTCCCGAGGCCCTGGCCCGAGGAGGGATCGACATCGTACCGGTGCCGGTCCATCCCCCCTTTCCTGAAGAAATCTTGGGATCTCCGGTGTTCCGGACCGTCGCGGCCATCCCGGGGAGAATCGACGTCGTAGACGTGTTCCGCCGCTCCGAAGACCTTCCCGCCCACCTCGCCGATCTGCTGGCTTCTCGGCCCGGAGTGGTGTGGTTTCAATCGGGGATTCGAAACGACCAGGTGGCGGAAGCGTTGGCCCGGGCGGGGATCCGGGTGGTTTCAGACCGATGCTTGATGGTGGATCATCGGCGGTATGGGACCGGAGGGTGAGCGGATGGGAGATTTTCTCTCCCCCCTTGTTGCCGGTGTGCGGGAAATGTAAGGTGATTTTCCCTTTTCGCCTGGAGGTCCCTTTCATGTCCGACGCCGCCGTTCGAGGTCGCTTTCTCTGGTACGAGCTCATGACCAACGACACCGATGCTGCCAAGAGGTTTTATCCCCCCATCACCGGGTGGGGCACCACCGCCTGGGAGGGCAGCCCGGTGGAATACACCATGTGGACCCATGCCCAAGGCCCGGTGGGAGGGTTGGCGGATCTGGCCCAAGACCCGGCCAGCCAGGGGATCCCGCCTCATTGGCTGGCCTACATCGGCACTCCCAATGTGGACGCCACCGTGGCGCGGGCTCAAGGTCTGGGAGGAACCCTCATGGTGGGTCCCATGGACATCCCCGGAGTGGGCAGGTTTGCGGTGATGACCGACCCTCAGGGGGTGGTGTTCGCCCCCTACACTCCCGAAGGCCCTCCCTCCCCGCAGGCGGAAGGCCCCACGCCCTTGGGAGCCTTCTCCTGGCATGAGCTGGTGACCACCGACCACGAGGCCGCCTTCCGGTTCTACTCCGAGTTGTTCGGCTGGAATCACACCGACACCATGGACATGGGGCCCATGGGCACCTACCAGATGTACGGGCATGGGCAGAAGACCCTGGGGGGAATGTTCAACAAGTCCAGCGACATGCCTGCCCCTCCCCATTGGATCTATTACGTTCACGTTGCCGACATGACCGCCGCCCTGGACGCGGTGCGCGCTGGTGGAGGTCAGGTGCTGAACGGGCCCCATGAGGTTCCTGGGGGTGACGTGGTGGCCCAGTGCATGGATCCCCAGGGGGCGATGTTTGCCCTCCACGCTCATCTCAACAAGGCCCAAGAGTAGAACGGCCCCCGGTACCTACCGATCCATGAGGGCGTGGAGGTCGTGGAGGGACCAGATGCGGGGGTTCTTCATCCGCCGGTAGCCGGTGGCCTGCCAGGAGGCCTCCACCAGGATTTCCAGGGAACGGCGCAGGGCGGAAACGGGAATCACCTCGTCGGTGTCCATCTGCCGGGCAGACACCAGGGGGTCCATGTCCAGGCCGATGCGCTCTTCCACCGCCTTCATCCCCTCCAGGATCTCCTTGGCCTCGGCGTCGCTGCTGGCGATGGGGCGGAAGTCATCGTCCAGACGGCTGCGATAGGCACCGATTGCCAGGGTGCGCCCCTCCATCACCGACAGCCGGGTCAGGGGGGTGGAGAGCTGGAGAACGGGGTCGTAGGGAAGCCCGGCCATGGCGTAATACCCCGCGCCGCTGGCCTTTCGCAGCAGGACGGTGAACATGGGGGTCTGGTTGGTGGAGTTGGTGTAGATGAGACTGGAGCCGTACCCCAAGAGCCCCTGGGCCTCCGCCTGTACTCCAATGTCGAAACCAGAGATGTCTTGAAGCCAGATGAGGGGGATGCCGTCGTCGTTGCAGGTTCTGGAGAACTGGGACACCTTGGCGATGCCGTCCCGGTAAAGAATCCCCGACGGCCGTTGGGTCTCTGGGTGATCCGGATCCCTCACCAGACCTTGGCGATTGAGAATGAATCCGGCGGGAAGTCCCCCCACCCTGCCGATCCCGCAGATCATCTCCTTGCCCTTTCCCGCCATCACCTCCCAGAACAGGGAGGAATCCACCAGCCGGGCCAGCACCTCGTCGGCGTCGTAGGGGACCCGGTGATCGGGTGGGAAGATTCCGGACAGCTCTTCGGTGGGGTGGAAGGGAGGGGAGGCCTCTGCATCTCCCCGGTAGAAGTCGGCTCCCGAGCCGGGCAGGCGCTGTATGTCCCTTCGGATCAGCCGCAGGCAGGTGTCGTCGTCGGGGGCCCGGCCGTCGGCGCAGGCGCTCTGATGGACGTGAACGTCGGGACCGCCGATGGACTGGGAGGTGATGTTCTGGGCCTTGGCTCCCTTGATGAGGGCGGCGCCGGCGATCACCATGTAGGCCCCTTCAGTCATGTACACCCGGTCGGAGATGATGGGCATGTAGCCGCCGCCGGCGATGCAATCTCCAAACACTCCCGCCACCTGGGGTACCCCGGCTGCTGACAACTGACTGTTTTTCTTGAAGATATGCCCGGCGCCCCGCGCTCCTGGGAAGGTGCGGGACTGCTCGGGGAGAAACAGGCCTGAGCAGTCCACCAGATAGACCACGGGCAGGCGCAGGCGCAGGCCGACCTCCTGGGCCCTCTCGATCTTTTCCGGAGAGCGGGGCCACCACGAGCCCGAGGCCACGGTGTTGTCGTTGGCGATGACCACGCACCACCGTCCGCACACTTTCAGGAGGGCGGTGATGACTCCAGCAGCGGGGGCCTTGAGCCTCCTCTCCCCGAACTCCTCCCCGTAATTGACGAAGGTGCCGAACTCCAGCAGGTCGGTCCCCGGATCCTTGAGCTTTTCCACCCTCTCCCGGCTGGTGAGCTTGCCCTTCTCGTGAACCCGGGCGACGTACCCCGGACCCCATCCCGCCACCACTTCTGCCCTTCTCCCCTCCCACCGGGAGTCCAGGGCCCCCATGGCGTCCCGGTGGCGTTGGTACTCGGCATCCGCAAGGAATCGGGAGCGGGGAGAGCCGATGGGATGGAGGGGGAGCTTGGCCATGTCAGGAGGTCCTCTGCCAACCGGGGATGGTGCGGGTGTCGTAACGACCGGCGCGGAAGTCGGGGGAAGCCAGAATCGCCTGATGCAGGGAGGCGGTGGTGCTGACCCCCTCAATGTGCAGCTCCTGGAGCCCCGCCAGAAGGGCCTCTGCCGCTCGATCCCGGGTGCTCGCGTGGGCGATGACCTTGCAGATCATCGAGTCATACCAGGGAGGAATGCGGTACCCACCGCGAACGTGGGTCTCAATCCTCAATCGGGCCCCCGGCACCGCGTCTTCGGCCGGGGCTGAAAAAACCGTCAACCCCCCGGGGCTGGGGGCGAAATTCTGGGCAGGATCCTCGGCGTTGATCCGCACCTCAATGGCGTGACCCTGGTGGAGCACCTCGTTTTGGGTAAGGCGAAGGGGTTCTCCCGAGGCGATGCGAAGCTGCTGCTCCACCAGATCGATGCCGGTACACATCTCGGTGACCGGGTGCTCGACCTGGAGGCGGGTGTTCATCTCCAAAAAATGAAACATGCCCTGAGCATCCAGGAGAAATTCTACTGTTCCTGCGCCCACATAGCCGATTTTTTCTGCGGCGCGAGCCACCTTGTCCCCCATCCTTTCAGCCTCCTCCCGGGTCAGGATCGGGCAGGGAGACTCCTCCACCAGCTTCTGGTGATTTCGCTGCACCGAACAGTCCCTCTCATAGAGATGAATGGCGTGACCGTAGGCGTCCGCCAGCACCTGGAACTCGACGTGGCGCCCCCCCAAGACCAGCTTCTCCAAATAGAGGGCCCCGTTGCCAAAGGCCGCCTCCGCTTCTCCTTGGGCCAGAGCATACCCTTCCCTTACCTCGCCCTGGTTTCGAGCCACCCTCATTCCCCGGCCTCCTCCCCCGGCATCCGCCTTGAGCAGCACCGGAAAGCCGATCTCGGTGGCCACCGCCACCGCCTCGTCCACCGAGGAGAGGATCCCCGGGGAACCGGGCACCACCGGCAGTCCCGCTGCGGCCATGGCGACACGAGCGGGGGTCTTGCCCCCCATCAACCGGATGACTCCAGGAGGAGGCCCGATGAAGGTGATGCGTCGATCTCGGCACATCTCAGCAAACCTTGCGTTTTCACTGAGGAATCCCCACCCTGGATGGATGGCCTGGCATCCCATGGACTCTGCCGCCGCAAGAATCGCCTCCATCCTCAGATAGGAATCCCGGGCGGGTCCGGGTCCGATGCACAGGGAGGCGTCGGCCTCAGCCACGTAGGAAGCGTCGGCATCGGCCTCAGAGTGGGCCACGGCCACCTCCACTCCGAGGCGACGACAGGCCCGCAGCACCCGGGAGGCCACCTCGCCCCGGTTGGCAATGAGCACCCTGCGAAACATGGGGATCCTTTCAGCGCGGCGTCGGTGAGGAGGGGCAGAGGGTACCCAGGGGCGGCACCCCCGGCAAGGCGATTCCTGGAGAAGGGCCTCCGTTGCTGCCGACTTTCCAGAGGTCAGGGGGGCAGGCGGGAGGACAGGATGTCGATGGGCAGGGAGGAAAGGGCCAGGGCGGGACCCTGGGGAAGGGAGGCGGCACAGGCGGAGAATCCCTCCACCGCCCGGCAAGCAGGCTCGGGATGCTGGGTGGAGAAAAGATCGTTCAAGACGGTGTCGTTCTTGGGCATGAAAGGGAGGAGATAGAGGGAGACGGCCCCCCCAGAAAGGGCGTAGGAGGCTCCTCGCACCGAGCCTCCCTCAACCGCCACGGTCCAGGTGGCCGAGGCTTCCACCCCTCCCACCAGGGGGAGTTGCAGGGAGGGGTCGGGCTGGAGGGTCACCTGGGGAGAGGCGATCCGGGTGCGATGATCCGCCAGCAGCACATCCATGATGGAGGAGGAGGGGACGTGGCGACGAGCCAGCATCTCCGCCAGGGCGACCACCCCCAGCACTCCCAGGAGCAGGAGGCCGTATCCCAGGCTCCGGCGAGGGAACCCACGCCGCGCCCTCAGGGTTCCCGGGCGGGACAGGGCAGGCCGAGCGGCCCCGGTGAAGGGATCGGGGGTCAGGCGAGAGGAGGGAGGAGGTTCAGGGGCCGGCACGGTTTCCCCGGCGGGAAGGAGGGACTCCATGGCGCGGCGAAGGGCGGTGGGCAGTGGGCGCATCCGGGGAACGGTGCGGATGGCCTCCCCGGCAAGGCGCAGGGTCTCCTCGTGATGGGAACAGGATGGACACCCATCCATGTGCTCCCGATCCTCAGGAGAGAGGGGACCATCCGAGCCCAGGCCCCTCCCCTCCAGGCGGCGTTGAATGGCAAAGCATGGGGGGGGCACTTCAGGGAAGGGCTGGGGGCGAGGAGGCGCGCCGGTGCGCTCTGCCAGGCCGACGGCAAACTCGGAGCGGGCCCGCCGCACCCGATTCCGGGTGGTTTTTTCGTCCTCGTCGAGGATTCGTGCGATGGCTTCGTGGGGAAGGCTCCATACCTCCTTGAGGAGGAGGGCGATGCGATCCGGCTCTTCCAGGTCAGCCAGGGTCCACTCGCGACTCTGATCCCGTGGAGGGGGCTCCACTCCAGCCAGGTCCGAGGGAGGAGGGGTGCGGGGAAAGACCATCGCCAGCCCCGCTGCCCGCCGTTCCAGGTGAACGGAGCGCAGCCGACCGAACAAATCGGCTCTTTCGGTGCTGACGATCTTGCGCCCCGGTCCCTCCCAGAGCCGGGTCAACAGCGCCTCCGCGCCCGCCGCACCTTCCAGGCGCCAGGCAAAGGCGTACAACTCGGGGAGAAGTTCGATCAGGGGATGGGACACGGCAAGGCAGTTTGCCCACCGGAAGCCCGGCAGGGAAGGGGGAGGGACGGGAAGATGGGGAGGGGCTGCCGCCTGAGGGAGAAGGGGGGCACCCGAGCCGCCGGGAAATCGACGAGCCCAAGCAATAGAGGAGGGGAGGAGATGACCGGGAACACGCCGTCCTTGACGTAGTTTTATGGACCCATCTGGCGATTTGCTACGCAAAAAGTTCGTCTCTCATGCCACGGATTGCGGCCACCCCCTTCGAGCCCCGAAAAGAAAGAAGCGCTCCTCCCAAGAGAAGCAGGGCCGCCCGCATCACAACCCCTTGGTCTGCCTGGAGATTTTCCTTTGCTTCTTTCTTGGCATCAACATTGCTTGTCTGTCGCATCGGAGCGTGACCCATGCCGCGACGGTTGTTGGCTTCCTATGTGTGCCCCTGGTGTGTCAGGGACTTTCCCCTCGCCTTGGACCCTTCTCCCCTCTTTGTAGAGGTGGCCTGCCCCAACTGCGGAAAGTCGGGGATGAAGATGCGAAGGCACTCGGGGGCGATCTCCACCGTCCCTGAGGTCGTTTCTGTCTCTGCCAACCCACCGCATCTGTCTTCCTTCCGAAAGGTGGCGGAGGGGTGAGGGTCCCTTCCGGGGGGGGATCCGGTATCCTCTCCCGCCCCAGTCGGGAGCCCGTCTTGACCTCCTCTTCTCTCCTGCCCTCCTCTCCAGTCAGTCAGACCGCCCTGTGGACCGCCTGGGTGCGGGAACAGGAAGGAAAAAAGGCCCGTCCTCTCTTGGAGGATCCTCTGGCCAGTCACCTTCTTCGGGACCAGGACCGGGCTTTTGCCGCCTCCCTGGAAAAGAAGGCCCGCGCCGCAGACGCCATCGTTCTTCGTCACGCCTGGATGGATCAGGAGCTGTTTCGTCTGGTGGTGACCGAGGGGAGCCGGGCGGTGATGGAGATGGGATGCGGTCTGAGCACGCGTCCCTGGCGCATCGCCTGGCCGGGGAACCTCCACTGGGTGGACGGAGACGATGGGGCCCTCCTGGCCCTCAAACAGGAGAGGATGGGGGATGTGACCCCTCGCTGCATTTATCGGGCCCTCCCCATCGATCTGAGGAGCCCCGAGGCGTTGGCGGAGCAGGCGAGGCAGGTGGCGCGCCTCAATCGGGATGCCGGTGCTTCGGCGGGGCCGGTGTTCGTTCTGGAGGGGGTGCTGCCCTACCTGGCCGAAGACGAGGTCCGCTCCCTGCTCCGGGCTCTGCGAACCGCCGCCCCGGGGTGCTTCGTGGTTTGCGACGTGGTCAGCCCCTGGTTCATCTCCCGGGTTGGGGCGGGGGTGGGCCGGGCGACTGGGGAGGTGGGAGCTCCCCTACAGTTTTCCACCGCAGACCCCGCCCGCTTTTTCGCCGGAGAGGGATACACCTCCCTGCGGACGGTTTCCCTCGTGGACGCCGGCCGAGCCTCAGGCCGATGGCCCCTCCTCAAGTGGCTCCCGGTTCCCAAGCGCGTTCGGGATCTGTCGACGTTTCTGGTGGTGCGGGGGGTGTGAGCAGGGAACTCCGTGGGGAGCCTCCTTCCTGTTGGAAAAATCGGCCTGAGCTGGGCGCACGGAGTGTCCGCCCCAAGGGGACGCCCGCGTCTGCACTCTTGAAGGTGAAACCATTCCCTTCAGGAGAGACCGATGTTGTCGAGCGCTCGCACCATCCACACCTATGCCGCCCTCGCCGGAGGGCTGGGGGCGGGGTTGGCCCAACTTCCCGGCTCCGACGCCCCGGCCCTGGTAGTCCTCCAGACCCGGATGATCCTCTCCCTCGCGGATGACGTGGGGGCGAGCCTGAGCAGGGCCGCCGCCGTGGATCTGGCCCTGACCCTGGGTGCCACCATGGCGGGGAGGACGGCCTCCCAGTGGCTCTTGGGATGGGTCCCTGGGTGGGGAAACACCGTCAACGCGGTGACCGCCGCGGCGCTGACCGAGGCGGTAGGGTGGGGAGCGGTGAGATGGTTGGAGGAGAGGTGAAGGAGCCTTCCGACCCCGATCCTCGTCGTTCTTCCTCTCTCGCTTCCCTCCTGACCGAAGACAGGTTTCTGCGGGAATGGCTGCGCATGAAGACCTGCTTCCGAGGAGGAATGGGGATGAGCGCCTCCCCCTCCAGCCACCTGGGTCGCCTGCGAAGACAGGTCCTGGACGGCCAATATCGTCCATCCCCCCTGCGGCGATTTCAGGTGGCCAAGGCGTCGGGTGGAATGAGGGAGTTGGGGGTTCCCAGCGCCTCCGACCGGGTGGTGCAAGGGGTGGTGAACCGCATCGCTTCCTCGCGCCTCGACCCGATGTTCCTGGAAAACGTTCATGGGTATCGACCGGGAAGATCGGTCCAGATGGCCCTGGAACATCTCCAGTCCCAAGCAGGCGTTCGGGACAGGGTGGAGATTCTCAAGGCTGACGTGGAGGGGCTCTTCGACCACCTGCGACCGGAGCTCCTGGTCAGAGCGGTGGAATCTGCCTGGGCCGATCCTCTCTGGGTTCATCTGAATCGGCAGTGGATGAAGGCCTGGAGCCCTCAGGGTGGGGTCCCTCAGGGGGTTCCCCTCTCTCCCCTCCTGGCCAATCTCTATCTGCACGATCCGGTGGACCGCCACCTCCATCTCCTCGGAATGGGGATGGGATGGATTCGCTACGGCGATGACTTCGTGATGGTGACGTCGGCACCGGGGGGCTCCCTTGTCCTGGGGCGACACCTGGCCTCCCTCCTTCGTCGCGTCGGCCTTCGGCTCTCTTCTCAAAAGACGGAGGTTGTCCAGGCGGGTCGAGGCATCCCTCCCACCATCCTCCTACTGGGGCAAAGGGTCGGCTTTGAACAGGTGGCCGGCGGGTGGAGGGTGTCGATCGGGCAACCCCATAAAAAAAGGATGTTTTTCGGCACGGATACCGAAACGAAATGGGGGGCGGAGCAGGCATGTTGGCCACCCTGCCATCCCTTCTCCCGTTGGGTCGAGCCCCTGCCCTGGAGAAGACACCCTGATTCCTGGGGCGATTTTCAGGGAGGTGAACGAGGATGAGGTAGATTCGCTCCTCGGTGGCCCCCTCCCCCTCACCACCGCCAAGGTCTCCATGGCCACTTGCACCGTCATCAGCTTCTTGGGCCGCACGTCTCGAACCCCAGCGGGGGAACTGAGTTATCGGGAGGCCACCTATCGATTTGCCGATGGCCACCGGGAGACCACTCGAGTCTTCGTCGTGGCCCTGTTTCACTGGTTGAAGAAACAGAATCGACCGCCGAACCGACTGGTGGTTGCCGGGACGGCGACGTCGATGTGGCAATGCCTGGAGGATCTCATCGCCGTGAACGAGGGAGAGATGGACCTGTTGATCCGTATTCAGGAGGGGTCGGCCTCGAGTGGAGTTTCTGAGAGGGATCTGAAGGAGTTGGCCGGGCATCTGACCCGCTCCCTGGGGGTGGAGGTTCGCCTCCTGGTGATCGGCTCCTGCCAGACGGAGGAGGAACAATTGGAGGTGGTGGGGCGCCTGGCGGATTCAGTGGCGTGGGACAGCCACCTGGTCGTGGATGTCACTCACGGGTATCGCCACCTTCCCCTTTTGGGAGTGGCCGCTGCCCAGTTTTTGGAACGAGCTCGAAACTGCCGAATCGATGCCGTCTATTACGGCATGGCGGAGGTGGAAGGTTCGGAAAAGCCGGTGGTGGACTTGAAGGGTCTCACCCGCATCTTGGATGTGGGTGAGGCCCTGGCCACCTGGCGGGATTCGGGGAGTTTTCGTTCCCTCGCTTCTCCCCTGGTTCAAGAGATCCCCGAATTCCCTCACCTGGCCTTCCTCCTGGACACCTTCCAGATGGAGCGCGCCCACGAGGTGATTCAGCGGGTGCGGGGCCGGCTGATGGTGTCCAATTCTTCCCTGGTGAGGGTGGCGCGACGCGACATCGAGCGCATCCTGCAAGGGATCTCCGACTCCCCCACTCTGGCGGTGAGACAGTTGAGTCAGGCAGGGCATCAGCTCAAGGGAGGAGATCTCCGAGGAGCGGTGCTGAGTTTGTATGAAGCGTTGAGTTCGTACGCTGAGGAGCAGTTTCCTGATCCTGGGTTCGAGGAGAGGGGGGACCCGAACCGTCGAACGTTCGCCTTGGATTCCCTGCGGGAGGGCATGAACAAGGGGGAGAGGGAGAAGATGAAATCCCTGAGGATGGTGCGAAACATTCTCGCCCACGGACGCTCCTCGGCGCTGGATGCCTCCTCCCCCCTCTCCTCCTACGAGCGCTTGAAGACGTTTGCCGAGGAGATGAAGAGGTGGCTTTCCCAGCGAATCGTGGGCCCGGGCCCCTTACGGTGACGGCCTGGGTGTCAACGGGGAGAGTTGAGGTTCACCACCGGTGGCTCCCTGGAGGTCCCGGTGACGAATTGGAAAAACAACCGGGAGAGGGTCTCGATGGGCAAACAAGAGCGCCGACCGTCGGGGTGGCGAGGGGCGCCGCCGATGGTGGAGCCTCCTCCCCATCCCGATTCCATCCGGTCACAGAGGCTCAAAAACCTCGGAACGTCAAAAGCCACGAATTCTGAGCTCCGCCCCACCGTGTAGGCCGTGGTTCCCTGGGGGGCGGGTTCGGTCAGGATGCCGAAGGGGGCGCGGCGGTAGAGCCCAGAGAAGCCGTTGCTCACCGGGCCTCGATAGAGGGCGTCCTCCTTCACCCACAGGGCCTGGGAGGGATGGAGGGGCGCTGGCGGGGGCAGTGACTCCCGGTTCCACCACCTCTCCAGCAGAGCCAGGTTCGCCTCCAACTCCCCGGTCGTGGCGACCCTTTCTGGAGGGAGGGTCAGCAGGCGATGGAGGGGGTGGATCGGGCCCATCGCCGGACCCAGAGCGTCGGAGCGCCCCACCCGGTTCACCAGCGCGTGGAGGCGCCTCCCCGTTTTTCCCCGAAGCCTCAACGGGTGGAGAAGGAGCCAGAGGGATAACGATGTGTCTCCATCCACGTCGTTGATGAAAACAGTATATCCGTCAGGATTCAGTCCCACCTGCAACGCATCTCTCACCTGTTCGCAGGTGGAAAGAGTGGCGTGGCGATAACAAAAACTGTGGTGATCGAAGGACCAGATCCGCCGGTCACTTTCAAATCGTGGTCCCGCCACCGCCCCATCCAAGGCGATGGAACGGGGGGGAAGCTCCGTCCAATCCCAGCTTCGTCCTGCTTCAAAAACAACCTTTATTTCGTTCATCCAACCTCCCGTGAGCACGCCGAATCACCCTTCCAAGAGGCAATCATCCACTTCTTCTGGAATGGCCTCCGCCCGACCAAAAAGGCGGGTCTTTTCCCGACAAGCAGCGCAGAGATGATACACCCTGACCGTGTCGGTGTGGGCGTCGATGGTCGCCGCCACCGCCCGAAACAAGGCCCCTCGTCGGGCATCCGGCAGGGGTCCCTCAAACACGCTCTTCTGCACCGCCGGGAGGAACTCGTTCAACCTCTTGCGAAGGCGCGCCCTCTTCCGATTTTTCACCACGTCGTAAGCCACCACCAGGAAGAACATTTCATCCCTCCAGAAAGGCGACGTATTGGGGGGTTTTTTCCTGAAAGACCCGGGCCAGACGACGGGCCTGTCTCTCCAACAGCCAGTCCAACCGGATCCGGGCCTCCTCGGTGGCGTCTCCCCGAGCCTCACGAAGGCTGGCGGTAAACTCTCGAACCACCAGACGGCGAGCGGCGGGTCCAAGATGAACGGCCACGGGGAGAGGGGGAGACCCAGCCCTCTCCGGCGGTGGGGCGTCTTCTTCCTTCCCGGTCGGGGCATTGAAGAGGGGGCGTCTCCAGGCGGGATCCTCGAAGTCTTCGGGGGACAACTGGCGTCGATTGAGCAACCGCAACACCATTCGGTCCACCACCGGGGCTCGAAACTCCTCCATCAGGTCGAAGGTCAGGGCGGACTGGCCCCGGATACTCTCGTGGAGGGCGCCAGCACCGGGATGCAAGCCCACCGCCTCCAGGGCGGATTCCACCCGGATGGCCAGCAGGGCGTATCCGAAGGAGAGGCAGGCGTTGATGGGATCCCGAGGGGGTCTTCGATTGCGACCGGAGAAGGAGAAGTCGGGGTTCATCAGGAGATGCTTGAAGGCGGAGAAGTAGGTGGAGGCGGCCAGGCCCTCCAATCCTCTCAGGCCCTCCAGGGATGGAGCGAGCTCCACCCGAGAGAGGAGGGCTCGTAGGGTGCAGGCGGCGGCGGCGATGGCAGCGTGGCGGCGATGGCGTTGGAGATCCATCAGCAGGGTTCTTTGCGACAAGAGCTTTCCCCTCACCAGGGAGCGAGCCAGGGCCAGGCGCCGCCCGTCGTCTGCCAGCCACCGGACCTGGGCGAGTTGAATGGACGCGGTGTGACTTCGGGGTCCGTCCAATCTCCCTCGATAGCGTCCGTCGGCGGTCAGGAACACCAGGGGCAACCCTCGGGCCAGGGCGGCAACCCGGGCCGAGGCCCGTACCTCCACCCCTCCCCAGCATTGCACCTCGTCGACCTCATGCAGCCTCAAGGTCCGAATCTCCTCTCCCTGGCGACTGACCACCCACATTCCCGAGCGAAACGAAAGGGCCAACTCACCCCCCCGAACCATCAACAGCGCCATCGGCGTGTTCCTCCCCCTCCCCTCCTTCCCCGGCGGAGGGGGTGTTGAATTCAATGGGAGAATGGGGGGACGCTGGGGATTCGGGCGCCTTCATGCCAGGGACAGCCTCCCCATCACGGGTGAAGAGAGCCTCCCCATCGGGCTCTTCGCCCCCTCGGAGCTCCTCACCCGGCGAGGCAACATCCCGAATACTCACCGCCTCCTCCACCACCGGCAGGTGGAGGAGGGGATGGGGGTAGGTGGAGAGACTTCGTCCAAAATCGCATTGACAGCCCACCTTCGCCGCCAGTCCGGGAACCCTCTGGCGAATGCGCTGGCAGGACATGGGATTTCCCCGCAATCGTCGTCCCATCTCCACTCCTTCGGGAAGAACTGGAAGGCGGTGGAGAAGAAAGTTCACCGCCAGGGGACCCTCTTCCAGGTGTCCCAGGACAAAGCGCAGGATCTGGAGGTCATCGTGCTGAAGGGGGTCTCCGGCGAGGGCCCGTTGCACCAGACGCCGCAGCACCGCACATCCCCCCAGGAGGCGGGCGAAGTCGGGGCGGTCCCGGAAATCGGCTTCAGTCCAGGTCGGCTGGGGAGGAGGAGGGGAAGGAGACCGTTTGTCTTCCGGGTAGCCGTCCGGGTCGGAGGGGGGATCTCCCCAGGGAGCGCGAGCCCAAAGGGCCGCAATGGCGTCCTGAAGGAGGGAGACGGAGCAGGTCTTCACCTCCTTCAGGGCCACGGCCGGATGGGGGTGGAGGGTGCCATCGGCGCGAAGCAGCCACGCCCTCTTGCCGGTAGCCTGATGGATGCCCAGGGGAAGCTTGACCAGATTACCGAGCCCTCCGTCCTGCACCCGATCCTGTTTGGGAAAGAACTCCACCGCCAGGGAGGGATCGGGGGCCCTCCAGGCTCGCCGCACCGCCGTTCCCAGGTCCCTGGCCAGAGAGGAGGGGACGGGTTCTCCAAAGAAAATCCAAAAGTGGCGCCCCTTCTGCCCACTGTCTTCGTACAAGAATGGAATTCCCAGTTGCCCCAGGAAACCAGCCAGGGAGGTGCCTGCTTTTTGGAGAAGGTCCGCCAGGGCCGACACCCGTTCCCGACTCCCTTCGGCGATGGCGATGGCTTCCCTTCGCAGGTCCAGATCAAAAACACAGAAGCGAACCGAGTCATCGTGGCGCACCAGATAGACGCCGGCGGTTCGTTTCCCCTGGAGATGGGCTCGGGCGACAGAAGGGCCGAAGGGTTCTCGAATGGGAGAATATCCGCCGCGTCGGGAGTCGTGATCATACCACTGGCGGGCATGGACCCCCTCCCTGGCGGTGAACAGCTCGACGAACCGAAAGAGATCGGCGGATTGGAAGCGCAGCGAAGAAGCGTCTGAGGGGGGAGGAAAGGCGAGGGCGTCCTCGTCTCCAGCGGGAGACGGGGAGGGTGAAGGGGCCCCTCGGAGTCGGGCCTGTTCGCGGCAGCGGTTCATCCTCTCCACATCCCCCAATTCCTGGTAAAGATTGGAAAGCCGCAGCCATGGAGAAGGTGAGGAGGGTTGGCGCCCCTGCTGGATGCGAGTCAGGCGCAGGGCTTCTTGAACCCATCCCCCCTCTTCACAAAGAGAGATGGCTGCTTCCAGGTGGTCGTCGCTGAGGGAGGAGGCATCCTGGATGACCGATATGAGGGCAATCCGGGCTGCGGCCCCGTCGGCCCGGGCCAGGGATTCCTGAACACGCCCCAGTTGTTCGGCGGTGGTGGGAGAGGAGGAGGGAAGGGGGAGCAGGTCGCCCATGGGGGAGATCTCCGGGTCAGGAGCATTCACCCGGAGAGAACGCAAGGGGTGGCGGCAGGCGGACAGTGCCCCATCCGTCGAGGGTGTGAAGGGGGGCGAGTGTTCAGCAGTGCCTGGTCCCTCCGGGGCGATCCATGGCGGGGAGGGGGTGTGCGACAGGCGCCACGATCCGCGCAGCCGGGGAGGCCGCATGGCTCATGTCTCAGTCCCCCTAAAGCGGGGAGGGGGTGTGCGACGTACCGACCATGACCACCTTCTCCTCCACCACCACCGCCTCGTCTCAGTCCCCCTGAAGCGGGGAGGGGGTGTGCGACCAGTCGTGCATCGTCGCCTGTCAGTGCGACGCCTGGTCTCAGTCCCCCTAAACTGAAGTTCCTCCCCGTCACCAGCCCGATCCGCCTACACCCGCCTACAGATCAGC
>CAYRTW010000021.1:0-12202 GCA_964426935.1 uncultured Rickettsiales bacterium
CCCAAAAAAGACGCACCCCCCGCAGCAAGCGCAGGGTGGCGGGGACGGGAACGGGCATGGTGCCGTGGGCGCAGCGGGCAAACCCCCTTCCCAAGGGCAAGGGAGAGCAATGCACCTCGGTCACCCCCAAAGCGTGCAGGGCCAGCAGGCTTCCCATCACATCGACGATGGAGTCCACCGCCCCCACCTCGTGGAAGGGAACCGCCTCGGGGGACATCCCGTGGACCTCCCCCTCGGCCACCGCCAGGCGCCAGAACACGGTGATTCCCCGTTCCACCACCCAAGGAGGCAGAGAGGACGCCGCCAGCATCTCCCGGATGCCGCCGAAGGTCCGCAGGGGTTGACCAGGATGGGGAGTCGGAGAGGATGGCGAGCCCTCTTTCCCCGGAACGGAAGAGGAGTGGGAGTGCTGGTGACCGTGGTCGTAGTGGTGGTCATGCCCATCCCCATGCTCCTGGGCCCATGCGGCCGCGTCAGGGACGATGTTTCCATCCAGGTCCAACAGGTCCACATGGAGATTGACTCCTCCCACCCGGGGATCCCTCTCCCGGGGGTCCACCCGGAACCTCCAGCCGTTCACCGGAAGTTGACGCAAGGCCAGCTCTACGTCCGCCAGGGGAGCCCCGGCATCCACCAACGCTCCCAGGAGCATGTCCCCGGCAATGCCGGTGGGGCAGTCGAAGAAGGCCAGGGTCATGACATACCCCCTCGCAAGATCAGGGCGGCCTGCCACGCGGCACCGAACCCGTTGTCGATGTTCACGACGCTCACCCCCGGGGCGCAGGCGTTGAGCATGGTGAGCAGGGCCGAAACCCCGCCGAAGGAGGCTCCGTACCCCACCGAGGTCGGCACCGCCAGGATGGGCCGGGGAAGAAGGCCCGCCAGCACTCCCGGCAAGGCCCCCTCCATTCCTGCCACGGCGATGATCACCCGAGCCTCCCGCAGACGAGGCAACACAGCGAAAAGACGATGGATTCCTGCTACTCCCACGTCATTGATCCGGTCCACCAGATGCCCGAAGACCTGGGCGGTGACGGCCGCCTCCTCCGCCACGGGCCGGTCCGAGGTGCCTGCCGCCACCACGGCGATGCTTCCCATGCCTGCCCAAGGAGGCGGAAAAGGAGAGGCCAGGATGCGGGCCTCGGGGTGCCAGCACAGGTTGGGATGGGCGGCCCTGACCTTCTCTGCCTTGTCGGCGTTGATGCGGGTGACCAGCACCGTCTCTCCTCCCTCCTGGAGAGCCTCCACGATGGCGATGATGCGATCCGAGTCCTTGCCCTCCCCGAAAACCACCTCGGGCAACCCCAGGCGCAGCGCCCGGTGACCGTCCACCCTGGCGAACTCCAGGTCTCGGAAGGGCAGGTCCCGGAGGTCATCCAGGGCGTCTTCTACACCGCGTTGGCCCTCCCGCACCGACTGAAGCAGGGCGCGGAGGCGAAGGGGATCCATGGGGAAGAGCCTCGTCGGGTTGGGGGGAAGGAGGGAGTCCGCAGGATCGCCATGGTACCATCGCCATGATGTCTTTCCCTACTCCCTTCAAGCTCCTGGGGTTCACCCTCCTTCTGTGGTGGGCGATGGGGGAGTTGCCCCTCTCCTCCCACCCGGCCTCCTCCACCACGGCCTCCTCCCCTGTCCCGGTCGTTTCCCCTTCTCTCCCCTCCTCTTCTCTCCCTTCCGGAGACATCCTCGCCGAGGCCCTCCATCTCATCGACACCGTCTACTGGCGTCCCGAGGAGGTCAGCCGGGCCCGCCTGTTCATCTCCGGAGTGCAGCGCCTGGAGACCCTGGGGGAGGACGTTCTGGTCATGCAGCCCGATGTGGATGGCAGGATGGAGGTCCGGGCCGGCACGGAGATCGCCTCGTTCTCCACCCTGGGGATCGATTCTTCAACGGTGCTGGCGGCGCGCCTGCGAGAGGTGGCCACCTTTGTCAACGCTCACCGCCAGGTTGTCGAGGAGGGCCCCCGGGGGAGGGATATGGAGGTGGAATTATTGAGGGGCCTGCTCCTCCCCCTGGATCGCCACTGCAAGGTCATCGACTCCCGTCAGAAGGTGGATTTCGACGCCCGGCACCGGGGAACCCTGTCGGGAATCGGTGCTCGGGTGGGCAAGGATCAGGGGAAGCTGGTGGTGAAGCTGGCCTACCCCGATTCTCCCGGGGCCAAGGCCGGGCTTCGCACTGGGGACCACATCACCCATGTGGATGGGGTGTCCACGGCGGAACTGTCGGTGGATGCGGCGGTGGAGCGAATGCGGGGGCAGGAAGGAACAGTGGTGGTGCTGACGGTGCTTCGCCCTCCCGAGATCCATCCGAGGGTCTTCTCCATCCAAAGAGCCCAGGTTCCCGTCCCTTCCATCTCGTCTCGCCTGCTGGAGGGGAGGGTGGGATGGATCCATATCGATCACTTCTCCAACCGGTCCTCCTCCGAATTTTCAAGTCATTTCAGGTCGTTGGAAGAAGATGCCAAGGGATTGGGTGGTCTCATGGGGTTGGTGGTGGACCTGCGGGGAAACAAGGGGGGGTCCCTCCTCCACTCCGCCCGCATCGTGGATCTGCTGGTGAGGGAGGGGACCATCGTCTCCACTCAGGGGGCCTCGGGGGGACCGGTTTCCGATCTGGTGGAAAGGATCGCGGCTTCACCCCAAAACGACCTGCCCTCCCTTCCGCTGGTGGCCCTGACCGACTCCGTGACTGCCTCAGGAGCGGAGATCGTGGCGGGAGGGATCAAGTTTCTGGGGAGGGGAGTGCTGGTAGGAGAGCAGACCTTTGGCAAGGGCACGGTGCAGAAGGTCTACACCTTGAGAGACGACGTGGAGCTCAAGATCACCGTGGCTCGCTATCGCCTGGGAGGGGAGGTATGGGCCGACACCGTGGGAATCACTCCCGATATCGCCGTGGGCAAGGTGACCTCGGGAGGGGAAACCGGCCAGCTCCGGTTCCCCGATCGCCTGCCTTTGCGTCCCCACCCGGAGCCGGGGCGCCCCCGAGCCCCATCTGGCCCCTGGGAGCCCTCCACCCAGCCTCCCAACGACCAGCCCCTCTTCCAGGGAATGGTGTGGGAGGTGGATTCCGGCGAGGACGCCGTTCTGGAGCTGGGCCGAACCCTGGTGGCCTCGGCTCCGGGGGCGTTCAGCAGAGGTCTGCTCCTGGAGGCCGTTCCACCGGTGTTGAACGCATTCTCCTCCCGAGCCATGACTCGCCTGGGCGACGCCCTGGTTCAAGCGGGGATTCCTTGGACCGTGGGCCCTTCCCGCTTCTCGGACCGCTCCCCCGCCACGCAAGAAGCGGCTCGAAAAGCCCTCCAGACCCCTCCTCCCCCTCAACTGGAAGTGAGGCTCTCCCTCCCTGAAGGGGGCCTTCGGGCCGGAGAAAGGGGAGAGGTTCGACTCCAGACCACCCATCGGGGAGGGAGGGCCCTCCCCCGACTGCGGGCGGTGCTGGCCTCGGATCTGGAGGTGCTGGAAGGGCGTCAGGTGATTCTGGGGGATCTTCTGCCGGGACAGACCGTGGAGAGGATTCTTTCCCTCACCCCCTCACCCCGCGCCTCCGAGCAGAGGGCGGATGTTCGCATCTATTTCGTCAGCGACGGCGTTCTTCTGGGAGGAGCGATTCGGGAACCGGTGATTCTCCTGGGTTCTCCTGGCCCCCGGTTCTCCTTGAGGTGGGCCCTGGCAAGGCAGAAGTCAACGGAAGGATCGATTCGCCTGTCCCTCCCCCTGGAGGTGAGGAACGACGGGGAGGGGGACTCCTCCACCTTGGAGGTGCGATTGGAAAATCCCCAAATGGCCGGAGTGGAGTTGGTGACTCCCAAGGGAACCTGTCCCCCCCTGGGCAGGGGGGTCTCCGCCTCGGTCACCCTGACGCTGGACTTGCCTGAAACCCTGTCTCAGACGTTTCCGCTGTCGTTCGTGGTGACAGATCGGGAGAAGGGGGTGACGGCTCGTCGCACCGTGGACATCGACCCCCGCCACCCTGCCCCCCTCTCCCCCTGGCTGGGGGCCCCGGAGATCCTGCTGGCTTCCTCCCAACCCCTCCCCCTTTCGGGTCCCACCCCCTTTTCTCTGGAAATGGTCCTGCGTGACGAGGACGGCCTTCAGCGGGTGACCGCCTCCCTGGAGGGAGACCGGGTGTGGACACGAACCTTTGCGGGGAAGGAGAAGGAGGTCCCGGTTCGCGCTCCCCTTCCCCTGGCTCCAGGTCGAAACCTGGTGAGGATCGAAGCGCGGGATCTGCGGGGAACCCGGTCAGAAAAAACGATGTGGGTGTGGGGAGAGGGAGGGACACCCGCGATCCTCCCCGCAGACGGGGAGGGGACGGAGGGCGTGGACGAGTAGCACCCGGCCCCTCAGATTTCGTCTTCTTCGTCGTAGTGGGGATTGGTCATGATCAGCTTCTTGCCCTTCATCACCGCCTCCTGAATCTCCTCCATGGGGACCTTCTTCAGGGGGAAGGTGGCCTTCTTGATGCGAGCCCCCCGCATGCTGACTCCGTCCAGGTTGGAGAAGTCCAGATCGGCCCCCTCCAGGTTGGCGTGATCGAACACCGCGTTCTTGAGGTTGGCGTGCCACAAGGAGGCTCCCGAAAGGTCAGCCCCGGTGAAATTCGCTTGAAAAAGGTTGGCATCCCCCAACTTGGCGTTGCGGAGAAGCACCCCGGAGAGGTCCATGCCGGAGAGGTCGGAGCCGCGCAGATCCACTCCATCCAGAGGGTCTCCACGCTTGATGATGTCACCGATCTCTTCTCGGGTAAGAGCCCGCGGAGAAGGCATTCGCACCTCACATCGGCCAGGGGGAATCGTCATCCCCTGCCGCAAAATCAATGGCCGCTTCCCGCAGCCGGGGTCTCAGGGGAAACTCCCCCTGCCATGCCGGACCGCCTCAACACGCAGAGCCCCCAATCCTTCCTCGCAGAGATACCCCCGCAGCCTGAAGGCGGTATTGCCCGGTGTTGATGGGGGAGAGGCTCCCTTTCAAAAAGGAAAGCTCACCGTTCCACCCGACGGGCGGGAGGGATACCGGACGGCCTGATTGGTGTCAAGAACGAAATGCGGGAGTCACAGAATTGAAAAATCAAGCAATCGTGAGGGGATCCGTTCTGGAGCAATGGCTCTGACAGAAGGCAAAAAAGGGTGCCGAAGATGGCCAGATTCAGAAGGCGCAAGCAAGCCAGTAGAGTGGACGCCGTTTCGCAGGACGGACCGATGAATCACAGTGGATTCCAGGATGAGGTAGGGACTGCTGAATTCACCCCCTCAAGAAGGGCTCCAGGATTGCCAGCACTTCTTGGGGCTTCTCCACCGCCACCATGTGACCGGCGTCGGCAACGACCTCCCGCCGGGACGAGCCGATCCCCTTGGCCAGGGCAGCGCCCCGTCCTCCCGGATTCTGGCGATCATCGGCCCCGTCCAGGATGAGGGTGGGCGCGGTGACCTTTCCCAGATCGGCCTTCACCGAGGTCCGGTTGGCCATGGCCAGAGCGGCAAAGGGGGTGGCGGTGGGATCCTGGGCGGTGAACTTCTTCAACCAGCCCTTGACCATTTCCGCCTGATCCTTGCGGGTGCGAGGGGAGAACATGAACCGCACCAGAAGGGGGTTCAGCCATGCGGAGCGGGGGATCATGTCGGGGCGCTGATCGGGCTCGAATTGGGTAGCCAGCCGATAGACCAGGGTGTAGATCCCCTTGCCCACGGCGCTCTCGGCCCCAGCATCCACGTTCATCAGCACCAGCTTCCCCACCACTTCGGGGCGACGAATGGCGAGGCGGAGGGCGGCGTGTCCCCCCATTCCCGCACCCACCACGGCAGCCCCCTTGGCAGAGGTTTCGGCCACCAGATCCCCCAGATCGTCGGCCAGATCCTCCAGGGAGAAGCGGGTGGTGGTGCCGACACTGCGGCCGTGGCACCGGAAATCGAAGCGGATGACCCGGTGGTGCTTCACCAGGGAGGGGGCAATGGCGTCCCAGTATTCGGCATCCGCAAACAGGGGATGGGCCAGGATCACCGGGGGACCCTGACCTTCTTCACTCCAGAAATACGAGACGCCGTTACAGATCGTGCGGGGCATGAGCCCTCCCTGACAAAGCGGGCGGCACCGGGGCAGCCGCAAGGGGCCGGGAATATAGCAGGGGGACCGCGACGCAGGAAGGCGGGGCAAGGGGGGAAGTTGGGGTCGGGAGCAAGGCGGGGAGGTGCCGGCGGTCCCACCCCGGGGGAGGTCCACATCCTGCCCTTCCCCGCGCGGGGGTTTTCTCTATAGTGGAGACCCCTTTTTGATGGGTCATATCCATGCTTTGTTCCCCCCTCCTTTCCCCTGCCTCGGATCGTCGGCGGGGAGCCCTCCTGACCGGTTCTCTGTGGCTGGCCTTCTCCAGCATGGCCGGCTGTGCCGTGGAGGTGGAGGACGATGATTCTGCTCCCGCCGATGACGACACGACGGCAGGGGACGACGACACCACCGCCGCCGATGACGACACCACCGGGGACGACGACGATTCCACCCCCGCCGACGATGACGCCACCGGGGACGACGATGATTCCACCCCTTCCGGCTCCACTCCTCCTCCTGAGTTCTTCGGCGTGGTGGATCAGGACGGAGCCCCGGTCTCCCAAGCGGATCTGTTGGGTTCTCCTACCGTCCTGTGGTTCTATCCCCTGGCGGCCAGCTCGGGGTGAACGCTGGAGGGTTGCGGGTTCCGCGACCGTTACGAAGAGTTCGTTGCCCTGGGGGTCAAGCTGATTGGCTGCTCCTTTGACGACCCCGAAGACAACCTGGCCTGGTCCGAGGAGGAGGGTTTCCAGTTCTCCCTGTGGAGCGATCTCGACCGGGAACTGGCCCTGTACTACGGAGCGGCCTCGACCCCCTCCCAATTGTGGGCGGATCGGGTCACCGTCATCCTGGATGAAGAGGGATACCTGCTGAAGACGTATGATTCCGTGAACGTGGCCACCCACGTCGGCGACGTTCTTGAGGATCTTCCAGGCCTTCTCGACGATTGATGTCCCAAACCGGAACCGGGCCTTTTTCCATGGATCTTCTCAAGAAACTGTCGGATCGAGCCCGCAAGGCGATGGCTGGAGAAGGGGTTCCCCCCTCCGGATCGACGGTTTCTGCCTCCCCCATCACCGAGCCCCCCTCCTCCCCTCGCGCCTCTCCACCGCCTCCCATCGCTTCTTCTCCCCATGGGTTCAATCACTTCCTTCTCATTGTCCTGGACTCCTTGCGCTGGGATACCTTCCTGGAGGCCCGGCCCCGGTGGATTCCCAAGCTGGGAGAGGTGGAAAGGCGATTCAGCTATGCGTCGTGGACCGCCCCCTCTCACTACAACCTGATGATGGGGCTGCTTCCCCACTCAAGCCCCAAAGCGGTCTACGCCAGCGAGTACTACAAGGACGATTTCCGCAAGTATGACGAGAGGTTGGGGGCGTCAGGGATTGAATTCAGGCGGTTCGTTCCCGATCTTTATCTCCCCACCTTCCTGAGAAACACCCTGGGCTACCGGACCTCGGCCCTGGTGTCGATGCCGGTGCTGAACCCTCGGACCCCCCTCAACCGGGACTTCGATCACTTCGAACTGATGCCTCGTCACAACGACATGAAGGCCATGCTGGAGCGACTTCATTTCCCCGAGGACCGCCCCTCTTTTCACCTCCTCAACGTGGGAGAAACCCACTACCCCTACGCCCTGCCCGGGGAACCGGAGGGGTTGTGGCCCAAGATCCACGGAGTCCACGGGGTCTGGAAGCACCTGGGCGCGGGGGGCGACGCTGAGGCGGGGGAGAAGTTTTTCGATCCCATCAAGATGGTGGCCCTGCGGCAGCGTCAGGTGGAGACGGTGCGCTACCTGGACGGGCTGTTTGAGGAGTTGTTTGACCGGGTGCCTCCCCGGACCTGGGTCACCGTCACCTCGGACCACGGTGAGCTTTTCGGGGAGGGAGGGTATTTCGGACACGGTCCCATCCTCCACGAGAAGGTGCTGGAAGTCCCCTTCGTCGAGGGAAGGATCCGCTAGTGGGGGAAGAAGGGGGAGAGTCACGCCTGCCCGCTCCCGCCCCCTGGCTGCTGGGCCGCCATCGGGGAAAGGAATCCGCCACCTCCCCCACCGGGGAAGGGGTGGTGGACCGATTGGCCGTGCGGGCAGGTGAGGAGGCGCCTGGAGAGATGAGGGTGGAGGTCGATCCGGAAGCCCCCCGTCCCACGGTCACCTTGCGAGGGCCGGTGGAAGGGGTGCTGGAGCGCTGCACCCGACTCCGGGATGGGGACCGGGTGAGGGAGTTGGATTCCACCGATCAGGCGGTGGCCCGGATGGCAGCGGATGTGGTGGGGCGAAACGGAAAGGTGGTGGTGGCCCTGGCCATGCGAGAAGGCGTCGAGGGGGAGACCTGGGAACCCGAGCCCCGGCAGATGATTTTCCTCGGTCTCCTCGCCCTGCCTTCCCCGCTCCTGGCCCCGTCACTGGGAAGTGTCCTGGCTGCCCGCCTCACCTCCCCACGGGTTCGGGGGGTGCTTGCGGGAGCGGGAGGAGGGCTGCTGCTCCTGGCCTGGGCGGTCAGTCCTCTGGTGGCGATGGGGGTGGGACTGGGGTTGGGGTTGGCCGCAGGGGGGATTCTGTGGTGGAAGGGGTGGCAGGAGGGGGCGAATTGATCCGACCCTTCATCTCCCGCACCGCCTGGGAATAGCTCTGGTGATCGGCGGCGGAGGCGCCACCGTGGCGAATGCGATGCCCGGCACAATTGGGGAAATCCAAGGAATGAAGGGGACAGGCGACCCCCCGACAGGAAGCATCAGGAGGGCAGAATCGGGGAGGCAGCAGGCGCCTGGGGTCCAAGGAGGCGGCCGTCAGGTTGGCCATTTCAGGAAGGGTGAGAAGGGAAGGGGGGACCGTGGGGGCCTTGGGCGAGCCCTTGTTGAGGATCTTGCGGGAGGTGTGGAGAAACCACCCCCTCACCATGCCCACCCCGCTGAGGTCGTCTTCCCCGAAGGGCTGCGCCTTCAATCCCCCATCCTCTGCCACCGCCTCTCCCGCCCGCAGGTAGATGGCCGTCCTGCCCAGGTCCCATTCGGCCAGAACCCCCTGCCGTTGCAGGGTGATTGCCGCCTGTCCGCTGGGGCGATGCCTCTGCACCACAATGTCCGCCCCTCGCCGCCTCGCCGCCTTCCCCAGGGCCTGGCTGTCTCCCTCGCAGGCGATCAACCGCGCTGAGGCGACGGTCTCGGCATGGGCCTTCTTGACCTCCGCCACCGCCAGGACCCATTCCATCTCACCGGCGAGGATGCCGTCCAAGATGGAGTGAATCACCTCCAGGGTGCGAGCATCCTCCCCCTTATGAAACAGGTTCAGCCCTCGAATGATGTTGGGAAGGGCCACGGCGTGGTCGATGGGATCCTTGGAGGCGATGGATCTCCCCTCCAGGTCCTGCTGGCTGCTGAACTGGAGAATCTTGCGAAGCTCGGCCCTCTCGGCCACTCCCAGGTCCCGAGCCACCAGGGTCGAGGCACACTCCTGGCTGAGGGCCGGGCGGCCATCGGCGCGGGTGTGGTTGTCGAGTCGCCCCCCGGCCAGGTCCACCACCAACCACCCCTCCTCTTCCCAGGATTCGGGGGAACGCCCCTCGGGGAGCTCGCCGGCGGAGCAGAAAATCACGGGAACCTGAGAAATCCCTGGATATCTCTCTTCTCCGTAGCGCTTGAGCAGCCACACCGACAAGGCGGCGTCCAGATCCGGCTGCTGGTGGGTGAAAATGCCCCGGATGAAGGAGGGGGAGGAGGTCTCCGGGCCGAGGAGGGTCATGAGGGGGCTCCTGAGGAAAATCTCCCCCCCTGCCAGGCGAGAACGTGGGCCCGGGCCCTGCCCAGGGGATCCGAGTGGGCATGGATGTCAGCGATCACTGCCCCAGCCGTCGCTCCCGTCAAAATTACGTCAGGGACGTTCTCCAAGGTCAATCTGCCGATGGCCACCACCGGCAGGGAGGCCTTCCTCACCGCCTCCCTTAGCCCGTCGATGCCTCGGGGAGGGCGAGGCGAGCCCTTGGTGGCGCCGCTGAACACCGGCCCGAATCCCACGTAATCGGCGCCCCATCGGGTGGCGTTCCTCACCTCCTCTGCGTCATGGGTGGAGACCCCCAGGATTCGATCCGGGGGCAGGGCCTCCCGAATCTGTCGAGGATGGCCGTCGTCCTCGCCGATGTGCAGCCCGGCGCCGGGGATGGCCCGAGACACCTCCAGGTGATCATTGACAATGAACAAGGCCCCCCTCCTCGCGCAAAGCCCGGCGACGACCTCGGCCAACTCTCTGAAATCGCGCAGGTTCAACGATTTGGCTCGGAGCTGAAGCACGGTGCAGCCGGCGGTCAGCAGGGATTCCGCCAATTCCCGGTGGGTGCGAGAGGGAGAGGCGGTGGTGTCCACCATGCCATAGAGGCCCCGCAGGCAAAGGGTCACCCTCTCCTTCCTCAGGCTTCCGTCGTCCTGGCGGGCCGAGGGAGAATCGGGGTGGACGGGGATGGTCATGATTCCTGGCCTTTCCCATGAGGAGGCCGGAGAGAAGGGTCCCGGCGCCTCGGCACTCTACCCGACCCGAACCCCATCTCACCGCAACCTGGGGAAAATCACCTTCGCCTATGGACGAATGCCCCCCGTGTCGGCACCCTGGGGCGCGGTTGTGAGGGAGGGGCGGGCGCTGAGGAGGGATCCATGGATCTGAATTATGTTCTGAAGTCCCCAACGGAAGATCCCGATTGGGTGAAGAAGTGTGCCATGGCGGGGCTCCCTGCCATCACGATCATCGGAGGGCTGCTCACCATGGGGTGGGCCATTCGGTACTTTGAGGGAAGGCGGCGAGGGGTGGTCACCCTTCCCGAGCCCTTTGAGGATCCAGGCGGTGACGTGGTGCGGGGCCTGAAGCTGGTGGTGGCGGTTCTACCCCTGGTGTTGGCCAACATCCTGGTCAGTGTGGTCATCGGGGTGGTGGCGGGGATCCTGGCCCGGGCCTTGGGTGGGTTGGCGACGCTGATCACCATGCCCATCTCCCTGGCGGTGAGCGTCGCGGTGATTGCCGCCCAGCCCGCCTTTATTTATCGCCACCTCATCACCGGAGATCTGTTCGTGGCTCCCGATGCCGCTCAGGTGGCCATGGGTGCGCGGGGAGGGCTGGGGGCATACGCCTTCCTGGTGCTTCTGTGCATGCTCACCGGCCTCATCAGCGGGCTCGGCGTCATCCTCTGTTGGGTGGGCATCGCCATTTCCCTCCCGGTGGGGCTGGTGATGCAGATGACGGCGTTGGACGTTTTCGGTCGAGAGAATGGCGTGTAGGTATAAAAGAAGAGTCTGTCCCCGACAGGTTTTTCTTCCTACTCGTGCCACTCGGCGATGCACACCTCGTTCATGTGCCCGCCCCCTGAAGGATGATCGTGGGAACCCACCCACAGGGCTCCTCCTTCCCAGGGGGACAGGTCCACCTCCAGGATCTGGCCGTCGTAGGTGCACTCCACCTGGTCGACGTACTCGAGATAATCCCAGGCGTTCATGCCGTTGCTTTCCCACCCCTGACAGCGGGCCACTCCGTCCTCTTGCTCCGGACCGGTGTTGGTGGAGACGTAGCCGATCCCGCCGGTGGCCGCCACGCAGATCACCGCCATGGGCACCTCAGGCGCGGTGACCCAGAAGCTCTGGTCGTCACAGATTTCTGAGCCATTTCGCACCGATTCCACGCAGACATAATCCCCTACATCATCGTCTCCGGGAGGGGTGTCGTCGTCCCCGCTTCCTTCGTCCCAGGTGGCGATGCAGGCCGAGGTGGCGTGCCCCCCTCCCGAGGGATCGTCGTGGACTCCGGCGTACATCACCGATCCCGACCAGGCAGAAAGGTCTACATCCAGGGTCTGCCCATCGTAGGCGCACTCAAAGCTGGCCAGGTAGTCGATGTTGTCCCAGGGATGGAGCCCCTCCTCCTCCCATCCCTGACACCTTGGCACTCCGTCGTACATCACCGGGCCGGTGCCAGGCGAGACGAACACCGTGCCTCCGGTGGTGTGCTGACAGACCAGGACGGTGGGGCGGTAGGGGGCAGGAACGGTGAAGGCCTGATCGTCGCAGATTTCGGCGTCGTTGGAGAAGCTCTCGATGCAGGTATAAGTCGGTGGGGCGGTGGCGTCGTCGTCGGAGGGGGGAGTGGCGTCGTCGTCCGAAGGCGGGGCGGTGGTGTCGTC
>CAYRTW010000021.1:12302-36170 GCA_964426935.1 uncultured Rickettsiales bacterium
GTCGTCGTCCGAAGGCGGGGCGGTGGTGTCGTCATCGGATGCCGCAGTGGAGTCATCGTCAGCAACGCCCGTGCTGTCATCGTCCCCACCCAAGGGAGTCAGTCCATCGGAAAAGGCCGGCCCGCAGGCCGATGAAGGAAGGACGAGAAGGGCAAGGCCGAAGAGGGGCAGGGGGCGGGGCGGAAGGGGAGACACGGCACACCTCCTTGTGCCTTGACGTTGAACCGGTGCGGCGCAGAGGTCAATGGGAAGGGGAGGGCACGAGGACCCGTTCATGGGTGGTTTTCATCTCGGTGCTCGTGTCCTGTCGAGATCGGGGTGTCCCGTCCCCCAGAGGATCGCGCAAAATGCGTAGCACAGAGCGGGTGAACGGCCGCAGCGCCGGTGGTCACCGTGTTCACGGAGTATGAACTGGAAGCTTCTCGGGCTTGGGTGGTTCGATGGGTGGCGTGTGGGTGGGGTTGTCCCGTCGCACATATCCCCACACCCTATCGGGGGGCTCCTTTCCTGCGGTCCATTTTCCCAACAAGGAAAAGTCCGATTCCCAGGATGCGGGCAGGGGGCTGGTCAACAGCAGGGCGTTTCCCTTGGCCACCGCCTCGTCCAAACCTGTCGGGTCTCCTACCCCTGTCGCGGAAATGGAAGGCGTGTACTGGGGGGAGGTCATGGGGCACCCCCTGGCCAGAGCCCACTCCCATGCGTGGTTGTCCAGGAGATCCTGAGCACCCACCAGGGTGAAGCCTTCCCGGCGGGCGACCTCTGAATGGCAGAGGGTCTGGGTGGGCAGCAGGAAATCTCGCCACGGAGAGGGGCGCTCCTGGTCTCTCCGGTTCCATCCCCGCTGTTCCACTGGGTCCCGAGGCCCACGATCCGGCCCCAGCCACCCCTCCACCCCCGCGAAGTTGTAGATTCCGGCGCCGAGGATGCCCACCGCCAGGACCTGGCGCATTCCGGTTGCCGGCAGCCCGCTCCACCCCGCCGCGCCGACAGCGGCCACCCAGGGGAGAAGGGGAAGGAGGAAGCGCTCATCCACCACCGTCACCCTCCCGGCCACCAGGGCAAAGGGGATTCCTGCTACCACCAGAAGTCCTCCCCCCAGCCGCTTTCGGAATGGGGAAAGGGCCAGGGCCAGCATCAACAGCCCGGCCAGGACCCCTCCCATGGACGATGCCGGCAGGGAGGTGAGGTAGTACTCGGTCCGAATGCGAATCACCGGGAGGGACACAGCCTTGGCGCTGGCGGTTCCCGATACGGCCGCATCGGACTGATCCAGGAATCCATCCAGGCTCGCCCCGCCGCGTATCCGGACAGGCCACCGATCCTGCCAACCCAGCCTCTCCACCAGCAGAGCCGCCCCGGTGGTCAAGTGGCGAGAATGGACGAAGGCGGGTTGACAGAGAAGGGCCGCCACCCCCAGCCCCGCCAGCAGTCGCAGACCCGCTCCTCGCCCCTCCCGAGGGCGAAACGCCGCCCCCGCCATGGCCAGCCCCCAGACCGGTCCCAGGAACAGGGCCGCCTGCCACTTGGTCATCAGCGCCAGCCCCGAAGCCGCTCCCGCCATCAGAACCCGAGGAGTGGAGCGGGTTCCCCCCGCCAGGAGGGCGGCTGCCCCGGCCACCCAGACGGTCATGGGAAGGTCGTAGTAGTAGCGCCTCGCCGTAGCAAAGATGGCCGGAAAGAGCAGGACAGCCACCATCGCCAGAGCCCCCGTGCCTCGCCGTGCCTCCTCTCCACCCACCCTCATCGCCAAGGCCCGGGCCAGATGACCGGTAGACAAGGCCAGAAGGACCAGGAGAGGCAGGTTCATCAAGGTGATGAAGCCGAAATCCTCCCTCCCCAGAGCGAGGCCCCACAGCCCTCCCGCCAGGTGGAGGAAGGGGGGATAGGCGGCGTCGTAACGGGCGGCATACCGGGGGAGGTGGACCAGGAACGAGACAAGGCCCTCCCGAGCCACCTCGGCGGCGAGCTTCTCCCTCCCCACATGCTCCAGATACTCGGCACCGGCATAACCGTACTGGACCAGGGGAGCGTCCTGGACGGCATCCCAGTGGGCCCAGCACAAGGCCATCAGGGTCGCGACGACAGCCAGTCGAGAAAAAATCCTGTCCATGTCGCCCCCACCGCACCGCCGCCCTGAGCCCGATCTGCCCGGCGCAGGAGGCGGTTTCACCCGGGGGAGATCGCACCATGCGCGGGGCTGCCCCACTGTGCAAGTTGTCCCCCTGCCGGTCTTGGTGACCTGAGCGGAGGCGGCAAGATGAGTGAGGAGGTCCCTTCCTCCGAGGCAAAAGAGTACCTTCCCCTGGCTCGCCCCATCGGCGGCAAGGAGGCCCCCCGTGCCCGTTCCCCTCTCCCAGGTGGTCGCCTGGCTGGATGATTTCCTGGGGAGTTCTTCCTTCCAGGACGCCAGCAAAAACGGTCTTCAGGTGGGAAACCGGGGATGGGTCCACAAGCTGGCTACGGCGGTGGACGCTCGGGAGGCCACTCTCCAGGGTGCTCGCGACGCCGGCGCCGACCTTCTTCTGGTTCATCACGGCCTGTTCTGGAAGGAGCCCGAGTTGCTGACTGGCGTTCACCTGGCCCGGGTGCGCGGGATGCTGGAGGGGGACCTGTCTCTGTATGCCGCCCATCTGCCCCTGGATGCCCACGCCGAAGTGGGGCACAACGCTGCCCTGGGAGCCGCCCTGGGACTCATCGACCTGCTGCCCTTCGGAATGGATCGGCTGGGGCAGGTCATCGGCAGGCGGGGGAGGTTGCCGGTTTCCCTGGACGTGGATGCGTTTTCGCGCCGGCTTCAGGAGGCCGTGGCCCCCTTCGCGGGGGGGATTCACCGCTTTGGCCAGGGACCTCTTCACATCAACACGGTGGGGATTGTCACCGGGGATGCGGCAGACTGGGTGGTGCAGGCCGAAGAGGCCGGGCTGGACGCCTTCGTCACCGGGGAGACCGATCACGCCACCGCCTGCCTCGCCGAAGAGATGGGCATCCACCTGTTCTCGGGGGGGCACTACGCCACCGAGACCTTCGGGGTGAGGGCCCTGGGAGAGAGGGTGGCCCGGCAGTTTGACCTCCCCGTCACCTTCATCCATCGTCCCACCGGGCTATAGAATCGTTTCCCAGGAGCTGTCTCCCATGAGCTCACCCTCCCAAGTCACTTTTCGTACCATGCTTCCCGGGGAGGAAGATGCCTTGGGCGCCTTCGGCTGGCAGGTCTACAAGGCGGGGACCCCCGAGGGGTGGGTGAGCTACTTCGCTCTTCGACCCGATGCCACTCCCAAGGATCGGTTGGTGGCGGAGATCGATGGGGAAATGGCGGGAATCCTTACCCTTCTGGACTTTCGGATGAGTCTTCTGGGGGAGGATGTGCCGGTCCGGGGCGTTGCCGCAGTGGGGGTTTCTCCCGGCTTCCGACGGAGGGGGGTGGGAGCCCGGTTGATGCAGCACGCCTTCGCCGAAATGCTGAGCCGGGGAGATGGTCTGTCCCTTCTCTATCCTTTCAAGCCGTCTTTCTATCAGGCCCACGGCTACGGGACGGTGGAATGGGGCGATGTGATCCAAGCCCGTCCCCAGGCCCTTCCCGATTCTCCCCAGCGCCGGCAGGTCCGTACCTTGAGCCGGGCGCTTCATGATGAGGAGATCCGGGCGTGCTACGACCGGGCGAGGCGGGGTGGGTCGGGCTCCTTGCATCGCCCCGATTGGTGGTGGGAGAACAAGGTCTGGGGGAGGGCCAGCGAGGGGGCGGTATATCGGAATCCCGGTTCGGGCCGGGTAGAGGGCTACCTGTTTCACAAGGTGCCGCCAGTCCCCGACTATCCGGGTCAACACCTGCAGGTTCGGGAATGGATGGCGGAGACCCCCGCCGCCTTCCGGGGACTGCTGGGGTACCTTGCTGCCCTGGGGGAACAGTTCGAGATCGTGGAGATGTGCCTGCCCCGGGACTCCACCGCCTCTCTGCTGACGGATTATCCGCTGCGAGGGGGAATCCTGGCCTTGGATGGAGAGCATCACATCGCCTGCACCCGGCTGGCGATGGGGATGGCCCGGATCCTCCATCTGGAAACCGCCTTGGCCCCTCACCCCGGGGCTCGGGGAGGGTCGGTTCATGGCCTGGGCTTGGAAGTAACCGACCCCGATCTTCCAGAGATGACGGGAAGTTACGACGTGGAGCTGGGGGGAGATGGCCCCGAGGTCAACCGAGGCGACAGGTGCCCGGAACGCCTCTCCCTGTCCATCGATCAGCTCTCCCAGGTAGTCTACGGGGGAGCCTCGGCCCGCACCCTGTTGCGCCAGGGGTGGATTCAGGGGAGCGAGGTGGCGGCCGGGGCCCTGGATGAGCGGTTCGGAGAGGTTTCGGTGTTCCTGGGGGGATTGAATGCGTTTTAGACGGCATCGGCAGGGGAGGAGTGAAGGGACGGGTGAGAGATGACCTGGATCGGATGGGGGCTGGGGGTGCTCCTGGGGCTTTACGGCCTGCATCACCTCGGTTTGTGGGCCCAGGACCGGGGCTGGATCTACTACTCCAAGGGGCATGGAGGCGGTGGGTTGGGGAACGCTCTCCAGGAACTCCAGACCCTCATCGAACCCGGGCAGCGCCACGCCATCGAGGAACGAAGGAAGGAGGACCAGGAGGGGGAGGAGGAGGGAGATCCACCGATGCCCCGGCGCGGATCCGGCGTGTAGACAGTGTACAGAGGATACCCTCCACAGGTACGATTCAACGCATCGGGGAGGGTCTGAAACGGGTTCTTTCCAATCAGCATCTGAACTTTTCCCATCTCTCGGAGCCATTTTCATGCAGATCAGGCTGAGCAGCGTCACGGTGGAGGATCAGGACAAGGCCCTCCGTTTCTATACCGAAGTGCTGGGGTTCGTGAAAAAAAACGACCTCCCCATGGGGCCCTTTCGGTGGCTGACCGTTTCTGCCCCCGAGGGAGCGGAGGGAGTGGAGCTGGTGCTGGAACCCTTGGGATTCCCTCCCGCGCGGGTGTATCAACAGGCCCTGTTCGAGGCGGGAATCCCTGCCACGGCGTTCCTCACCGAGGATGTTCACGGGGAATACCGGCGACTCAAGGAAAAGGGAGTCACCTTTCGCGGCGAGCCCCAGAGCATGGGGCCTGTCACCGTGGTCCTGTTCGAAGACACCTGCGGGAACCTGATCAACCTGGTGGAGCCGGCAAGGTAAGCCCTGGGAAAACGGTGTGACCCCGGTCCTCGTGTTCCCGTGTTGCCTCCCCTCATCGGTGTGTGTAGATCTTCACCCACGACTGCCAGTCTCACCTTGGGACGGATCGGGGAGGGGTGGGTGGGGCCATTGGCCCTATCTGTCAGGCCCCGTCAGCCCCTCCCTCCATGGAATTGGGCGACCCCATGCCCCACACCTGGGATCCTCTTTCGCCCTCCCCCGAACAGGCTCTTCATCGGCTCATGGAGGGGAACCGCCGCTTCCGGGAAGGAAGCGGGAGGATCTCGGCGCGCCCCTGGGATCCCCTTCTCGCCCAGGAGGCCCAGCGCCCCTTTGCCATCATCCTGGGCTGCTCCGATTCCCGGACTCCAGTGGAGATCCTGTTCGACCAAGGATTCGGGGACCTGTTCGTGGTTCGGATCGCTGGCAACATCGTCGCCCCCTCAGTGGTGGGATCCATCGAGTTTGCCGCTTCCCAGTTCGGTTCTCGCCTGGTGGTGGTCATGGGTCACACCCGCTGCGGCGCCGTCACCGCCACCGTCCAGGAGATGGAGACCGGCCTGAGCCCGGAATCCCTGAACATCCGGGCCATCACCTCCCGCATCGCCCCCCACATCCAAGGGATGGTGTTGTCGAGCAGCGGGGAGAGGCGAATCGGGGAGGCGGTGAGGGCCAACGTGAGGGCGTCGGTGGACCATCTTCGCCACGGGAGCCAGATCTTGGAGGAGCTGGTCCTGGCCGGTCGGGTGGCGGTGGTGGCGGCCGAATATGAACTGGAGTCCGGGGCTGTCCACTTCTTTGATGGCCTTCCCGAAATCCCCTCTCTGCGCTGACCACCGCCCACCGGGAGGGATGGGGTATGCTGGGGATTGATGCCCTGTGACCTCCTCATCCTGGGCCTGGATGGCGCCACCTTTGACGTTCTTGGCCCGCTGATGGCGGAGGGGCGTTGCCCTCACCTCTCTTCCCTCGCCGCCCGGGGAATCCAATCCCCCCTCCTGTCCACCGTTCCCCCCATGACCGCCGCTGCCTGGTCGGCCTTCCTCACCGGCAAGGGTCCGGGGGGCACCGGCATCGCCTCTTTTCGTCATCTGGACCTGTCCCGATACAGTGGATACGACCCCGCCATGGTGACCTCAGCGGATCTACGGGGGGCCAACTGGCTGGAGGTCCTCTCCCGAGAAGGGATCTCCGTCTCCTCGGTGGGTCTGCCCATGACCGGCCCTCCCTTCCCCATTCGAGGGGTTTTGGTGTCGGGGTTTCCTCGACCTCAACGGAGAGAAGCTCCCGTTCTTCCTTCAGAAATGGCCCATAGATGGGGGAGGTGGGATCGTCCTCGGGATGCCTCCACCCACCACTTGGAGGAGGGAAAACGGGCCCTGGCCTGTGCCTTCTGGGACCGGCGCCACCTGGAGGTCAGCCTGGATCTCCTCCGGGAGAGGCGGGATCGGGTGCATGTGTGCGTCTTTTCCGGTAGCGATCACATGGCCCATCTGTTCATGAGGCACCACCGGGGAGGAGGGAGATGGAGGGGGGCCCTTTCGGATCATTACGCCCTCCTGGACGGATTTTGCGGGGCGTTGATGGCGGCGGCGGGCCCCTCAGCCCAGGTCCTGGTGGTGAGCGATCACGGCTTTGGTCCCGCCGAGACTGGAGAGGTTCATCTGGATCGCTGGCTGCATCAGGAGGGGTGGTTGACCCTGAGAAGGGAGGCCGGCGGACCGCCTCCTCGCTTCGGTTCCCTGGTGGGAGAGGTGCGGCGACGGGTCCCCAAGGGGGTGTGGAAGCAGGTGCGAGACCGGCTGCCAGGGGGGTGGAAGACCTCCTTGTATGAGCAGGCCGCCGGGCGGGAGCGGGTGGATTGGGGGAAGACCCGGGCCTATCGGGTGGGGTTGTACACCTCCTGGGAGGGGCTCCATCTGAACGTTCGAGGTCGGCAGAAGGAGGGGTGTATTGAACAGGGTCTTCCCCATCGGGAAGCCCGGGACGACCTGCTGCGGCAGCTTTCCCAGGCCCGTCGCCCCGATGGATCCCCCCTGGTGCGGGAGGTGCGACGGGGGGAAGATGTGTGGCCGGGAGAGCGTTCAGGACGCCTTCCTGACCTTTTGGTCCGCTTGTTCGATGGAGAGAGGGGAGGAGGGGGTCTGCCCCCGGGGGAGGTTTTGTCTCCGGTTCCTGAAGGAGAGATTCGCAAGGTGTCGGGGACCCACCGGGAGAGGGGGATCTTCCTCGCCGCTGGCCCGGGCATCGTCCCGGGAGCCTCCTTGGAAGACCCGGCCATCGTGGACATCATGCCCACGGTCCTGTACCTCCTGGGCCTGGCCGTCCCCGAGGACGTGGAAGGGCGCCCCCTCCTGGAGATGATGGAGCCCTCTCACCGCCCTGCGGTGAAGAAAGGGCCTCCCCTGGGACCTCCCGGGCAGGTGGGGACCCCTCCTTCCTACTCTCCCATCGAGGCCGAAGGCATTGAGAAGGCCCTGCGGGGACTGGGGTATCTGTGATGGCGCTGCGGATTGGCGCTGGGAGAACGAACCGTGGATGAACTGAAACCCCGCCTGCTCATGGTGGGCCCCGTTCCGGATCGCTACCAGGGAATTTCGGTGGCGGCGGGGCACCTGTTGCGGAGCCCCCTGGCCCAGGAATGGCACATCCATTACGTGGCCACCCATCGCCCTGAGCCTGGGTATCGGGAATGGCGGTTCCTCAGTGGTTTCAGGAAGGTCGATGAGCTGATCCGGCGAGGCGCGGTGGATGTGGCCCATCTCCATGTCTCCTCGGGAGGGAGCTTCTACCGCAAGGCCCTGATCGCCTCCCGGTTGCGGCAGGCGGGGATCCCGGTGGTGGTGCAGATTCGGGGCTCTCGCTTCTTCACCTTTGCTGAGGAGGGGCGGGTGCAGAAGGGCCTGGTGAAGAGGTTCCTGGAGAAGGCCGATGCGGTGGTGGTGCTGGGGCAGAGGGCGAAAGAGTCCCTGGCGAAGCTGGCCCAGGTGAAGAGGGTACGGGTGATTCCCAACATGACCCCCACTCGGCCCTTGTCCAGCCCCACTCGTCCGCCTCCTTTCCGGGTGCTGTACTTGGGGGATCTGGTGAAGCACAAGGGTGTGGAGGATCTGGTGCGGGCCATTCCCGAGGTGGTGAGGCGGGTGGGGGAGGTGGATTTCATGCTGGCGGGAGAGGGGGACGCCGGCCGGCTCCGGGATCTCGCGGCCCGACTGGGGGTTCCTGCCCGGGTGGTCTGCCCCGGCTGGCTCAAGGAGGAGGATCGGAACGGAGCCCTGAAGGGGGCCCATCTGCTGGTTCATCCTTCCCACCGGGAGCAGATGCCCAACGCGGTCCTGGAGGGGATGGCATCCGGGTTGGCGGTGGTGGCCACCGACGTGGACGCCCTCCCCGAGGTGGTGGTGACCGGGAAAACCGGCCTTCTGGTGCCGCCTCGGGATCCCGCCGCGCTGGGGGAGGCTTTGTGTCGACTGTTGCTGGACTCGGACCTGCGCCGACAGATGGGGGAGGCGGGAAGGAGCCGGGTGGAAACCCTGTTTTCCCCCGAGACGGTGGCGGGGGCCCTCTCCACCCTTTATCGGGAAGTGATGGCCCCGTGAGCCGGTGCTTTCCCAGAACCTGGGCGCCGGGGGAAGACGGTTGACCCGATGGGCGCGGTGGATCCGGGGCGGGGCGGGAGAGGTTCTCCAACGGGGAACTTCGGCGCTGCGGGTTCTCCCCTGGGCATTGAACTCCGTTCAGGACAGAAGAAATCAGGCCTGGCTGGCTTCATTGGCTCCCTCCCTCGAAGAGGGGATGGCCCTGGCGGAGCAGGCCCGGCAGGCCTTTTCTTCTCTCTCCCCTCTCCACCGGGAAGATTCGTTCCCCGAGCCGGCCTTCCCTCCTCCCATCCTTCCTACCCACACGGGATTCGGCCCCTGGCTGCCCCGAACCGCCCGGGCGGATAGGGGCCTGCGGCGGCGCTGGGAGGCCCATCGACTGGCTCCCCTGCTCACCCTTCCTCCCGGCCAGGCGGGGAGGTGGCTGGCCGACTGGGGAGAGGCCCATCCTCCGTTCCGAGGGGAAGCCTGGATGGATGGGCTGGAGATGGCCACTCGGCTGGTGCGGATTCTCTTCGGCCTTGCTCGGGCAGGTGGGGAAGGACTGAAACAGGAACCCCTTTGGATTCAGGGAGTTGTCCTGGCCCGGGCAGCGGGTTTTTTTCTGCATCGCTCCCCGATCCCCTCTCCACCGGCCATGAATCACGCCCTGGGAGAGGCGGCGGCCCGATGGATCCTGGCGACCACATGGCCTCGCCTCCCCGAAGCCGAGGCCCGGGGAAAAAAAGCCCACGTCGAGCTGGCCCGGGAGCTCTCCCGCCAAATGGGAGGGCCGGGGGCGTTTACCAAGGAGCAATCCACCGGTTATCAGCGCTGGAACCTGAGCTGGCTTCAGGCGGTGAAGGCGGTCTCTCGCGGCACCGGCAGGAGGGCCCCCGCCGGAGTGGAGTCGGTCCTGGAGGAGGGGCTGGACACCCTTTGTCGATTGACCGACCCGGCGGGACGCCTGCTTTCCCATGGGGACGACGAGGATTCCTTCCTCCTTGGCCCCCTTCCCCTTCTCCCACAGTTCACCCCCGGGCGGGTTCCCGGAGCCGAGGTCCTGTGGATGACGTCCCCCCAGGGCGAAATCCGGGCGGCCCTCCTGGCAGGGCCCTGTGGCGACGGGGTGCTGTCCGCCCACGGCCACGCCGACGCCCTTTCCCTGCTTCTGTGGGTGGGCGGAGTGCCTGTGCTGGTGGATCCGGGTACGGGCACCTATCGCCCCGGGGATCCGCTGCGGGCCTACTTCCGGGGGACCTCCGCCCACCCGACCGTCACCGTGGATGGACAGGATCAGGCCGAGTCGGGAGGGGCATTTCTATGGACCACCGAGGTGATTCCCGAAATCCTGGAGGCGGAGCCTGCCCGGGCTGGAGCGAGACATCGGGGGTACGTCAGGCTGGGAAAGGGAACCGTCCACACTCGGGAAGTGGAGATTCGAGACGGGGGCAGGCGAGTGGTGGTGCGGGATCGCATCCGGGGAGTGGGTCCCCACCGCCTTCGCTGGTATTGGCCTCTGGGGGAGGGCCTGTCGGCTACCCGGCAACCGGGAGGGGTGAGGGTCACTGGGAGAGGGGTTCGGCTCCTCATGGGCAGCCAGGGAGAGCCTTTTGACCGCTGGGAGGTGGAACGAAGCTGGCTTTCCCGGGAATACGAGGTGGTGAAGCCGGGGTGGGTGGTGGTCACCGAAACGAACGCGGCCATTCACGGGGAAGTGGAGAGGGTGACCGTCATGGACATGGAAAGCTTGAAATAGTAAGTGGTTTCAACAGGTTGAGTGATCCTGAGCAGAATCACTCCCCCACAAACACCCCTCGCACCTCTCCTTCGTAGTGCTGCTCCAGGGCTTGAGCGGTTTCCAACGCCCTGGGGTCTTTGGCCTGGGGCACCCGCACCTCCAGGATGGCGATGAGATCCCCCGCTTCCTGACCCCGGGAGGGAGGGACTCCCTTGCCCCGGAGGCGCAGCTTCCTGCCGGTCTGACTTCCCGGGGGAACCTTGAGGGTCACCTCCCCCGAGGGGGTGGGAACGCTCACCTGAGCCCCCGCCATGGCCTCGTAGACCGTGATGGGCACGGTGAGATGGACATCCCTTCCCTCTCGCCGAAACCAGGGGTGAGCCTCCACTTCCACTCGCACCAGCAGGTCACCGGGCGGCCCTCCCCGCAGCCCCGGTTCCCCCTGTCCGGCGAGGCGGATCCTCCCTCCTGACTCCACTCCGGGGGGGATGCGAACCTTCAAGGTCTGGGGAGGGTCCCGAGGAAGGGTCATGGCCACCTCCCCTCCGTTTACCGCCACCAGGAAGGAGATTTCCGCCGATACCTCCAGATCCCTCCCCGCCCGGGGTCCGGTGCTTCGCCGTCCTCGACGCTGTGAGAACCCCCCTCCCATCCCTCCAAAGAGGTCCTCGAGGACATCCTCCATGCCTCCGGCGCTCGGCCCTCCACCCCCTCCTCCCCACTGTCGAAAGGCGCGGGCCTTCTGGGCATCGAAGCCGGCCGACAGGGAAACTTCTCCGAACTCGTCGTAATTCTTCCGCTTTTCATCATCGGAGAGGGTCTCATAGGCGGCGGCCACCTCCTTGAAACGCTCGGCGGCCCGGGCGTCTCCCGGGTTCTTGTCGGGGTGGAAGGAACGGGCCAGGGCCCGATAGGCCTTCTTGATGTCCCCCGACGAAGCGGATCGAGACACCCCCAGCACTTCGTACAGATCGCGATTTGACGCAGCCATCGGTTTGTTCCTCGCCCATCCCAATAAATCCACCCCGGAGCAATGCAAGGTGGGGATCCCTCGGACAGGGGCTTTCTCTCTGCGGAGGGGCTACGGGGAGTCCACCCGCCGCGCCCCTTCAAAGTCCGAGGCCTCATAGCGCTCCTCCCGACCATCTCCATCCGCGTCACACCGGGCGATGGCCAGGAAACCAGGCCCCATGGGGGAGGTGGCCTCTTTCACCTCATACCGGCAGGCCAGCAACCCCTCGGGCATCCAGCCCACCTGGTTGAAAGAGCGCGCCCCCTCTCCTTCCCAGGGTCGCAGGGAACCGGGAGGACCCTCGGGAGCCGGGCCCAGAGGATGGACGAACTTGTCGAACTCGGCGTGGTAGGCCTTCTGGGAGATGCGAATGGCTTGCAGGTTGGCCAGTGCCTCGGCTCCTCCCCGGCTTGAGGGGGGAGGCGGCGCCGAGAGGCCAGGAACGATCCTGGCGACGGGTTGATGGGGAGGACCGCCCCCCTTCTCCAGCCACAGAGCCAGGCTCTTGCCCAGAACCCTCCCCAGATCGGCGAGGCCCAGGCCGGAACGCAGGGAGAGGAGGTAACGATCTTCCTCGGGGCTGGCGGTGAACAACAGGCGCTTCTGGGGAGATTCTCCCGGAGGAAGGAAGGAGGTGAGCTCCACAGCGTCCAGCAGGGAGGCGCCGTCCACCACCGCCACCAGAGGGGTGTTTCCCAACAGGGCCTCCCTCTCCTCGTCGCTGGGGAGAGAGGGCAGAAGATCTCCTTTGCCGTTTCCTGCCAGGGCCTGCACCAGGGCCTCCCAGCGATCATCCCCGGTGGTGAGCAGCAGATGACCGCCGGCGATTCCCATCCTCGCCTCCAGTCCGAAGAAGCTGGCGACATGCCAGGTGCTTCCCGCCACCTCCCTCTTCTTCAAGGGAAAGACCTTCTGGTTGATCTGGAGGGCGGTCTCTTCCAGGACGGTACGGGCCCGGGTCTCGTCTTTCACCGCCAGCCACATGGCCGAGGTCACCGAGCCCTTCTTGCCCTCCGGGGGAAGCACCAGGGCCCCCATTCCCCCCGAAAACTGGCCCAGGATGTCGTTTTCCAGGCTCACCCCCAGGGTCTTCTGGGCTTCCTCCTGGGTCACCTTCCACCCGGCGGCGGTTTCCTTTTCTACCCCCAGCCCCGTGCTCAGGGCGGGGAAATCCACCGACCATCGGGCCAGGAGGGTGGGGCGGCCGGAAAGGCGGGAGAGGAGGGGGTCGGCACCCCGGGAGGGGGTCAGGGTCCGGAGGGCCAGGGCTCCCTGAGGAAGGACCTGGGCGGCCCGGACGGTGGTGGAATCCTTCTTCAGGGTCAGGGAGGCGGCCAGGGCGCCGGCAGCGGAATCCTTGGGCAGGGAAAATCGCATCCCCAGAAGGGGAAGGGCCCGCACCATCTTGTCCGCCAGATGATTCCGGAAAGAAGGGGCCACATAGGCAAGGCCGTGCCAGTCGGAACCCAAGGAGGAGAGAAGACGCGAGGTCGAGGGGTCGTCGGCCAGGGAGGGTCCGGAGGCCTGCCACCGCCCCCGCAGCAGCGAGGTGGGATCCGCTTCGGCGCCATCGCTTCCGGCCACCCACAAGAAGCCATCCCTCACCCCGTAGACCAGGGGAAACGGCGTCCTGGATGAGGTGGCCGTCCACACCTGCCCTCCCTCGCCTCCCGCTGGCTTCCCCGAGAAGGAGGTCTGCATGAACTGAAGGGCGCCCTCCTCCTTTCGAATCGGCAGCAAGAGCAGCCACCGCACCTGGCCCCCTCCTTCCGGAGCGGGATCCCAGGCCAGGGCCACCGGGCGAAGGGGGTCCAACCACACAGATTCCATGGAGATTCCGCCAGGGACGCCGCTCAAGCCTCCCTCCCGGGCCAGGCGGTCCAGGAGCTTCTTCACCCCATCCGACCCCAGCTCCTTCTGGACCGAGCTTCCCAGGGAGTAGCTCAGGTCCAGGACTCCCCGTACCACCACCGTCGCCCCGGTCGTGGCGGGAAGATGGCGCAACACCTCATCCGCGTCCCCTCCCCTCCACCACTTCCGCAGGAGAAACACCGCCAGAAACGCCATCAACAGGACCAGGACCCCCGCCGCCAGCCCCCAACGCATTCTCCGTGACATGTCACGCCTCCTGGCAGCTTCCGCCGCTCTTTTCCCAGAAGACGAAGGCCCCGGGCCTCCGCTTCGATTGATTCTTGCCGCTACACTGGGGAGATGGACGCACCGCCCCTTCTGCCCCCCGGCCGTTATCGGGTTTTCGGGATCCCTCCCGAAACCGGTCTCCTTCTGGATCGCTGGATCGAGGTGAGCCGAAGCAACTCAGCGGGGTGCTATGGCCCGGCTGATATCCCGGTGGCCACCGTCATCGCCAACCTCTACCGCATTGAAGATCGGGACGGACGGGTGGTGTGGTCCTCCTCATCCTCCACCCGACCCCCTCCCGGTTGACCTCCTATCCCTTTCCTGGGTCCTCGCCGGGCTCCCCCTGTCCATCGGGAGGTAGGCGAAGGGGCCATTCGCCCGTATCAGACGGGATCTCCTCCTCTTCTCCGGTTCCTCTCCCCATCCCCCGGGCCACCGCCTCTTCCGTCGGAACCACCACCAGGGCACACCAGCGGGGGAGATAGTGCATCGCCTCTTCCAAGGGGCTCCCCCGCAAGATGCGCCACACGGCACCCCGGGCTGGGGTTCCCACCACCAGCCTGCGAGTTTTCAGTTCGGTTGCTGCCTCGGCGATGCCCCGACCGGCGCTTTTGGCTACATGCCACACCGGCACCGCCTCCAGACCCGCCCGGCGGGCCAGCACCATGGCATCCCCCAGGATCAGACGAGCCTCTGCCGAGGGTTCAATGTGCCCAGGATAAAAAAGTCCTGGAATTTCATCTATATACAGAAGTCCGACCCGGTGATCCTTTCCGGCGCGGGCCTGCCTCCGGGCGGCATCAATGAGCTCTTGGGTCGGATAGCGCAGGGCCAGGAGGGTGCGAAGTTCCACCCCCTCTTCCGCCAGGCTCTCCAGGCTCTTGAGACGCCCCAGGCCTCCTCGGGCGGTCACCCCCATGGCAGCGGCCTTGCCCGACAGGTAGGGAAGCTGGGAGCCGCCAGCGATGACCCCCCGTCGTACCAGCAGGGCAAGTCCCATCCCCAGCAGGGTCAGGATGCCGCCAAAGAGGGTGGCGTGCCATTTGGCCTGCAGATTGATGACCCAGGCCGAGGTCACCATGAGGGTGGTGATCAGTCCGAAATAGAATCCAGGCCCCAGGCGCCTCTCCCGAATCCTCTGGATGTCCACCGAAGCCGAGGCCAGGGTGAAGGCACCGAGCAGCCCAAAGGCATAGAGATCGCCCAGCATCTCCATGCTTCCCTGGGAAGCGAGGATGACCAGGATGGGCACCAGAATGGTGATGGTGATGGCTACGTGGGGGGTGCGGAAACGGGGAGAAAGGCGAACCACATCCTGGGGGAGGAACCCGTTTCTCCCCAGGGCCAGGCAGACGTGATAGGCGCCGATGATGGCGGTGTTGGAGGCAAAGAGAAGGAGGGCAGACGCGCTCAGCACCACCGCCAACTGAAGGGGGAGTCCACCTGCCCATCCCCCCAGATCGGCGATGACCGACTCCGCCGCCGCCCCCGGTCCCAAGAGAGCCGCCGCCCAGGCTGCAAAGAGGGGCGAGGTGAGGAGGATGGCCACCACCACCCCCATCATCGCCCGACCAGCGGTGCGTCGCCTGGGTTCCTGCACGGCCGGGCCGATCTGGGAGATGGATTCCAGCCCCGAGAACGCCAACCAGGCTCCCCCATACCCCGCCAGGAGGCGCCCCCAAGAGGCATCCTTGGCAGAGGTCATCCCCCGCCAGGTGGCTTCCCACTGATCCGCAGTCATCTTCAGGCTGACCACTCCCAGAAGAAGAAGGTTCACCGTCAGGGCGGCGACCGCAAAGACCGCCGTGACGGTGGCCGATTCCCGAATCCCCACCAGGTTGAGAAGACCCAGTCCCAGCAGGGAAAGCAGCAGAACCGGAAGGAACAGGGCCCCGAAGTGGACCACCGAGTCCAGGTAATGGACCGCCGAGGCCGCCGAGATGGCCACGGTGAGGAAGTAGTCGATCAGCAGCAGCATTCCCCCCAGGCAGGAGAACCACGGACCCAGCACATCCCCGGCCACCGTCACCACTCCCCCTCCCTCCGGGTAGCGGGCGGTGATGTCCACGTACTTGGCCGCCAGAAAGATGAAGCCCACTCCGGTCAGCAGGATGAGGGGAGAGGCCAGGGACCCTACGCTGCCATAGAGGATGTGGGGGACGTAGTACACCGAGGTGCCGATGTCGGCGAAGACGATGGCCCAGCATAGAAAGGCGCCGAGACGGGGCTTCTTCATGGTCAACGCGCGGGACCGCGCATCCTCAGGGGTGTCTGCGGGGGGACCGCAGAGCGACGGGCGGTATATCACAACCAGCAGGACGTGGATCCTCCCGGCAGACCGCCCCTACCTCCCCTCGGTCTCGCTTTTCATGGTGGATTCCCGGAGAGGGCCGTTCCCAAGGGGAGAGTCTTCCCGTAAGCTGTATGCCGGTCTCGGGCCGTTCAAGGGCCCCGGAGGGATGCAATGGCGATGGTTCTTGATCGATTGGCGCGACTTTTGCCTCTTGGGGCGGCGATGGGCGCAGTTTTCCTTTACGGCACCGGCTGTCCGGTGGAAGACCCCAGCGGCGATGATGACGACGACTCCTCCACCGGGGACGACGACACCACTCCAGGGGACGATGACGATGACTCCGGGTGTGTGGCCATCAACGGCCAGCCGGGGTACTTCTACATCCAGGAAGCGATTACCGCAGCGGTGGACGGAGACGTCATCACCCTGTGTGGCCGCACCTTCCTGGAATCGGTGGTCATCGACAAGGCCATCACCCTCAAGCGCTCCGGCACCACCCAACCGGTGATCCAGGGGATTGGCGGAGAGCCGGGCATCAGCATCCGGGGGGTTTCCCAGGTGATGGTGGAGGGATTGGCGGTGGAGGGGGATGACGAGGCCGTCCAGGTTCAGGACAGCACTTCAGTCCAGCTCACCAACCTGTCCCTGAACGTGGGCAAGCCTCGTGGCATGTCCATCTCCGGTTCCTCGGTGACCATTGCCGACATGGAGTTCACCGGCCTCACTGAGGCGGGCCTGGACCTGGATGGCGGTGCCGAGGTGACCCTCACCAACTCCGCCTTCCGCCAGACCGGGGCCTACGGGATCCGGGGAACGGCCTCTTCTCTCACCCTGGACAACGTGTCCTTCGCCGGCATCGTTCGTCCGGACGGGGGGGAGGAATCCGAGGGCTCGGCGATCTACCTCACCAGCCCCTCGGCTCCCATCGTGATCAACGGCGGTTCCTTCACCGACGGCTCTCGGGGCGTGGTGGTGGAAGGGGGAGACCTGACCGTGACCGGCGCGGTCTTCGCCCGCATGGAGCATGGGGTGGTCAACTACCCTGGCGCCACTTCTACTGCCGTTTCCGACACCAGCTTCGACACCTGCCGAGAGGTGGCCCTCACCTTCGATGGCGCCGCCGACATCAGTGAGAACACCTTCTCGGTGGCAGAAGGAGCGGCGACGGCCCTGGGGATCTGGGGGATGACCACTTCGGGCACCGCTCATGTGGAAGGCAATTCCTTCCTGGGTCTGGGGGCGGGTGCCATCTTCCTGGACGGCACCACCTCCGCCGCCGGTGAAGTGCTGAACAACAACATTCAGGCCTGCGGAGCGTTCGGAATCTGGGTTCATGGCCTCGGCACCGTCGCCGTCTCTGGCGGGGAAATCACCGATATTGACTGGCTGGAGTTTGGAGATCCCCAGTCCGCCGCCGACGGCGCGGGCATCGTCCTGGACACCGTTTCCGACGGCACCCTCTCTGAGGTGACCATCAACGCAGCCCAAGGCATGGGGGTGGTTCTCATGGACAGCGTCGCCGACCTGGACGAGATCGTGGTGGTGGCCTCCGGCACCGGCGGCGTGGGGGTCGACGCCGGCTCCACCGCCAACATCACCAACCTGGACGTGGCCGGCGGCTTTGGCCGGGGCGTTCTTGCTGACGGGGGCATGGTGATGGCCAGCGGATTGAGCATCCAGGGCACCACCCCTCGCACCGATCCCCTCGATCCGGATGTCTACCTTTCCGGCGCTGCCGTCGAAGGCTGGAACGGCGCCATCCTGCACATCATGGACAGCGACCTCGGTGGCAACACGGCCGGTGTGTGGGCCATGGACTCGATGGTGGAAGTTTCCGGTTGCACCATCGACGGGGCCAGTCAGGCAGCCATCTGGGCTTCCTCCACCGATCCCGAGGCCTCAATGACGGTCAGTGACACCACCGCCGACACCGGCAACGACGGCATCGTGGTGACCGGTGGCAGCGTCGACCTCACCCAGATCTCCCTTTCCAACCTGGGTCGGGAGGGAGTGCACCTGATGGACGTGGACTCTACCTCCATCATCGGCATTGAAATCACCGACTGCGGAGCCTCCGGGGTGATGATCGACGGAGCCGCTCAAGCGACCTTGGAGGAAGTGGCGGTTCACGACTCGGTGGGCATTGGGGTGTCGGTGGCCGCTTCGGCCAACGTGGACGCCACGGCGGTCGTTGTCATGAACGCGGTGGACTACGGAATCCGCGTTCAGGACAGCAGCAACGTGACCTTGACCAACTGCTCCGCCAGCACGGTTTCGGGCTCGGGGGCTTCGGTGGGCAATTCCACCACCGTCTCCATCATCGGAAGTTCGTTCGTCGATTCCACCGGCGACGGGGTGAGCCTGAACCAGTCGGAGGTGTCCATCACCGGTGCTTCCGACGCGTCCGACAACCTGGGTACCGGCATCCGGGTGGCCGGCGGCTCCCTCCTCCTCAACGCCTCCACCACCACCGGCAACGTGGGTGAAGGGGTTCGGGGCAATGGAGAGGCCATCCTGGAGGTGGTGGGTTCCACCCTGTCGGGCAACATGGGCCTGGGGCTGCGGGCCGAAGGCTGCATGGTCAGCGTTCGCGACGGTGAGGTGGAAGACAACGGCGGCGGCGGTCTGGCCTTCGACGGTGGCGATCTGTTCATCGACGGAAACGCCGGGGTGAGCAACAACACCGGCATGGGCATCTCTCTGGCCGGGGAAGTGACCGGCGACATCACCGACAATGACATCACCGGCAACGATGGCTACGGAATCACCTGCGTAGGACCTGAAGTGGCGCTGAGCTCGTGCAGCAACACCATGTCGGGCAACGGTATGGGCAACTTCGGCTCTTCCGGCGGCTGCGTCCTGACCTGCACCGCCCTGTGAGTTTTCTCCCGGGTTGAGGAGGGGAACCTTCCCCGTCTCCCCGACGCCTCCGCTTTCCTTCCTCTCACATCAACTTCCCTCTTTGGGCTCCCGGTGTATATTCCCGGGCCCCAGTGCGCCTTCCTCATAGAGGTCCCATGCCTTTCCTGCTTCGCCTTGTTCGCAGTGCCTTCGCTCCTGCTCTGCTGCTTTTCCTGGCCGCCTGCCCCAGCCTGCAACTGGCCGAGGTGAGCCTCAAGCCTGATTCCATGACCGCCACCACCTTCACCCTGGCGGCAAAGGCGGTGGTGACCGAGACCGACGAGACCGAGGGTGAAGGAAAGCAGACCCCCTCCGGGAAGGGAGTGGTGGCGTTGCGCCTGCCGGAGGGATGGACGGCGACCCAGGTTCGCCTCATGGTGCCGGGGGAGCCCAACGCCCGGGCCCTTCCCGCCGCTCCTCAGATGGCCTCAGCCTTCGCCGACGCCTTTCCCCAAGCGACAGGGCGGTGGTGGGCCTTCTCTTCCCCCACCCAATCCATTCACAAAGGCACCTGGAGCTACGGCATCGAGGTGGACGTGGCGGTCCCCAAGAAGACTCGGGAAGGGGTGGTGGGCCTGACGGTGGGCCCCCTCAAGGAGGACACCTCGGACCTCCCCGCCACGGCGGAACTACGGGTGGATTTCAAGCTGAAGTCGGTGCTGGTCCTGTCCATGCCTGCCGAGACGACCACCAACTCGGGGTTGGGAATGTAAAACGGCGGGGCGGGATGTGGGGCCTTGAGCGGGGGGTCTATCGCTTCCCCCGCCGGGCCTTCCCCGCCAGCAAGAGGGCCAGCATTCCCAGCAGGGACGCCCTTCCTTCCGAGCCGCCGCCGGTGGCATCGCAGTCGCAGCCGGTCTCGAGGGCGGTCACCTCAAAGGCTCGGGGGAGGGAGTCGGTGCCTCCGTCGGGGCGAGAGACCGACAGGTCGTGAATCCCCACCGGCAGGGCAGACGGAGTGGTCCCGCTCATGGCGTTGTCCGAAGAAACCTGAAGATCGCTCACCCGCAATCCCCCCAGGAACAGCTCGGTTCCGGCCACAAACCCGGCACCAGTGACGGTGAACTGGACCGGGGAGCCCTCTTCGGTGGAGGAGGGGACCAGGGAGTCCAGATCCAGGGCCTCGGGGGTGGTGTCGTCGTCATCCGATGTGGCGTCGTCATCGTCATCGTCAGCGGTGGCGTCGTCATCGTCGGAAGGAGTGTCATCGTCGCTGGGAATCTCCCCATCCCAGGGGGTGTCGGCGGCACGGATGGCCCAGTCCCCCGCCACCCCGAACATGGAGGTCTTGGCCCACAGCCAGTTGCTCCCCTGACAGGAGGTGGACGGGCTGGAGGGATTGCAGACTCCGTCGATCATGGCGTAGACCCAGTTGTCGTCGGGGGCGTCGATGCCATCCGCATCCACGGCAAAGCCCCAGCTTCCGCAGGAATCGTACTCTTCGGTGTTGGGGCACACCGCCACCGCGAAGCTCTCCCCCGCCAGGAAGGGCACCGGGGCCATGCCGTTGTATCCAAAGTCCAGCTCCGCCCATCCCGCCGCATCAATGGAAAAGGCGAAGGCGTTGTAGGAAAGCTCCTGGGCCAGGTCGGGGGTGTCTCCCGACAGTCCCACCACAAACATGTCAAAGAAGGCGGAGTATCCCGACGGCCCGGCGATGAGATAGATGTATTTGAGATCGAAGTCCTCCTCGACGGTGAACACCGAGGTGGCGCACTCCCCCAGGCACATTCCCTGCTGCACCGCTGCCTCTCCCCCTCCTTCTACCGAGTCGTGGGACAGGAGGGTGGCTCGGGCCAGGGGGGCCAGGGACAGGCTCAGGACGGACGCGGCAGCAATCAGGAGAGGGCGAGAAATTCTCAAGGGATGGTGCACTCTTGCCTCCACAAGCAGCGGCCCCCGCGCCTCCCCATCAGCCTGACTTCACTCTATCACGAGGTCGGGGAAGCTGGGAAAGATGACCGGCGCCGCCTTCCCCACAGGATCAGGAAGGCTCCCGCGCCTCCCCAGCGAATCTCCTCCTTCCCCTCTCCTTGAGCGCAGGAGCATCCGCCGTCTGGGGGGGGATCCTCCTCTCCCGAAGAGTCGTCGTCGTCGCTGGAGGCGTCGTCGTCCGTCGGGGTGGAATCGTCATCGGAGGAGGTCGGATCCGGCTGGCAGACCAGGGACTCATCGGTGGGCAGCTTGCGGTCTTCCTCCTGGCAGGACCACCCCTCGGGGCAGTCCTCCTCCTCCATGCAGGCGGTGGTGCAGTATCCCTCGGTGGCGGTGAGGTTGGTGAACACGCAGTAGCCATCGCAGTTGATGTAGGTCCGGGAGCAGGAATCCCCCAGGGCATCTCTCACCTCCTCACAGACCGAGAACCCCTCCACATCCAGGCATACCCGAGGAGTTCCATCCACGGCGGCACAGTCCTCGTCCTCTTCACATTCTCCTTTTGAAATCGGATAGTTGGCGCAGATTCCTGCCCGGTCATCTCCCGAAAGGGTGGCCAGCCAGTCTCCACCGACGTAGGCGTAGAACATGGTGGTGGTGGGATCATCGGTGACATGCCCCAAGCCGGTGACATGCCCCAACTCGTGGGTCAGCACGCTCTCCACGTTGACCTCGGGGGGAGACAGGTAGGCGTCTCCCGGTTCCCGGGTCCAGGTCCAATCCACTGCGTTGAAGAACACATCGGCCTCGTTGACGTAGACCTCGCCCGAGTCCTCGTCATAGCCGTAGTAATGAAGGGTTACTCCCGCCACCTCGGGATCCCACTCCCAGGTCTCCTCTTCCCACACCAGCACGTTCTGACCGTCCTGGGCCACCTCTAGATCGGTGAGACCGTCGTAGACGAACTGAAATCCCGAACACCCCACTCCGTTCCACTGAGAGAAGCTGAAGGCGACCGCCTCCTCGGTGGAAACCTCCCCCAGATCGGTGCTCCCTCCCAGGTGGAGAAGAAAGGAGCGGGGCAGAAGGTCGTCGCTGTAGCGGAGTCCAGAGAGGGTGTAGGGGTGGAGGGTGGGAGAGGAGAGACGCTCCATGCCCTGGCCCAATCCCCGGGGGGTCCACCCCACCCGGGCAGCCACCAGGTCAAACCGCCATCGCTCCCCCGGGGAAAGCACGTCCACCCCCATGGCCGTCCCTCCGTCCCCACCGTTGGCCCCGGGAATGAATAATGTAATTGACTGAATGGGTTGGGAATTCCCCTCCCCGGATCGCCGCTCCAGTTCCACCTCATTGAGGAGGACCTCGGTGCGAGGAGGGAGTCCGTCAGGGTAAAGCACGGTGACCCCTGCCACGGTGCCATGAAGGAGAAGGGTGGGAAGGAAAGCAGCCAAGGTGGTTCCATGAATGAGGTTTGGGAAACATACACCGGCGGGGCTTTCCCAGGCATGACCGTTGGCCCAGGTCCCCCGCTATACTGGGGGCAGGGCCCCCTCCTCTCACTTCATGGGAAGCGAAACGATGACCAACATCAACGGCAACGGTACCCGGGAAGACCCCTGGCAGTTGAAGACCCCCAGCGGAACCTCCGAGTACACCCTGTATCGGGACGAAACCTCCGATCCCCCCTCCCTGGTCTGCCAGGTGGGTTCCACCCGACTCAGCTACCGGTTGCGCTGTATCGAGGATCTCCAGGCCATGCTGAAGGCGCACGGGGATTGGATCCTGCTGGGCTCCGCCGATGAACAGAAGCCGGCAGCCCCGGGCACGGTGGAGGCCTGGGCCCGGGCCGAGGACAACCCGGTGGGAGGCTGGTATGGCCTCAAGAAGGGACTGCGAGGACGCTTCGCCATGTACATTCCTCCCCTGATGGAGGCCCTGGAGCTTGCCGAAGTGGAACACAACCCCAAGAACAACCGGATGAGGGCTCGATAGCCTCAGGTGACCTCCCCTCCTCCCCCACCCGGTCTCTGGCATCGCCTCACGTCCTCCCTGCTGGACGCCTCCATCTACTACTCCTTCGATGCCTCTGGGTTTCGCCGCCACTCCCTTCAGTTCACCCCCGGGGACCTCGCCGTGGATTTGACCGGGAAGGTGTGCCTGGTGACCGGGGCCAATTCGGGAATCGGATTCGCCACCGCCCGAGGCCTGGCGGAGAGGGGGGCGGAGGTGGGCCTTCTGTGCCGGAATCCCTCTCGCGGGCAGGAGGCGGTGGTCCGGATCCGGGAGGCCTTCCCGTCCGCACAGGTATGGACTCAAGTTATTGACATGGCTGAGCTTTCCAGCGTTCGAGCCTTTGCGGAGAGGTGGGAAGGGGAGAAGGTGGACGTCCTGGTCCACAACGCCGGCATGATGGCCAACGAGAGGGAGGTGACTGCGGAGGGCTTCGAGACCACTCTGGCCACCCACGTCCTGGGGCCCTTTCTGCTGACCCGTCTCCTTCTTCCCCGGCTCCGGGCCTCCTCTTCAGGACGAGTGTTGACGGTGTCCTCGGGCGGGATGTATGCCCGGAAACTGGATCTGGCCCATCTGGACAACGACGACTCCCCCTTTGACGGCATGACCGCCTACGCCAGGGCCAAGCGCATCCAGGTGGTGCTCAACCAGGAGTGGGGGGCTCGCCATGGGGAGCGCCCCTGGTTCGCCGCCATGCACCCCGGTTGGGCCGACACCCCGGCCGTGCGCTCCGCCATGCCCCGCTTCCACGCCACCCTCGCCGGCAGGTTGAGAACGGCCGAGGAAGGGGCAGATACGGTCCTCTGGCTGGCCTGCCGCCGAGAGGTGCCCGGTCCCGGAGGGGGATTCTGGTTTGACCGCCAGTCCCGAGTCACCCACCTTCTCCCCTATACCCAAGAAGGGCCTGGGGAAGGAAAATCCCTCTGGGACGCGGTTTCTGCCCGGTGTGGGTTGAGCTGAACCTGCCCCAAAAGTCCGGCAGGGTGGGGAATCCCTCCCAGGGCAGGAATCCCTTCGATACGCTATCCTCTCCCTCCCCTCTCTCCCCCTTTCCTCCCCCTTCCGGTCCCTGAGATGTCCTGGTTTGCTCCTCCCCCCATCCTGGTGCGCCCCCTGAAGGAATCGGATCGGCGG
>CAYRTW010000022.1:0-5248 GCA_964426935.1 uncultured Rickettsiales bacterium
GCCACTCCCGCGCCTGCACCCAAGGTGATGAACCCGGCGGTGTGGGTCTTTTCGGCTTCGTTGTAAAGGTCCTCATCAAAGGCGCGGTTGCTCGCCCGGCTTTCGGCAACTCCTGCCAGCACCAGGGCCAGGCCTGCGCCGGCTCCCCCCAGCCCAGAAAAGGTCAGTCCCACCCCCAGGTCCCGCACCGGATTGGCCACCGCGCTGTGGAAGCCCGCCCTCACCTCCAATCTCTCCAGGATGGCCCGGCCGTCATAGCGCCTGCCCTCCACCGGCTCCGCCACCAGATAGGCCTTGGCGTCTCCCCGGGCGGCCTCGTAACTTCCCAGAAATTCCTGGACCAGGGCCCTCTTCAGGAGCCCGTCGGAGGCGTAGGCGTCGGCCTTGAGGGCGGCTTCACAGGCCTCCAGAGCTCTCTCCGCGAGAAGGCGGGCCTCGTCAGGGCGCCGATCCTTGCGGGCATCTCGGGCTTCCTTGAACAGGCGGTCCGCCTCCTCCAGGGAGTTCCGGGCTTCGGCGTTGGGGGCTCCCCGGGCGCTCTCGCCGGCAGGCTCCACCCGGTCTTCGTCCTCATCCGCCTGGGCCCATCCCACGGGCAGGAACAAGGGGGTGGCCACGGTGAAGGCGAGGAGGCGAGACAGAAATCGGGGGAAATGGGGGACAGGCATGAATCCTCTCAAAGGCATCGGATGTTGACCTGATTGATGCGGTGGTAGCGGGGGGTGCCGGCGGCATCGGCGGCAGGATTGGCAGCAGTGAGGCCCACGAACCAGGAGGTGGCGCCCATCCCCAGGTCGGCGGATCGCAGGGTGAAACTTTCGGTACCGGTGAGGGCGCTGTCCACGGTGACCTCGGCGGTGAAGATCATCATCGCCAGACCCTCATCCCAGACGTAGGTGAGATCCACATAGAGGGTGATGGTGTTGCCGTCGTCCAGGTCGGTGGCGAGGGTGCGGGAGTCCAGGATCCGCCCCGGTCCTCCGTCCTCCAGGGTGACCTGATCCACCGCACCGGTGCGGAAGGCCAGGGCGACAGGCTGGCTGGAGGGGCTGTCCTCGCTCACGGTCATTCCCGCATATCCAAGCCCATCACCCACTCCCGAGGCGACCTCCCCCAGGTACTGCTCGGCGTCGTTGGACCAGGTTCCCGGGCTGTCCAGGAAGGGGTCTGCGGGCACCAGCACCAGAGCCACCCCGTTTCCTCCGGGAGCAAGGTTCCACTCCCAGGTGGCATGAAGGGCCACTCCTTCAGGGAAGCTGGCCGGCGCCGCTCCAAACATCCTCCCCTGCTCATCGCGATAGGAGCGGGTCAGGGCGAAGGCGTTGGTGTCGGCGTTGAACCCATCGGTGTCCAGGGTGGCCAGAAAGTCCGACTGGTCAGGGCCCAGAAGGCCGTCTCCCCCCACATCGAAATCATGGGTGAAGATGGTATCGATGAAATCCGAGGGATCGGAGCCGTCGCAGTCGTCGTTTTCGCCGTTGCTGCATACCTCCGTCCTCTGATAGTCATAGAGGGTGGGGTGGACCGAGGGGTGGGTGTCGTCGCAATCGGGGGTGCCGGTGGCTTCGACGTTGAGGGTGGGGCAGTTCACCGGGAACCCGTCTCCATCGGCATCGGTTTCCTCCGGGGAGAGGAATCCGTCGCAGTCCTCATCCTCGCCGCTGCATTGGATCTCGGCTTCCCCGGGGCCCCGATTGTCATCGGCGTCGTCGCAGTCTCCCTGGCACTCGTTGTAGCCGTCGCCGTCGTTGTCAGTTTCCAACGGGTCCACCGTGCCGTTGCAGTCGGTGTCGATTCCGTCGCAGGGGGACTCGGGAAGATTCGGAGAGGCGGCTACGTCGGTGTCGTCGCAGTCCCCCCCCAGCAGGCTGTAACCGTCCCCATCGCCGTCGGTTTCCTCGGGGGCCAGACTTCCGTCACAGTCCGAGTCGGCCCCATCATCGGGATCCTCTACGTTGCCAGGAAAGGCGTTGCCATCCTCATCGTTGCAGTCTCCCTGACAGGTGGAAACTCCGTCCCCATCCAGGTCCTCAGGAGTGAGGGCGGGATCATCGGCGCAGAGCCCTTCGTCTCCCTGGCAGGGAAAGAACCCGTCCTGGTCAGAGTCTTCTTCTTCCAAGGAGGGGAGGCCATCGCAATCGTTATCGATTCCATCGCACCCTTCCGGGGCTCCGGGATGGCGGGAAGGGTCGGCGTCGTCGCAATCGGCGGCGTAGGGCACCCCATCTCCGTCGCCATCGGCCTCGGTGAAACGAGGCTCAAGGCAGGCGGGGAGGGAGAGGGCAAGGAGGGCAAGAAAGGGGGTCCGCATGGCTCAGGCTCCCTCGTAGCAGGAGACCTGGACGTCATCAAGGTCGATTTCCTGGTACTGGCTGTCGGAGGTGGCAGCGGTGACCCCCACCCACAGGGGGCTGCCGGTGAGGAAGGAGAGATCCAGCCCATTGGCGGAGGTGAAGGTGAACGACTCCACTGTTCCCGCCTCGTCTTCCAGGGTGACGATGAGGGTCCCTGAGGAGTCTCCCTCCAACTCCTTCCAGCCCTCCATTTCCACGTCCACCCAGGCCCCTGACTCCAGATCCACCAGGGACAGGTTCTCGGCGGCCACCGACACGGTCGAGGACACGTCAAGGCCCACATGGTTGCTCAAGGGGTCCATCCCGGCGGTGAAGGAGGTGTCCAACTCCACTCCCCAGCCATTCAGCCCGGAGAAGGCCAGATCCCCTCCCAAGTTCCAACTGCTGCTCAGCAGGGTGGAATCCGACACCAGGGCCAGCACCAGCCCCTCGCCCCCCGTTCCCACCGTTCTCATTCGGAAGGAGACCAGGAACCCCTGATGGAACTGGGTGGCGGTGGCGGCGAAGAAACGCCCGCCGTGGGAGGGGGAGGCGGAGACCAGGCGCAGGTATGCGTTTCCGTCGTCGTCCAACACGGAAGGGAGGGAGTCGGTGGGCCATGAATAGCTGGAGGAGGGAATGTCGGCCCCGCCGGTTTCAAAGGACGCGTTGATCAGGAATCCTCCCGTGCAGCCGTTGTCCAATCCATCTCCGCAAATCTCCACGGCTCCCGGATACACGCTGGGATTGGAGTCGTCGCAGTCGTCCCCGCAGGTGGGGGTTCCATCCAGATCGCCATCGGTCTCATCCGAGGGCACGCTTCCATTGCAGTCGGTGTCCTCTCCGTCGCAGGCTTCTTCGGCGTCGGGATGGATTGCCGGGTCACCATCGTTGCAGTCGGAGCAGAGGGGATACCCATCGGTGTCCACGTCGGTGGCCTCGGTGGGGGGGATGGCGCCGTTGCAGTCGTTGTCCTCCCCATCGCACAACTCGGTGGCCCCGGGATGGGTCTCGGGAGCATCGTCATCGCAGTCCCCACCGCATCCGGGAACTCCATCGGCGTCGCTGTCGATCTCCAACGGGCTGGGGGCGCCATCGCAGTCGGAATCCTTGCCATCGCAGATCTCCGGATTTCCCGGTCCCACCACAGGATCCTCATCGTCACAGTCTCCAGCACAAGAGGACAGGCCATCGCCGTCGGCATCCAGACGCTGGAGAGAATCGTCTTCGTCGTTGCAATCGCCGGTACAGGTGGAGAGACCGTCTCCATCGACATCATTGAGGTTGAGGGAGGGGTCCGAGTCCAGGCAATCCCCCTGACAAGCGGCGGTTCCGTCGGCGTCGGCGTCGGCTTCGGAAGGATCCAGTGCCCCGTCGCAGTCGTCGTCCACCCCGTTGCAGGCCTCCGCCACTCCCGGCGCCACCAGGGGATCGGTGTCATCGCAGTCGGAGGCGACATCACAGGGGCGATAGCCATCCCCATCGGCGTCTTTCTCCGAAACATCGGGAGCCCCGTCGCAGTCATTGTCGATGCCATCACACCCTTCAGCGGCACCGGAATGAACACCGGGATCCTGATCGTTGCAATCGGCATCCCCTCCGCAGCCAAGATAGGAATCGCCGTCCTGGTCGCTCTCCAGAACTCCGGGGGTGCCGTCGCAGTTGGAATCCACCCCATCGCAGCCCTCGTCCGCTCCAGGATGAACGGCGGGGTCCTCGTCGTTGCAGTCAGGGACCGGTCCGCAGGAGGAGTAACTGTCCAGATCCCCATCCCCTGGCCGGAGGGCGGCGTTGCCATCGTCGCAATCGCCATCGCAGGCGCCCGCCCCATCTCCGTCCCCATCCAGGCTTCCCGGTTCGGGCTCTCCATCGCAGTCGTTGTCGATGCCATTGCAGATCAAATCGGTGGCACCCGGATACACCGCCGGGTCGGAATCGTCACAATCCCCGTCCTCCTGGGCGCGGAAGCCGTCCCCATCGGCGTCGCCCCCTGCAAAGGGCTCCAGGCAGCCGGCGGCGAGGCCGAGGAGCAGGAGAAGGAAGGGGAGGGGAGGGGAAACGGATTTCACAGGGGCTAGTCCTCAATGCACTCGACGTGAACGTTGCGAAGGTAGGTGCGCTGCCCATCGGTGTCGGATGAGGCGGTGAAACCGACCCGGGTCAGGGTGGTCCGCAGGGAGTCGGTGAAGTCCACTCCTTCGGCGAGGCCCACCACGAAAACGTCCGACGACAGCCCGTCTTCGCTGAGGAGGGCGATGGTTACCACGTCCTCATCCCCTCCCACCAGGGGGTCCTCAAATCGGAGTTCCACGGTGACGGTGAACCACTGGTCGTCGTCGTTGAAATCGTTTTCCACCAGGACGTCGTCCCAGAGGGAGTTTTCCGAGGTGATGTCCACGCCCACATGGTCGGAAGAGGGATCGTAGGAGCCGCTATCCTTGGTGTCGAACTCCACCGACATATGGCCCACGTCGGTATAGGCCAGCCCCGAGCCGGTGTGCCAGGTGCCGCTCAGATCCGCCGTGGCCGACAGGAAACCGAAGGTCAGCCCCTCGTCCCCGTCGTCCCGGAAGCGCAGGTCGAAGGAGGCGGTGATGCCTGAACCGGGATAGACGGTGAGGTCGGCCACCGCCCGGCTTCCCAGGTCATCCTGGTTGTTGAGGATGCGGAGGGCATCCTGGCTGGCGCTGTAGGTGACCGCGTTGTTGGTGGCGTCATTGGTGAAGGGCAGGTAATCGTCCCCGTCTTCTCCTTGGAAGGGATCGTCCCAAAGGAGGGCGATCTCGGCGTCGCAGTTGTTGTCGATGCCATCGCCACAGGTCTCCGGGGCGTCGGGATATACGTCGTCCCGAGCATCGTCGCAGTCCCCTTCGCAGGTGGTGTAGGTGTCGGCGTCCACGTCGAACCCCTCGTCG
>CAYRTW010000022.1:5348-36148 GCA_964426935.1 uncultured Rickettsiales bacterium
GCTTCACGGCGGCGTTTCCGTCGTTGCAGTCCCCTTCGCAGGTGGTGTAGGTGTCGGCGTCCACGTCGAACCCCTCGTCGGTGGTACCGTCGCAGTCGTCGTCCACGTTGTTGCAGGTCTCGGTGGCCCCTGGCTTCACGGCGGCGTTTCCGTCGTTGCAGTCCCCTTCGCAGGTGGTGTAGGTGTCCCCGTCCAGATCGAACCCTTCGTCCCCGTTGCCGTCGCAGTCATCGTCGATGCCGTTGCAGGTCTCGGTGGCTCCCGGCCGGATGGAGGCGTTTCCGTCGTTGCAGTCGTTGCTGGAAATGACCTCATAGGTGGCGTTGGGAGAGCAGAGACAGGCAAAGGCCCCCGCGCCATAGGTGTCGTTGTCCACATCGCCGTAATAATTGGTACATCCCGAGGCGTTCTGCTCATCGGGGGTTCCGTCGCAGTCGTCGTCATACCCGTTGCAGGCCTCGGTCGCCCCAGGCTTGACGGCGGAATTGCTGTCGTTGCAATCGGTATTGGAAATGACCTCGTAGGTAGCGTTGGGAGCGCAAAGGCAGGCGGCGGAGCCCGCTCCGAAGGTGTCGTTGTCCACATCCCCGTAATAATTCACGCACCCCGACGCGTTCTGTTCGTCAGGGGTACCGTCGCAGTCATCGTCGTAGCCGTTGCAGGCCTCGGTGGCTCCTGGCTTCACGGCGGCGTTTCCGTCGTTGCAATCGCTGTTGGAAAGGACCTCGTAGGTAGCGGTCGGGGCGCAGAGGCAGGCCGCCGCTCCTGCTCCATAGGTGTCGTTGTCCACGTCCCCGTAGTAGTTCACGCACCCCGACGCGTTCTGCTCATCGGAGGCACCATCGCAGTCGTCGTCATGACCGTTGCAGGTCTCCGTGGCCCCCGGTTTGACCGTAGCATCGGCGTCATTGCAATCGGTGTCGGAGAGAACCTCGTAGATGGCGTTGGGGGCGCAGAGGCAGGCCGCCGCTCCCGCTCCATAGGTGTCGTTGTCCACATCCCCGTAGTAGTCCTCGCATCCTGAGGCGTTCTGCTCGTCAGTGCTGCCGTCGCAGTCATCGTCGTAGGCGTTGCAGGACTCGGTGGCGCCGGGGTAGGACCCGGATCGGGCGTCGTTGCAATCCCCCTCGCACTCGGTGAAGGAGTCCCCATCCCCGTCCCCCTCCATGGGGTCGGTGGCCAGGTTGCAGTCGTTGTCGTTCACCCCGTCGCAAACGTCGGTGGCTCCGGGGTGAACGGTGTCGTCCTCGTCGTCGCAGTCCCCTCCGCACTCAGCGTAGACATCTCCGTCGGCGTCCCCCTCCATGGGGTCGGTGGCTTCATCGCAGTTATTGTCCAGCACGCTGTCGCACACGTCGGCGGCTCCGGGATACACGCTGCTGCGGGCGTCATCGCAGTCCCCTTCGCAGATGCGAAAGGCGTCTCCATCGCTGTTTCCTTCGGTCCCCGGGACATTCAGGTCGCAGTCGTTGTCGATGCCGTCACAGCTCTCGGGGAGGCCGGTGTAGCGCTCCGGGTTGTCGTCGTCGCAGTCCCCCTGGCACTCCCTTTGACCATCCCCGTCCCCGTCCAACTCCCCCGCCACCGGATCGTCGGCGTTGATCTCACCATCGCAATCGTCATCGATGCCATTGCACCGCTCGGCGGCGCCGGGATGAATCTGGGTGTCCTCGTCGTCGCAATCGGTCTGGCAATCGTATCCGTCCCCATCCCCGTCCAAGGTGAGAACGGCGGGGTCGGAATCGTCGCAATCCCGGGGGTCATCGCAACTGGAAACTCCGTCCCCATCGGCATCGTCCCAGTTGTACTCCGGGTCTTCGTCGTCGCAGTCGGGATAAACCGAATCGCAGGTGACATATCCGTCGCCGTCCACATCGGACAGGTTGGCGGCGGCGGAGAGGTCGTCACAATCCCCCTCACAGGTGTCGAACCCATCCTGGTCCACGTCGTCCAGGTTGAGCCCCGGGTCTACGTCGTTGCAGTCCACGGTGTCGACCCCGTCCCCCGGGTCCTCATCGCAGGTGTCGTAGCCATCCCCATCGGAGTCGCTGTTGTTGCGGGTGGGGTCGGAGTCATCGCAATCGGTATTGTCCACCACGTATCCCATGGGGATCCCGTCGCAGGTGGATTGGGTGACCTCGGGATCCCCCCAACCGTCTCCGTCCCCATCCAGGTGGAAGGTCTCAAACGTCAACCCCTCGTCCGCCTCTCCGTCGCAGTCGTTGTCAGTCCCGTCACAGGCCTCAGGGGCTCCCGGCCAGGTGCCGGTAGCCAGGTCGTTGCAATCTTCCCGGGCATCCACCCCGTCCCCGTCCCCGTCGGTGATCTGGGTGGGCACGAACAGGGGCTGGCAGCCGGCGAGGAGGGCCAGCAGGGGGGGGAGGAGATGGAAGAGGAAGGGAATGCGAGGGGACACAAGGACCTCCTACTTGCGGAAGGCAAATCCGGCTCGGATGCCCGCCGTGAGGAAGGTTTTTGAAGAGGAGGTGACCTGGGCCTGGGCGAAGGTTTCTCCCCCGACTCCTCCCTGGACCGTTCCCTCTCCGGGGCTCTGAGCCGCCGCGAAGAGGATCTCCAGTCCCCCTTCCAGGAACAGGGAGGGACCGGTGGGGCGCCCCTGGCTGACTCCCATTCGCAGGGAAGGTCCATGGGCCAGGGCAACGGTTTGGAGCTGGCCGGTTTCGATGAGAGCCTGCCCCTGGTTGTCATAGGCTGCTGTCGCCGGGAACCAGGCTCCGGAAAGGGCGGAGACTCCGTATCCCACAGCGGGAATGAGCTGGGTTCTTGGGCCAACACGGAGGTCCAGGGCCACCCCCACTTCTCCTCCTACCCTCGTCGCCGTGCCCCGGGCGGTCTCTCCATCGGCGTGGATGTCTCCCAGACTTTCCGAGCCCATTACGTCCAGGACTCCCCTTCCGCCCACGCGCAGGGAGCCCTTGGGCAGGGTGAGGAGACGCCCCTCCAATCCAAGGCGGAGCCCACCGCTGAAGGGGGTCAGCCCCGCCTCTCCCGCTCCCCCAAACCACCCCGATCCAGCCCCCAACGCCACCAGGAGAATTCTCCCCGGCCTCTTGCGCGGGGGAACCACCGACACCGTTCGTGCTTCCCCCGCCACCACCTCAAAGGGAACCCCCGCCAGTTGCCAGGTCCCGGCGGGAAGCAGGTGGGGACCGGGAGTGGGGGGAGAGGTCTTGAAGGAAACCTCCAGGCGAGATAGGTAGCTCTTGATGCGGGGATCAAGAACAACTCCCTGAAATTCAAGGGAAATTCCCGTCTCAGGGGTCCATCCGGAAAAGGAGAAGGTCACTTCCCCCAGGCTCCCCTCCAGGCGAGAAAGGGAGGCCCGGGCCTCTTCGGCCCCCGCCCCCTCTCCTCCTGCTTCCACCGCTCTTCGGTAGGCGGCACGGGCGGCGGGAAGGTCCAGGAGCTCCTCGGCGGTGGCTCCCAGGAAGGTGAGGGCATCGGCATCTCGGCTTCCCGGCCCGTCGGCGGTGGCCCCCTTCAGCGCCACCAGGGCCTCGGCGAACTGCTTCTTCTTGAACAGGATGCGGGCCCGGGCGATCTCCCGCCTCCAGGCGTCCACGTCCACTTCCTGGGCGAGGGCAGGGGAGGAGCCGATGGCCCCAGACCCGAGGAGGGGGGCGAGAACCAGGGCCAGGAGGACAGCTCCCAGACGAGGATTCCTGTTCAGGGATGAGTTCATGGTCCCTTTCCTGGGGCAATGTCCATGACGTAGACCCGCCTCCAGGTCTTGTCATCGGAAGAGGTGGCCGCCTGGGAGGCAAAGGTCACCCTCCACAGCCCTCCTTTGCCCACCACGTCCGGGTCGATGTTGTTTCGGGTGTCCGTGGAGAGGCAACGAGTGGGGCCGCCTGCTGCCCAGGCGATGCAGACCGGATCCCCCCGGGAGGGATCCCTCTGGGCATACACGACTCCCTGACCGTCGGGGGTCCACGAGGGGCCATGGCCGCCGTTGGGGATGGCATCCGAGGCGATCTTGCGGGCGGCACCGCCGAGGAGGGACAAGACATACAGGTCGAACCGGGTGGAGTCCTTCTGCCCATAGTTGGAATAAAAGGCCACGGTCTTGCCGTCCTGGGCCACCGAGCCTCGGATCTGGCTGGATTTCCAGTCGGTGAGGCGACGGGTCATGTCGGGGCGGGTGACGTCGGGAATCAGCACCAGGTTGTCGCCATTGTCCCCCAGCACCTCATAGAGAAGCCCCCGGCTGTCGGGGGTCCAGGCCAGGTCCACCTTGGCGGTGGGGGAACCCAGGAGCTTCCTGGGCCCCTGCTCCAGGCGGGCCAGATCCAGGATCCAGATTTCTCCCGAACCGGAAGCGGCGGTCACGTAGGCCACCGATTGGCCGTTGGGAGAGAACGCCGGGCCTCCGTCGGTGACGGCCGGCTGGCCGAATCCCCGTCCCACGGTGTGAACGAACACGTCATAGTTGCCGGAGGGATCGGAGGCGGAATAGGCAAACAGGCTGCCTTGGGGATGCCAGGAGAGCTGATGAACCACCGGCAGGCGTCCACCGGTGCGCCCCCCTCCTGCCACCGGAGCGGCCACCCGGTTTTCGGTGCGGGCCTCCACATCGGCGATGAACATCTCGGTGAACTTGCGGTCGGGATAGTTGACTTCGTAGCCGATCCGGGTGCCCTGAAGGTTCCACCGAGGGTTCATGGCATGCCCCTCTCGGGAGGGGGAAATCACCCGAGCGGCGGTGTCGGCGGATGAGGCGGTTCCTCCCACCAGGACCATAGAAAAGAGGCCCAGGGCAGCGAAGAGGCGGCGTGTTGAAAAGCCAGGGTTCACGGTGAGAGCGATCCCTCCTCGGGGGACAGTACCCCGAAGGGCGGTGTGCCGGCTGGGAGGCCGGCGACGTGTAAAGGACACCAGGCCAGGTCAACGCAGGGAGGAGAGAGGCCGAGCATGGTCCGATCACGCTCCACCCGCCTGCCCTCCATGCTACCAGACTCGGGAAGGGCTGCGGGAGGGGAGGGATGGACCGTTTCCGGGATGGGAGAAGGGAGCTGGGGGATCATCCGGGAACTTTCCGTTGGGGAGAAGACGGTGCTGCGGCCACCCACTCGCCTTCCCGATGACAGGCTACCGAGTGATGAGGACCTCTTCCTACCAGGGAAGGGGCGAGGAGGGCGCAGGGGCTGTCCTTTCCGGGAAGGGAGATGGGACAGCGGCTTCGCCAGGCGCAACCCTTTTCCGTGGAATCGCCCAAAGGCTCATCGACCCCGGAAAGGTCGGCGGGGGAAGGAGTGGCTTCCCAGCGCCCCGCCTTGAGGAGGGCCCAGGTGTAGGGGTGATGCTCGACGGAAAGAAGATCTCCGGTCCTCACCTCCTCCACCACCTTTCCCGCAAACATCACCAGGAGCCGAGAGGCTGCCGCTCGCACCACCTCCAGGTCGTGGGTGATCCACAGGACCGAAGTGGTAGCCCTTCGCACCGCCAGCAAGGCAGCCAGGACCTCGGTCTTGACGGCGGCATCCAGGCCCGAGGTGGGTTCGTCGGCCACCAGCAGATGGGGATCGGGGAGGAGGGCGCGGGCCACGGTGGCTCGCCTCTTCTCACCTCCAGAAAGTTGATGGGGACGAGCCTCGGCCCGATGGAGGAGTCCCATTCCAGAAAGAGCGTCATGGACGGCGTTTCGTGCCTCTGCCGCTGGCAACTTCGCTACCACCCGGGCGGTCTCCTCCAGATGCTGGCGAACGGTCAGTCCCGGGTTGAGGGAGGCGAAGGGATTCTGGTAGACCATCTGATGGCGCCGCCGTGCCTCCAGCCAGTCCTGCGCCGAAAAGGTGCGGGGATCCCGTCCCGCCCAGGTCACCGTGCCTGAAGTGGGGGGATCGATGAACAAGACCGCCTTGCCCAGGGAGGTCTTTCCCGAGCCGCTCTCTCCCACGATGGCCACCACCTCCCCCGGAGCCACCTCCAGATCGACCCCATCCACTGCTGCTGGAGTGCGGGGATCCCGCCCATGCCTCTTCACCAGCCCCCGGCAGGACAGGACGCTCATGGCCCCTCCTCCCTGGCGTGGCAGGCAACGGCATGGTCAGGCTGGTGGAAAGCGGTGGTGGGGAAGGTGGTACGGCACTTCTCCAGGAGGGAGGGGCGAGAAGCCACCAGGGGGCAACGGGGCAGGAAGGGGCAGCCGATGAAGTCGGGGGACGGAGAGGTCGCTGTGGGAACGAAAGAGGGGAGGGAGCCCGCCTTGAGGATACGGGCCCTCTCCACCAACCAGCGAGTGTAGGGATGAAGGGCCCCTTCTGGATCGAGAAGGGACGAGGAGGGACCGGTTTCCAGCACCCTCCCCGCCAGCATCACCACCACCCGACGGGACAACCGCCCCACCACTTCCAAGTCATGGGAGATGACCACCCCCGAACGAGGCTCTCCACCCGGTGCATCGGTTCCTGCCAGGGCCTCGGCGATCAGTCGCACCACTTCAATGCGAAGGTGAGCGTCCAGGCCGGTGGTGGGCTCATCCGCCAGCAGCAGGGCGGGGCGGGAGGCCAGGGCCAGGGCCACCATGACTCGTTGAGCCATTCCCCCCGACAATTCATGGGGATGGCGATTCAGCACCTCTTTGGGGTCGCGGATGTGGACCTTTTCCAGCCATTGCAGGGCCTCCCCGGGAGCCACTTCCTCCAGGTGCCGCGACACGGTGAAGCAGGGATTGAGGGACCCCCGGGGATCCTGGAACACCATGCCCACCGCCCCCGGTCGCAAGGTGGACAGGGCCCGGCGAATCCCTCGGGAGGTGCGGGGGCCTTGATAATTCGCCCGGCCTTGAGAGCCCAGGTGAAGGGACACCGAGCCCTCCGTCACTCCCGGCTCTATGGTGGACAGGCCCAGGGAGGCCCTCAGAAGTACGGTCTTGCCTGAGCCAGACTCTCCAACAATTCCAAGAGTTTCTCCTTCCGATACTTGGAGAGACGCCCCCTTCACCAAGGTTCGATGCCCGGCCTGCAAGGTGAGCTTCGAGAGGGACAGGGAGGGGGTCATGGGACCCTCTCCTCTCCCAGGGCCTGTCCCAGGATCGTCAATCCCATCAAGGTCAGGGAGAGGAGGAGGGCAGGGGCCAGGAGGCCGGGACTCAGGCCGTACAGGGCTTGGGTCTTCATGCCGGCCAGGAGGTTTCCCCAGGAGGGGTAGCGATCCGGAACCCCATAATCCCCCAGGTAGGAGAGGGAGGTCTCCACCAGAAGAAAGGAGGCGAAGGCAAAGCAGGACTCCCGGTAGAGAAGGGGGCGGCAATTGGCCCACAGGATGTGGCGGAAGAGGATGCGGGGAGGGGACAGGCCATGGGCCCGGGCCGCCTCCACGAACTCCTCCACCCGGAAGCGATGCACCTTGTCCCGGACTGCCTCCGCCACCTGGGGCACCGAGGTCAGTCCCACCAGACCTGCCAGCAAATACAGGCGGACGGTGGGGTGCTCCCCCGGTGAATCCAGGGAGGCCACCCACAGGGCCATCACCACCACCACCGCCACCAGCCGAGGAATGGCGGCGATGAGGGTCAGCAGGAAGGTGACCGGGAGGCGCAGCCAGGGGGAAGTGGCGAACCCTGCCAGGGCTCCCCCCAGGGTCCCCAGAACCAGGGCGAGGGCGGCGGCGGCCAGTCCAGGCCCGAAAAACGCCTCCACCCCGTCCACGAGGCGCAGAACGATGTCCCTCCCTTGATGGTCAAACCCAAGGGGATGACCGGCGGCGGGGGGAGCGAAGCGCAGGGACAGGTCCCCCACCGGGGAGGCCTCAATGGAGATGGCGGCCAGACGAGCCAGGAGCAGGGCCAGGAAGACGGCTCCCCCGAAGATGAGGCGCAGGCGGGCGGTCACGGCGCCCTTCCCTTCTGGCGCAGGCGGGGGTCCACCGCCACCCTCACCGCTTCGGCCACCCACTGCAACAGGGCAACGGAGAAGGTGGCCGCCACGGCAATGGCCATCAGCAGGGGAAAATCCTCGTTGCGAGCCGCTGCGTAGCCGTAATAGCCCCAGCCGGGGAGGGTCAGCACCCACTCCACGATGAGGGCCCCTCCCAGGAGCCCCGGCGCCTTCCCTGCCATGACCGTCGCCCCTTGAATCCACATGGAAGGGGCCAGGTGCCGCCACAGGGAGGCTCCTCGGCTGCGGGTGGCATGGATGTAGTCCCGATCCAACAGATCCGCCAGTTCGGCTTCCAGATGAAGGGTTGCTTCCCCGAGGGCTCCGTTGCCCACGGTCAGGGCCAGGGCGGCGGCCAGGAAGGTCAGGGTGGGGTGGTTGGTGGGATCGGCTCCCCAGGCGGAGGCGGCGTAAGCCAGAAGAAACAAGGGAACCAGGGAAACCCCTTGCACCAGAAGGAGAAACAGGGAGCGGAGAGAGGGGGGGAGGAGTCGGGCTGTGGAAGCCAGCAGAAGGCCCAGGATGACCGCCATCAGGAGGGCCAGGCCCACCAGGGGGAGGGTTCGCAGGGCCCCGTTCCCCACCAGGGTCAACACCGGCAGGCCCCGGTGACTGATTCCCAGGTCTCCGGTCAACACCCCCATCCAGAAACTCCCCAGCCACCCCAGGAAGGAGGGGGAACCTTCCCCATCGGCCGCAGGAGATCCGGGAGACAACCACAGAACGCCCCCGAACACCGCCGACGCTGCCACGACCACCGCCGCCAGGGAGGAGGCCTTCTGAAGCAGAAAGCGGGAACCGGGGGCGATCATTGGCACCCGCAGGAACCGGCGAGGGGAGGGGAGGAGGCTTGGAAAAGGATCAGAGCTGCCACTGGGGGAACTGGGTGAAGTAGTAGAACGCCTGGATGTAGACGTTCCGTACTTCCCGGCGCAAAGCTGAATTGACCCTGGGACTCCACAAGAAGACGTAGGGAACGGCCTCGGCAACATGCTTGTGAATGTCCCGGTAGAAGGCCTGCTGTTGGGCTGGATCGGAGACCTTGCGGGTCTGGTCCAAGAGGTTGTCGGTGTACTGGTCGCTCCAGCCGGTGAAGTTCAATGCCCCCTGGGAATGGAACAGCTCCCGAATGTCCTCACCGGGGCCAAAGTTCCAACTGGACAGCACCAGGTCATAGGCCTTGTCCTGGAGGATGCGCTTGCGCCAGTTGCTCCCTTCTACCAGCACCGGATCCTGGATCTTGATCCCCGCTTCCAGGAGCTGCCCCTGAATCGCGTAGGCCGCCAGCTTGCCCGCCTCCCCCAGGGCTCCGTGGTAGAACAGGCGCAATTCCAAGGGTTTGTTGTTGCGAGCGTAGAACTTCCCTGCCTTGCGAAACCCCGCCACCTCCAGCTTCTTGCCGGCGCCGGCCACGTCAAAGGGGATGGCCTGGACGGTGGTGTTGTAGTACTTGGAGGAATTGACGAAGGGGCCGGTGATGAGATCTCCTCCCCCTACCGCCTTCAGCGCCTCGCCTCGGTTGAGGGCTCTGGCGATGGCGTCTCGGACGGGTTTTTCGTTGAGGGGGGCGTTGCGGGCGTTGAAGGCCAGATACCACCAGGCCCGCACCGGATACTCCTCCAGGCGGCAGCATCGGCTGGCCTGAAGGCGGGCGGCGGCCTCGGGGGTCACCTGAACGATGCCGTGGGCCGATTCATTCTCCACCGCCCACACCTGGGTGGACTTGTCGGGACGCTCGATGGCCGAGGTCTCGGCGATTTGGGGAGGACGCAAGGCCGACGGGTTGCGGGCGAACTTCCAGGACCCCTCCTGGCGCTGCACCACCGTGTAGGGACCGCTGGTGACCGGCTTCTGGGAGAAGGGGTGGCTGCGGAGCACGGCGGGGTTGCCCTGGAAGACATGGGAGGGAATGACCTTGAAATAGAGATGCTCCCGGGGATCGGGGATGGCGTGGGTGAAGTTCAGGCGAATCTGACGGGGGCTGATGATCTCGGTGGACTGGACGAAGGCGAGACGTCCCCGGTCGGGGGAGTCGGTCTCCGGGCTCTGGAAGGCCTTGATGGAGAAGGCGACGTCCTGGGCGGTGATGGGCTGACCGTCACTCCACTTCAGGCCCCCCTTGAGGGTGACCACCATGGCCTTGCCCCCCGCCACCAGCTCCCCCGTCTCCGCCAGGCGGGGCTCGGGCACCTCGTTGGCCGCCGGCCCATACAACCCCTCGAACAGCAGCTCGTCCACACGGGTCTCCGCCATGGTGGATTCGTGGAGGGGATTGACCGTGAAGGCGATCTCATCCTCCAGGTACTTGAAGCTGGCCGCCCCCACCACCGCAGGAAGCAGCAGGAGAAGGGAGGCCAGCAAGGCATTGAGAGGGCGGCGGGGCATGCGTGTTCCGAGGGTACCCCTGAAAGGGAGCACAGTGTAGCCAGGAGAGGGGAAGAAGGGGAAGGGGAGAGGGGCCGACCATTCCCACATTGACGGAAGCAGGCCCCTTCCCTACGCTGGCGGCGGTTTCGGGGGGCTTGTCCCTTGTTGGCTCCTCCGAGGGTTCTCACGGGAGGAGAGAGGAGGTTTTTGTGTTGCACGAGTTCCATCTGACCGGCGTTGCCCTGTTCATCGCCCAGGTGATGGTCATCGTGGTCGCCGGGCGAGTGCTGGGGTGGCTTGCCCGGCGCATCGGTCAGCCTATGGTCATCGCCGAGATCACCGCCGGGATCTGCCTTGGACCGTCTCTGTTGGGTTGGTTGGCCCCCGAGGTCATGAATGGCCTCTTCCCCAAAGACTCCCTTCCGGCCCTGGGGGTGGTGTCCCAGTTCGGCCTGGTGCTGTTCATGTTCCTGGTGGGATTGGACCTGGACCCTCGCCTCCTGAAGGGCAGGGGCAAGGCGTCGGTGGTCATCAGCCACTCCTCCATCGTGGTCCCCTTCACCTTGGGGGCCATCCTCACCCTCTACATCTTCCCGGTGATGGGGGAGCCGGGAGTGCCCCGCACCTCATTCATGCTGTTCATGGGAGTGGCCATGAGCATCACCGCCTTTCCCGTCCTGGCCCGCATCCTGGCGGAGAGGGGGTTGTTGAGATCCCGGGTGGGGGCCATCACCATCGCCTGTGCCGCCGTGGACGATGTGACCGCTTGGTGCGTGTTGGCCTTTGTGGTGTCCATCGTGCGCTCCTCGGGAGTGGGAGAGGCGGTGGTCACCACGGTCCTGGCCCTGGTGTACATCGGGTTCATGTTCTTCGTGGCCCGTCCCTTCCTGGCTCGTCTGGGGGCCCGAGGGGCCAACCGGGATGGCCTCACCCAGAACATCGTGGCGATCACCTTCCTTTGCCTGTTCGCCTCTTCCCTCATCACCGAATACATCGGCATCCATGCCTTGTTCGGTGCCTTTCTCATGGGAGCGGTGATGCCCAGGGAGGGAGGGTTCACCTCGGGGCTGGTGGAGAAGGTGGAGGATCTGGTGGTGGTGGTGTTGCTGCCCCTCTTTTTTGCCTACTCGGGGCTGCGAACCCAGATCGGCCTCCTCAACAGCCCGTCGGACTGGGTCTGGTGCGGGGTGGTGATCGCCGTGGCCTGCGTGGGGAAGTTGGGAGGGAGCGCCCTGGCGGCTCGCTTCATGGGGCTGCGCTGGCGGGAATCGGTGGCCCTGGGGATTCTCATGAACACCCGGGGGCTGATGGAGCTCATTGTTCTCAACATCGGGCTGGATCTCGGGGTCATCTCTCCCACCCTGTTCACCATCATGGTGTTGATGGCCCTGGTGACCACCTTCCTCACCTCCCCCATGCTTCAAGTGGTCTATCCCGCTAAAGAAATGGCCCGGGATCTGATGGACGAGGGGGAGTCCAAAGGGCTTTCCCAGGACAATCCCCCCACCCTGGAAACCGGTTACGCGGTGATGTTGTGTGTCTCCGACCCCCGGATCGGTCCGTCCCTGGTCACCCTGGCCCGCTCCCTGGTGGGGGAGTCCGACGGGTCTTCCCTGGTATACGCCCTGCGCCTCATGGCCCCTCCGGAGAGGCCATCGGTCTATCTCAAGGAAGAGCCCGAGGAGCAGGCGGCCCTGGGATTCCTGCCCCTGATGGAGAGAAGTCGGGCGGTGGGGCTCCCCATCCGGCCCCTCTCCTTCGTCTCTTCCGATCCGGGGATGGACATTGTCAAGGTGGCTTCGGTCAAGGAGATCGATCTGGTGCTGCTGGGCTCCCACAAGCCCCTTTTGGGGAGGGCTCTCCTGGGGGGAACGGTGGCGGACGTGCTTTCCCGGGCCGAGCCCCAGGTCGGGGTGCTGGCGGACCGGGGCCTGCGCCAGGTGCAGAGGGTCCTGGTGGCCACCGACGATGGGGAGGACGGGAGGGCGGCCCTGGCGGTGGCCCGGCGCCTGGTCTCTGGCAGGGAGACCCAACTGGCCATCGTCAGCATGGCGTCATCAGGGACGGCTTCTTCTTGGATGGACGAGGCCGGGCCGGTGATGCTCCTGGAGGCCTCCCACCCCGATCCCGGCAGCGTGCTCCTCCAGGAGGGGGCCCGGGGGTATGACCTCCTGGTGTTGGGGTTTGCTCCGGCCTGGCCTGGGGATGACCGAGACGCCGAAGAAGCGGTGGAGAGGGTGGTGTCCTCCTCCCCGGTGTCGGTGCTGGTGGTTCGAGCGGAAAAGGCGGAGGAAAGGCGTTCCTAGTCGCTGCGGGGGCCCTCGGTGCGGCTTCCGGTCCAAGCGGCGTCCAGGGCGGCGAGGGTTTCCCGCAGGGGCTGGAGGGCAGTGAGGGTTCCTTGAGCCAGGGGGGTGACCAGGGCCGAGGCCCGCCACGCCGAACCCGCCTCCAGGGAGGCTCGGGCCAGGGCCAACCGGGCCAGAGGGGGGGAGCGGAAGATCGATGGATCCCCTTCGGCAGGTAAGGCCTGTTGAAGAAGACGCACCGCCAGGGAAGCCGGAGCACCGGGAGAGGCCGGTTCCCGGGAGGGGGCCTGGTTCCCCAGAGACCTCAGCACTTCCACTCCTCTACCCCGAATGGCGCTGTCCAGAACGGCGAGGATGTACATTCTGTCGTCTTCGGAAAGGGGTCCTCCCCGAGCGGTCTGGAGGGAACTCAACAGGGCATCCTCCAGGGCCACCCGCCGATCCAGAAGGGACTCCACTTGGGGGGAAGTGACCGGACCGGTGAAGGAGGACAGTCCCTGACCTGCCTGTTGCAGTTCAGAGCGAAAGGCCAGCAGGGAAGGAAGGGGGGAAAGGGGGGGCTCGGGTTTCTCGGAAACGTCGCTCCACCGAGGCCAGTGAGAGGCAAAAGTCCGAGCAAAATCATGAAATTCCTCATCTTTCTCGTTACGCTGGGGTTCGGATGAGGAGGGAGTGCCAGGGGGGGAGGCTCCGGGAAGGGAGGCGGCCAGGGCCCCCCAGGTGGGATCCCAGCGGGAGGCCTGCGCCAGGTGCCAGCGGGCCAGGGCCAGGTACCGCTGGGGATCGTGGTGGGCCAGGGTGACCTGGGGCGTGGTGGAGGTGGCCGGCGCCAGGATCTCGACCCAATCGGGCTGATCCCAGGCGAGAGTCGGCAGGGGGCCTTCGGTGCTGGAGTGGTGGATGAACGCCTGAAGGGCCTGGATCTGTCCTTGCTTCACCAGCGAGGAAGGAATCGGCGGCACCGGTCCTTCCCCTTCTGCCACCTTGCCGAACCACTCCTGCCCCAAGGAGGGGAGCACGGTTGCCCCTGCCTCGGCGCGAAAGCGATACAGACCCTTCTGGGCCGTTCGATCCACCTCAAACGCCCCCCAAAAGGTCAGACCCAGCTCCAGGTGGGCCCTGCCCAGGGCGATTTTTCCCAAGGAATCGGCGGGAATCGTCCCCTCAGACAGGGGCGCCCCTGCTTCCACCGCTCCCGCCGGATCCCTGGCCAGCAGCGCATCCCACACCGGCCCCGAAGAGGACTGGAAGAGGCGCTCCACCCATTCCGGGTGCTTCACCGCCTGTGCTCCCCAGGTGCCCTCCAGGGGAGCCCACTCCGCAGCGGTGACCGCCGGGGAGGTGGGCGGAGAATGGGTAGACGCCTCCTGGTCGGAGCGGCAGGCCGGCGCCAGAAGAGCCAGGAGAGGGAGAAGAAGAATGGAAAAACGGAGCGGAGGAAGAGGGAGGGGGCTCATGTCCCTTCCCGGATCTGGCCTTCCATCACCGGATCCACGGCGTCGGGATCGATGGGACGGCTGTCCTCGATGTCCTCCTCCACCGGCTGAAGTTCGATTTCCACTTCTTCGATCCCTCCTCGGAAGGCCACCTCTCCCTCCCAGATGCGGTAATCGGGCTGTTCCACCAGCACCTTGTAGGTGGTTTCAGGAACCAGGGGGATGACCGTGCCCGACCCCAGCAGCTCCTTGACCTGAAAGACACCGCCGAGGTTGGAGATCTGAATGGCCTCAGGGCGGTTTCCTCCGGTGGAGGCGCTGGCCAGGAGGACCTGGACCCGGGCGTTGGGCACGGGAATGCGGTGTGCGTCTAGAACGTAGCCCACCAGAGTCGGGGGCAGCTTGGGACCGGCAGTGGCGCAGGCGGCGAGGGGGAGGAGGGGCAGGCCCAGGATGAGCAGGAGGGGGAAACGCATGGGGCGAGGGTACACCATCCCGCAGCGAGGTGGGAAAGGAGGTTTGTTCAGCCCCCGGCAGCGTGGGAGGTGATGAGAGCCTTGATGGTCTCAAAGGAGTCTTCGCCGTAGCCGACGTTGACCCTCAGCACCGTCAGGTCGGGAGCGGTCACCATCCAGGTCGGATAGCCCCAATCCTCCGGCGCCATGGGGGCGATGACCGAGTAGCCATACCCCCGGTCCCTCAGCACCGGCCCTTCCAGGTCATGATCTTCCAGCCACTCGGTCACGTCCAAGGGGTCGGCGGGCTGGAGGGGATCGGCCAGGGAGTGCCCCATCAGGGTGATGATTCGGGTGGGAAGCTCCAAGGCAGCCATCTCGGCCAGGAAATCCTCCTCCGCCCCGGCCATGGTGATGCAGGCAGGGCAATCGGGGGTGGAGGCGTCGATCACCAGGTATTCCCCAAAGAAATCCCATAGATGCACTCCCTCCCCGCAGTGGTCCTCCAGCACGGCGTCCGGCAGGATTTCCCCCAGCTCTGGAGTGTAGGGGACGGTCTCGGCGCCGCCGGGATTTCCCAAGGGCCAACCGCAGGCATAGGGAGCGGTGCGGGGAGGCAGGGGATCGATGATCTCCAACCCTTTTTCCCAGGTAGAGAGGAGGCTGCCGGTCACCGTGAGATGAAGGGCTCCTGAAGCGTCCGCCAACTCCAGATCCGAGGTCCAATCCACCGCCAAGGTCTCCCCCTCTTCCCCGGTCACCTCCTCATCAATGGCCCCTAGAGGGTGGTTCTCGATGGTGGTGCGGAAGAATCGGGCGACTCCCTCTTCGGGATCGGAATACGAGAATCCCAGATGCTCCACCTGCTCCGCCTCCCCTCCCAGGGTGGGCAGATAACACTCCTCATATCCCGCAGTCATCACCGAAACGCCGGTGAACAGAGCCTCACAGTCGGGGCACAGCCAGGGGGTTTCCCGGGTTTCCAGGAGGTCGTACTCTCGGGTGTAGGTACAGTCCGGGTGCCCTGCCGCCTCTCCGGCCTCGTCCACGTCCACCTTCCAGGTCACCGAGCCGAGCAGGCGCCTCCCCGGCACCCACACTGGAGAAGAGTCATCGTCAGAGGCGGTGTCATCGTCCGTGGGAAGGGTGGTGTCATCATCGGGGGTGGAGTCGTCATCCACGAGGGGAGTGGAGTCGTCGTCAGGAGGGGGGGTGGAGTCGTCGTCTCCCACCGGTGAGGAGTCGTCGTCACTGGAACCGTCTGATCCTTCGCCCTCACCGCAGCCAAAAAACGCAAGGAACCAGAGCGAGACAACCCCCAGGCTGGAGACTCCCCGCCTCATTACTTCTCCCGGGCCAGCCGGATGCCGTGAATGCGCTTGATGATGAACTGGGTCTCCAGGCCCCGCTTGTGATCCAACCCCTCCAGGAACTGCACTCCCTGGTGATCCCTCAGGCTGCGGGGGGTGACCCGAATCAGGCCGGTGGTGGAGCCGGTGATGCTCTCTTCCGACGCCGTCCGGTACAGGATTTCCACATCATGGGAGCGGCTGATGGCCGCCCGCAGCAGATCGGCGGTCTTGGTGGGGGAGAGCTTCAGGATGTCCCCCTTGCCCGCTGCTCCCGGCTTGCGGGTGAGGTCGTTGGCCATGGAGGCGATGGCCCTGCCGTCTCCATTGAGGGCCACCGTGCCTTCCCGGGCCTCTTCGGGGGCGGTGGTCTCCGCCGACGGAGGCTGGAGGATGACCAACTGCCGCGCCGGGTACTCCGCCGCCTCGGAGGTCCCATCGGGGGTACCCCGGCTCTCTCCCGAGGCCAGCCTCCCCACCAGTTCCCGCAGGCGGGTGGGGGGACCGTCGGGGGTCTCCTTGTCGTACTTCCGCACCCAGGGGGAGGGCTCAAACCCCTTTCCCCGCAGGGTTTTCAGGATGGTCTCCCTCTCCTCGCGGGGGAGGGTGTACACCCCTGGCCCCAATCGGGTCATGGGAACGCGCCGGCGGCGGAGCAGATCCACGAAGGCCTCCTCCTTCTCGTTTCGCACCGTCACCACCAGGGCATCGTGGAACTCCACCTCCCCATGGTCTCCCACCCAGTCCTCAATGGTGGAACGGACGTTCTGGGGCAGACCCACCGTGCCTTCTCCCGACAGGAAGTTCATGAGTTCTTCCCGCCGCCACCCCCGATCCAGGGCGTCCCGGACCGAGTCATGGGTCAGGGTGTAGGTGTTCATCCTGTCCACTGCGGTGATTTCGGCGATCTGTCCGATGCGATACACCGACGCCAGATCCATGCCTGCTGGAGCCAGGATCTCGAAGTTGGGCTGGACGTAGAACTTGACGGGGGTGGTCACCAGGGTTTCCCCCAGGGGCGCCCCTTCCAAGAAGGCCCGGCCTGCATCGGAAAGGCGGACATAGCTGCCCTCCGGTCCCAGTCCCCTTTCCACCAGGCCCGCCAACTGGATGTATTCCATGGGGGGATTGGGATTGTAGAACCCCGAAGGAGGCAGGTAGTAGGTCTTGCGAACGAATCGCTTGTGGAACACCGAACCCATGTAGCTGCGGCGATACATCAGGTTCAGGGGCTTCAGAGGCACCCACTGGTCGGGAGGGATCTCCGCCAGACGCTGAAGAAGCCACTCGATGAGGGGCTCCTGGCGGGCAAAGCAGTCCAGATAGAGATTGCGGCGGGCCTCGGTGGGGATGCTCAGCCATTCCGATACGGCGCTGCGGTCGGTGGTCAGCAGTCCATCGTCGGCCACCACCAGGCCCAGGTCCTCCAACAGCCCACGGTGCCAGTCGAACACCTTCTGGGCCTCTCCCGCTCCCCACAGGTGGGAAAAGAAGGCGAGCATCTCCTCCAGGTTCTTCTTGAAGATCTCCGTCTTCTGGGTGATGCGAACCTGCTTCTGCTCCAGGTAGGTGAGGTAGCTGACCAGGGAAAACCCTACCGGATGTCGGTAGTTGGTGTCCTTGGACATGCGGATCTCTCCCGTCACCCCGGGAAGCTGGAGGCGCCGCCGGTAGTAGGGGGAGAGGAGGTCCATGATGGCCCGGGGCATCACGTAGAAGAGGGGGGGGGCCTGGCGGCTGTTGCCAAAAATGAGCAGGGCTCGCCCCAGATCGTGGAGGGTGTAGAGCCAGGCGTCTTCGGTCCGATCATGGGACTTGCACAGCTCCTGAAGGAGCCAGGTGCCCCCCGCCACGCCGCCGCTCTGGATGAGGGCGATGAGGGCCAGGTGATGGGCCTTGTCCAGCTCTTCCAGAATCCCTCGCATCTTTTTACGGTTGCCGAACAGGGAGGTCAGGGCGTCGGCGATGCGCTCCATGGTGTCCAGGGTGGGATCCCCCTGGAGGTAGCGATTCCGATAGGCGCTCAGCAGCTCGGCGGAGCAGCTTTTGAAGTGCTGGCGCAGGGCCTCCAGCTCGGGGCCCGACTCAGAGGAGGTGACGGAAGCGGTGGAGGTCAACGGATCCTGTCTCCTGGCATCTTCCGAACTCGCCGGAGGATGGAGGGAATGAAATAAAGGCGGGGAGGGAGGGGGGTCATCCCACCACCGTGGCGGACTGGGGAGGGCTGGCTTGCATGGGAACCACCCCCCTCTCGTCGTCCCACTCCTCAATGTGATAGCTGTAGCCCTGTTCGGTCAGGAAGAGCTGGCGATTGTGGGAGAAATGCTGCTCTCGACTGTCCCGGGTGACGATGGAGTAGAACCAGGCGGGGCGATCTCCCTTGGGCCTCAGCACCCTCCCCAGCCGCTGAGCCTCCTCCTGGCGGGAGCCAAAGGTCCCTGAAATTTGAATGGCCACGTTGGCATCGGGAAGGTCAATGGAGAAGTTGGCCACCTTGCTCACCGCCAACACCTTGATCTTGCCTTCCCGAAACTTCTGGAACAGCTCCTCCCGCACCGGATTGGGGGTCTTGCCAGTGATGAGGGGGGCGCGGTAGATACGAGCCGCTTCCTCCAGTTGATCCAGATACATGCCAATGATGAGCACCCGGTCGTATTTCTCCCGGTGGCGCTTCAGCAGATCTCCCAGCACCCTCATCTTCCAGGGGTTTTCAGCGGCGATTCGGTACTTTCCCCGATCATCGGCGGATGCGTACATCATTCTCTCCGCCGGAGGAAGTTCGATTCGCACCTCGTGGCAGCGGGCCTCGGCGATGAATCCCTTGGTTTCCAACTCCTTCCAGGGTACATCGAAGCGCTTGGGTCCGATGAGGGTGAAGACGTCCCCCTCCCGGCCATCCTCCCTGACCAGGGTCGCGGTCAGCCCCAGTCGCCTGCGGGCCTGGATGTCGGCGGTGATGCGAAACACCGGGGCGGGAAGAAGATGGACCTCGTCGTAGACGATGAGGCCCCAGTCAGCGGCGCTGAACAGGCCCAGGTGGGTGAACTCCCCATCGGCGTGGGTGCGATGGGTGAGAATCTGGTAGGTGGTGACGGTCACCGATCGAACGCTTTTCTCTTCTCCGGTGTACTCCCCCACCTCGTCGGCGCGCAGGGAGGTCTTGTCGAGAATCTCCCGAATCCACTGGCGCACGGCGGAGATTCCCGTGGCGAGGATGAGGGTCTGGGTCTTGCACTCCGCCATCACCCCCATGGCCACGATGGTCTTGCCTGCGCCACAAGGCAGCACCACCACTCCGTGCCCTCCCTCCGGGCCCCCCGAGCGGTGGAAGGTGGTGACGGCGTCCTTCTGGTAGCCTCGCATCCCAAAGGGCTGTCCCGAAAGGGACCTGGGGCGAAGCATGAGTTCCAGCGGGGTGCCGTCCACGAAGCCCGCCCGGTCGTCCACCGGGTAGTGCATCTCCAGGAGGGACTGCTTGATGGTGCCCCGATAGGCCAGGGGAATCTTGAGCAACCCCTCTCGTATCGCCCCGGAGGTCTGGGCAATGACCTTCTTGTTGAGGGAGATCTCCCGGGCGGCGGCTCGATCGTGAATCTCCAGCAGCAGGTAGTCGGGGCCCCCCGGCAGCAGAACCACCTTGCCAAACCGGGCCAGCTTCTCCTCGATGTTGATGAGGATGTGATGGGGAATGTCGTACTTGGTGAACTCTTCAAGACCGGTGCGGATCTCGGCGAGCTTCATCCCTGCGGACGCAGCGTTCCATAGGGAGAGGTCGGTGATGCGGTAGGTGTGGATGTGCTCCGGCGACTTCTCCAACTCTGCAAAGCGAGCCAGCATGTCCCGGGCATCCTCGTAGCGGGGGCTGTGAACCTCCGCCAGAACGGTGCCGTCTCCTTGGATGATCAGAGGATTTTCAGGATTGAATCGCATGGCTCTCTCGGCAGAAAACCCCGGTGAGATTCTTCGGGCCGCTTCCGATGGGCCTCGGACGCCCCTGGGCAGAAGTTCCTTCACCGCCGCCCAAGGAGGGTCGGTGGGCAGTTGGATAAAGACGGGAGGAATGGGTCATGAAGGAAACAACATCCATGAAAACCCGCGTTGACTGTAGCGAGAGGTCTTCCCAACGTCAACGCAGAGTTCCGAAGATACAAGGCAGAAACAGAAGCGGGGGGAATCCCCTGGCATCGTGTTTCACACTCCAGTGAGAAGTAACGAACCATTGTAACACGCATGGACCACCCCTTTACGAAACGGTCCCCATTCCCTGATAGATTGCCCCTCCCTTCCTGGCAGGAATGACCGATCGCCGTGTTGAAACGACTGGACTTCCGGATATCCGCCGAAGAGGCGGGACGGCCCCTTGCTCACGCCGTGAAGGCGCGATTTCCCGACCTGGGTTCCACCCGGATTCGAGATGCCTTCCGCAGTGGCAAGATCTCGGTGGGGGGAAAGATCTGCTTCGATCCCGGTCACACCCTCGGGGAGGGCGAAGAGGTAGAGGTCCATCCCAGTCGCCCCCGCAGCGAACCGGACACCTTTGAGGGTGGGCTCATTCGTTTTCAGGATCGCCATGTGGTGGTGGTGGAAAAGCCAGCGGGGATTTCCTCGGTGCCCTTCGCCGATGAGGTGGGCCCTCCTTCCCTCAAGGATCGGGTGGCCAGGTGGCTGCATCGGGGTGAGCGGGGAGGGGTGGCCCCTCTTTGGGTGGTGCAGCGTCTGGACCGGGAGACCTCGGGAGTGATGATGTTTGCCCGCACGGAAGAGGCGGCGAGGAACCTTCAGGCCCAACTGAGAAGTCGGGAGGTGGGAAGACGCTATCTGGCGCTGGTGGCGGGAAACCCTCCCCCCGAGGGTCGAGTGGAAAGCTACCTGGGGGTGGTTCGGAAGGACGGTTTGAGGGGCACGGTGCGGGATCCTCGCATGGGCAAATGGGCGGCGACCCGCTTCCGCCTTTTGCAGAGAACCGCCGTACCCGCCTCCCTTATTGAATGTCGTCTGGAGACCGGACGCACCCACCAGATTCGCATTCACATGGCGGAGAGGGGCCATCCGGTGCTGGGAGACCGGGTATACGGCAGGGGCACCGTTTCAGATGTACTTCCTGCAGCCCCCCGCCTGTGTCTGCACGCCGCCGATCTGGGGTTCACTCATCCCCTCACCGGGGAGGAGCTGTCTTTTCACAGCCCCCTTCCTCGGGATCTGGACCGCTACCTGGAGGCGCTGGGGGGAACCCCCGGCAGGGGGGGCAAGGGATAGAGGCAGCTTTCCAAAAGCCAGTCGGCGTTACCCCGCACCGCTTCGGTGAGGGACCTCATCAGGGAATCCCGATGCTCCATCAGCCGATACCCCTCCTGAGGGCGAAGGTACCCTCGCGCCTTGGGATGGGCGGCAAACAGGGCTTCCTCTCCCATCTTCTCGGCCCATCTGCGATAGCGATCCCGGTTGTCCAGGAGGGCCTTCACCAGCAGGGGCATCACCGTGGAGTAATCGGCCTGCATGGATTCGGTGGTGAAGGGGTAGGCGTCTTTGTCCACTTTTCCCCAGGTGACCGCCTCCGAGGGCGGGCAGGAGGAGAGGGAACCATCCGTTACCGGGGAGGACACGATCTGCACATCGAAACGGTAGCCGGACACATCGGGAAGACCCAGGATCTGCCCCAAGGCGGGCTCGGGCTGGAGGTTGAAGTTCTTGGGGACTCCTCCTCCCAGGATCAACGTGGCCAGGGCCCGGGAAGGCTGGTCGAACAGCCCCCAGCGGTGGTAGGCGCAGGACTCGAACACTTCCTCGTGGAGGTCCAGTTCGAATCGGTGCTCCCCAATCCCCGCTCGAGCCATGGCCCACAGCTTCATGGAATTGAGGAACACGCTGCCGTCCCCCGGGGCCCCCACGAACACCGGAATGGCTCGTCGATGGCAGGTGGCCAGCAGTCCCGGCCTCAGACCGTGCTGTTCCTCCTGGGCGGCGAACCAGCGGCCGAGCAGGTGGCGGAACTCGGTGCCGGTCATGCGCCGCTGAAACTCGGGCTGGCGAAGAAGAGCGGAGATGAATCGATCCTGCTGGAGGAGAACGTCCTCCTTGAAGGCCATGTCGGCCACCCGGATGACCCCCTGATCCCGCAAGGCGCCGTCGTCCCCAAACATGGGGACCTCGTGGATGGGCCCCGCCGTATAGCCTCCCAGGCTGCGGTGGCCATCGTGGTAGCAAACCGCATCGGTGGTGGAGAGGTAGGCCACCCACCCGGTTTCCAAGAGGGGAATCAGCCACGCCTGATGCTGACCGGAGACGGTGACCGGTCCGGAGATGGCCAGGGTGAGGGGGCAGCCCTGTCCGATGGCTTCATCAAGGATTCCGTAGATGCGGCGCAGGAAGGCTCCCCCGAAGGCGGGCAGGCAGTGGCGGATCAACTCATCCCAGGTGGTGACCTCATCCACCCTCTTGACCTCCACTCGCGCTCCCATGGAGGGGGGGAGGGAGGAGGGGGTGGGAGGGTCGCAGGGAGGGCGGGAGGTACTCATGGCGTGAACCTTGGGCGGTGGAACAGAGTGGAGGGGCGGGGCGGCGGCGAATTCTGGGCTGGGAGGTGGGGGGTGTCAACGCTTGTGGGTGGCACTCCTTCTCCCATTCCTAGCGGATGTACGTGTTTTTGCTTCTCATCCTCTGGGAGTACCATGGGGGCATCGTGTGGCTGACTCGTATTTCGCGGGATGAGCCGCCGTGATTGGAGGGCTTGTGGGCTGGAAAAGAAAGCTGCTGCTGGGACTGGGGGGACTGGTGGGGATCGTGGTGGTGGGAGCAGGGGGATTCGCCCTCTATGGGTACTCCACCTTCGAGGGGAAGCTGTATCACCCAGACACCCCCTATCCCAAGGTTGCCGCCAGCACCGATGAGGGGGCCGTAGAGAGGGGAAGGTACCTGGTGCGGGGCCCCGCCCACTGCTCCCATTGTCACGCAGACTACAAAAGGGAGGACCCGTCCCAGAACACGGCCACCGTGGCTCTCTCCGGCGGTTTCGAGTTCGCCATGGGACCCCTCGGGACCATGCATGCCGCCAACCTGACCCCCCATCCCACCGCAGGAATCGGCCGGCTGAAGGACGAGGAGATCGCTCGGGTGATGCGGACGGGGATCCTTCCCGACGGTCACCTGTCCATGTTCATGCGCTATTCCGCCGCCACCCCCTCCGACTCGGATCTGGCGGACATCATCGCCTACCTGCGGAGCGAGGCTCCAGTGGACAAGGCCGTCCCCGGACCGGAGTGGGGGCCCCTGGCCAAGGCGATGAGCCCCATTTTCCCTCTGAATGTGCGAACCACCCCTGCCCCCGCCCACGTCCCCGCCGGCGAGGGACCCACCGTGGAGAGGGGGGCCTACCTGGCCGAGAACCTCATCATGTGCATTGGTTGTCACACCGCCTACGACATGAGCACCTTTGAAAACGTCGGCCCCAAGGGAGCGGGAGGCTCGCCGGATCCCAGCCATGGCGCTGAGGACAGCAACATGGAATACGCTCCCCCCAACCTGACCTCCGACCCCACGGTGGGCTTCACCGGTCGGTTTTCAGAGGACCAGTTCCTGGAGAGGATGCACAAAGGGCGGGCCTACAATTCCTCCATCATGCCCTGGGAGAACATCCAGAGGACCAGCGACGATGATCTCCGGTCGATCTACCGTTACCTGAAGAGCCTTCCCCCCTCCAGCAACGATCCCGGACCTGCCTATCGGCAGGCGGGATGGAAGCCGGCCGAAAAGAAGTAGAGCCCATTTTCATCGGGTCCCCCGGATTTGATGAAAGTAACCTGCATATGGATGGACGGAGGGGGGCTCCTCATCTAGAATGGCCTCCCATGCTGGATCCTCGCTCCTCTTCCTTTGGCCAGATCCTCCGCGACGCTGGATTGAGGCGTACTCCCGCTCGCGTCCAGGTGCTGGAGCTTTTGGGGGAGTCGGGCGTTCCACTGGCCCACAGCGATCTGGTCTCCCATCCATCCCTCGCTGGAATCGACGAAATCACCCTATACCGTACCCTCACCACCCTGAGTGAAGCGGGTCTCGTTCATCGTATCCACGGCATCGACGGGGCCTGGCGCTACGGGGTTCACCCCGGGAATGGCCCCGGATGTCCTGGAAATCACGCACACTTTTTGTGTACTCGCTGCCGGCAGATGACCTGCCTTTCCCATCAGTCCATGCCTCGGGTGGAGCTGCCCGAAGGGGTGCGGGTGGAGGGCAGGCACTTCCTTGTGTTCGGGGCCTGTGCCTCCTGTGGCAATGCGCCCCCCTCGCCAGCCGACTCCATCCCATGAGGCACCGGTTTCCCGCTGCGCCTCTCTTTCTCTGTCTACGGGTGGCCCTTGCCTTCCCCAAGTCCCCCCACTCTCCCGTCGCCCATCCCGCAGCCGTCCTGGCTTCTTTCCATTTTCCAAAGGAATTCAATGATTTTCTCGGTTTCTGCCGGGGATCTCAGGCCCGGGGATCCTTCATGAAAACTGGGAGTCCATGACCTCGCCGGAGGTGATGTCGGCCTTGTACCTGTCTCTGACGGTGGGGGTGTGGTGCGCTCTCCTGGGACTTCTCCCCGCCGTGGCCCTGGGGTGGCTCCTGGCCCGCAAGCAGTTTCCTGGCAAGGCGGTGCTGGGTGCCCTGGTGCTGGCTCCCATGGTGCTTCCACCGGTGGTGACGGGCCTGCTTCTTCTTCGCTTGATGGGGACCCAGGGACCCTTGGGCCCCCTCCTCGCCGAGGTGGGAATTCGGGTTCCCTTCTCCTTTCTGGGGGCGGTGCTGGCCGCCCTCCTGGTGGGCCTTCCCCTCTACGTGCTGGTGGTGAGAAGCGCCTTTGAGGCGGCGGATCCCCGCTATGAGGAGGTTTCCCTGACTCTGGGGGTGCCTCCGCGTCGGACCTTCTGGCGAATCACCCTCCCCCTCGCCCTTCCCGGCATCGCCGCTGGCGCCGTGCTGGCCTTCGCTCGGGCCTTGGGGGAGTTCGGGGCCACCATCGTCCTGGCGGGGAACGTTCCCGGTGAGACCCGCACCCTGGCCCTGGCGGTGTACTCGCTCCTCGATGCTCCAGGAGGGGAGGACAGCCTTCTGCCCCTCCTGGGATGCAGCATCTCTCTTTCCGCCGTGGCCTTGGGGGCCTACGAATTCCTGATTCGCCGGCTGAGGCAGAGGTTGGAGGTGGACGGTGGGCGATGAATCCCCTCTGCTGCGCCTTTGCTTGGAGCTGACCCTGGGGAGCCTGACGCTGAAGGCGGAGCTGGCGACCTCCGCCACCTCCATCGCCGTGGTGGGAGCGTCTGGAGCCGGCAAGAGCACCCTGCTGCGGGTTCTGGCTGGACTGGAAAGGAGGGCGTCAGGAACGGTCTTCTTCAAAGAAGAAACCTGGCAGGACTCGGCAAGGAGAACCTTTCTTCCCTCCTGGCGACGAGGAGGAGGATGGGTACCCCAAGACTCCTGCCTGTTTCCCCACCTGTCCATAGGGCAGAACCTGGCCTACGGAGGAGCTTCACCCGGGGAGATCAGGGACCTGGCCCGTCGCTTCGAGATCGATTCCCTGTTGGAGAGGATGCCCCGCCACCTGTCGGGAGGAGAGAAACAGAGGGTGGCCTTGGGGAGGGCGCTCCTGGCCAATCCTCGCCTCCTTCTCCTCGACGAACCCTTCGCCGCTCTGGACGGCTCGCTGAGAATGAAGCTGGGCCAGGAGCTTCACAGCCTGTGCAGGGAGAGGAAGCTGCCCCGGGTCATGGTCTCCCACCACCAGGGGGACGTGTCGGCTCTGGCGGAAGAGGTGTGGACGGTCAGGGAGGGGACGGTGGAGAGGGTGGGGTGAGGGGGGAAGGGGGAAGGGTCAGCGTCTGGTCAGCTTGAGACCAATGTAGACAATATACAGGGGTTGATCGGCTCGGATGGGCCAGGAGAAAATGAATGTGTGTTCATCGCGTGACTCATGGAGGCATGGGCAAGTCCGACTTACTCTATCACAGCCCCTCCTCCAGAATGGTATAGGACGACGGTCAGAGCCAACTCCAAGCAGGTACCCCTCTCTGCAGGAGGGACCTGATGGCAGCGACGATCCGGAGCGAAAGCCCTTCAAGGAGGCTGTTCGCGCCTAGCTCCCTCCCCCCTCCAACCGGAACGCATCCACCACGATCCTCCCCCAGCTCCCCGAGAACTGATCAACGATGCACACCCTCCCCTCCTTGCCTCGATAGGGGGACAGGTCCCACACCACGTCTCGCAGCTTGGGGTCGTCCTGGCCGGAGGCCTCCATCACCGGCACTCCGTCCACCAGCAACTCCACTCGGGTGTTGGGGCCCTTGCCGCCAGCGATGCGGAAGGAGAGGGTGCCCGACGGGATGGGGAAGGGGCCGCTGGTGAGGGTGCCTACGTGGTCGTCTCCCTTCGACATGGCTCTCTTTTCAGGAGTGCTTCGGGTCTGCTCGCTGCTCACCCAGCATCGGCCGTCGATGCCTGGGGCGGGTTCGGGGAGGCCGGTGGCCCCGTCCTGGCAGATGGGTTGGTCGGCCAGAGCAGGTCCCTCCGCCGCCCAGCCGACCAGGGTTCCCTTCTCGAAACTCCCGTCTTCAAAGGAGAAGGCGGGGGCGGAGAGGTTTCTGCGGGTTTGTCCGGTTCGCACCATGGGATCGGGACCAGGGGGAGGAGGGGCCACACGGCCGGGGCGATTCGGAGCGCCCGGGACCGGCGGGGCGGGAGGGGGCTGGGCCAGGCGAAGGGCGATGCCGATGGGAAGAAGAAGGGCCAGGCCCACTGCCGTCGCCAGCCGGGCTCGGGGAGGCAGGGACATCCACACCCGGCTCCAGGGAGAGAGGCGCACCTTCAGGCCCCGTCCCTTCATGGCGGCCAGGGCGGAAGAGGGGATTCCCCGGGCCGAGGTGAGATCCACCCCATCCAGGACCGCTCCCTCCAAGTTTGCTCCCTTCAACCGGGTCTCCTCCAGGCGGGCCCCATCCAAAGTGGCGTTGGTCAGGACGCATCCCCCCAGGTCGGCTTCCCGAGCGTCGCATCCCGACAGGTTGGCGGCGCGGAAATCCGCTCCTCGGAAAGAGACCCGTCGAAGAGTGGCTCCCACCATCTGGGAGAGGGAGAAGGAGACGGCCTTTCCGGTGGCATCCTGGAAATCGGCTCCCGACAGATTCGCTCCGGTGAAGTCGCATTCGGAAAGGCGAGCCCTGCGGAAACGGGCCCCCACCAGACGGGCTGCCCCCAGCTTGACCCGGACCAGGGCGGCATCCTCAAAACACGCCCCGGTCAGATCCAGACCAGAAAGGTCCAGGTCCTTGAGGGTCATCCCTCGCAGGGAAGTGAGGCGGAGATCATAGTTGGCCAGGGATTCCCGTTGGGACAGAAGGGTTTTCAGGAGGTGGTGACGCGTGGGAAGGCGGGGACGGGACCCGGGGCTCGCCCCCTCCGAGGCGGGGGGAACAGGGAGTGAATCAGGGGGGCGCGGGGAATCGCTCATGGAGTAGTGCCGCCCGGCAGTCAATACGCCCCCTCCATAACATGAGTGAGCATGCCAGGGCGAGCCATTGCGGAGGAAGGAAGGGTCCGGGACAATTCCCTGGTGTTTTCCTTCTCCTCCCCTCCCGCCCCAGGTGAGATCGCTGCTCCGTTGAAAATCCCCAGGAGTAAAAGATCACCACGCTTCCCATCGGGGGGCGTTGTTCCCCTGAGGACTCTCTGGGGATGAACGAAATCCGCCGGTTTCCCATTGTGGAGTCGAGGAGAAGGGGGGCGCCCCTTCACCGATGGGCTTCGGTTCTCTTCCTGGGGGCGGCGGCGGCTGTCGTTTCGTTTTGGGGGATCGGGGCTCGGGATATCGCTCCCGATGAGCTGTTCTTCCAGAATCTCTCCCCCCGACAGGTGGAGGAGGCGGCGGTGGATCCTGTCCACTTCACCGGCCATATGCCCCTGTCCTACCTGGCCCGGTGGGGGGTGCAGCAGGTGATGGATCCCAATGATCCCGCATCCTTCCGGGTTCATGCCGCCCTGGCCGCCTGCCTTGCCTCCCTCCTGGTGTGGGGCACGGTGAGGCGCAGGGTGGGCGCGGGGTGGGCCCTGGTGGCGGGCCTGATGGTGGCCTTTTCCCCCATCCTGAACTTCCACGCCCACGAATCCTCCGACTACGCCGCTTCCGCCCTCCTGGGGGCGGTGACCCTGGAGGGGGCCCTGCGCCTCGCCGAGGGAGGTCGGGGTGGGGGGATTCTCTTCGGCCTTGGCCTCCTTCTAGGCCTGCACAACGGCCTGTTCTTCGTCTTTTCTGCAGCGGGCATGGGGATGGCAGCGATTCTGGCTTCTCCTTCAGGGGCGCGCCGGCGAGAAACCCAGCTCACCGCGCTTCTGGCCTCCCTCCCCACCGCCCTTCTGCTGGGGGGGCAGGCTTCCTGGTTTCTCGCGATGAGGGCTGGGAAGGAGGGAGGAGGGCTGACCTCGGGTCATGCCGATCCGGTGACCATTTCCTCCCTGGTGGACGCGGTTTCCTCCCTCCTGCGCCAGGTGGCGGTGACGTACCGTTATGGCTACGAATCCCGTTTGACCACCGAACCCTGGGATGTGGTGCCGGCCCTGACCTGGCTGGCGCTGCCTCTCCTGGTGGGGGGGATGGTCGGTAATCGCAGCGCCCTCCGGGTAGGCGCCGAGGCTGTCGTGTGGACCCTGGCTCTCTTCATCCTCGTCCATCAGGGATTTTCCTGGTGGACGGGGACGGCCTTTGCCACTGGGGCCCGGGTGTTCCTGGGCCTTCTTCCCGCCCTGTGTGTGACGGCGGTGCTGGCCTGCGCCCAGGCCGGTCGGTGGGGGGCTGTGGCGGCAGGATGTCTCCTGGTTTCCTCCCTTCTGTTGACCTCCCATCAGCTCGCCACCCTGTCCCAGAGGGACTCCCTGGCGGCGTCTCTCATTGCCCGCCATGCCCAGCCGGGGGACTCCATCTGGGCTCCCGATGGAGTGCGGAGGCGTCTTGCTCCCTCCCTTCGGGCCCGGGCCCTGTCCTGCGGAAACTCCCTTCCCCCTCCTCCCCAGCGACTGTGGGTGGTTCGCACCTTGGGATCCCATCCTCCTTTGCGCGTGGAGGGGTGCCGGGGCCAGATCTGGGAGGGAGACAGCCTTCCTTTTTCCATCGCTTGCATCGATCACTTTCACCCCCCTCCCTATGAAGCTCACTCCGCTTCCTACTTTTCAACCCATCAGGTCTTGCTCCTGGAGCCCCAGGAAGGAAAATCTCCGGCGGCGCGGCGGGGGGACAGGCCGGCAGACAAGGAAGGGGCGGTTTCCATTTCTGGACGTCAGGGACAAGAGGGAAGTGTGGTGTCCCGCCCCCTTCCTCCCGAAGGAGGGGCGGCGGTCCTGTTGGCCAGGATCCCCGTGGATGGGGAGATCCACAGGGGGTGGAGCGAGGGGAGGGGGGGAGCCATGCATGTTGAAGTGAGGGATCCATGGCCTTCCTGGGCACCTCGCTGGCTTCCCGTACCCCTGGCCGACCGGGCAGAGGGCCCCCTGATCTCCTTTGGCCCCCGGGGAGCGGTGTGCTCGGGAGTGGAGCCTGTCTGGGAGTTGGAGGTGCCCCGGGATCTTCCCCCCAAGGTGAGGGAGGCCACCCGCCCTCTTCTGGCGTTGGGGGCCCTGGCCCTGGTGGGGGGCCTTCCCCGGATCTGGCGACGCCGGCGGAGTACTCCTTGACGGCTCCTCGTTCCTCACCCTCCCGAATTCGCCTGCTCCTGACCTCCCTGGTGGCGGTGGGGGTGTTCTTCGGGCTGGTGGAGGGGGGACTGCGCCTGGCAGGGGAAGTGGTGCAGGGGGTGTGGAAGAGGCAGGGAGGGGAGGGAGTCGAGGGGGGGTATCGAGTGGTCTGTGCGGGGGATTCCTACACCTTTGGCATCGGCGCCGATGTCCCCGAACACTCCTACCCCTCCATGCTGGCGGCCCGATTTGCCCGGGAGCGTCCCGATCTCCATGCCCGGGTGGACAACCTGGGGGTTCCCGGCTCCAACTCTGCCCAGGCTCGGGAGGCGGTGGAGAAGACCCTCGCCGAGCCTCATCCTCCCCGTCTGATTCTCTTTCTCGCTGGCCTCAACGACACCTGGAACTTTGCCGGGAACTCTCCCCTCTTGGACGGCACCTCCGAGCTTCCTCGGGGGGTCATCGCCGTCCGAGCCCGGCTGGGGGAGGTTCGCACCTACCGATTGCTGCGATGGCTCCTGGTGAAAACGGGTCTTCCTGCCCGGACGGCGGCCCGAAGGGAGAAACTCTCTATTACTCCCGCCTACGCCCTGATGCAGGGGGGCAAGGACCAGGCTGCTCTGCCCCTGTTTGAGGCGGCCATCGCCCGTGGGGCGGATTCCTACTGGGCCTGGCTGGGGCTGGGGGTTTCCCAGGTTCGCACCGGACGCTACGCCGAGGCGGAAATCACTCTGAAAAAGGCCGAGGAGAAGGCTCCTCCCGGCGGTCGTCACGAGGCGGCCTTCCAGCGGGTGTTGAGCCTGCGGCGCTTGAAGCGATATGTGGAAGCCCACGACGAGATCCTGTCCATCCAGCACGCCCCTCCCCATTGGGGATTTGGGGGGGTGGCCCAGATCTTCATCGAATGGGAGGCGGGGGATCCCAAGAGGGCCTGGCTGGACTCCCGGCGAATGCTGGACGACGCCCCTCCATTGGATTCCCGCCGGCCCTATCTGCACGACGCTCAGGGGTGGATGATGCTGCATTGGGGCCGGTATTCTGAGGCCGATGCCCTGTTTCGCCAGGCCATCGAGGCGGGCCTCCACCGGGCCTGGCTGGGGCTGTCCCTCCAGAATCTGGCGCTGGGACAGGCGAGCCTGGCTCAGGACATGTGCGAGCGCACCGGTCGCACCGAGGACCCCCGCATTGCTCCTTGGGTGAAGGCCGTCCACGCCGTATCGTTCATGATCTCAGGGGAGCCCGAGCAGGCCAGGAAGTGGATGGACGCTGCCCTGGCCCTGGCTCCCCAAGAGCCCGGTTT
>CAYRTW010000023.1:0-36052 GCA_964426935.1 uncultured Rickettsiales bacterium
CTTTCTCGATCTGGTGGGTTTCGGGGTGGTCATTCCCCTTCTGCCCTTCTTCGCCAGGGAGTTCGCCGCTACCGAGTTTCAGACCGGGCTTCTCTCCGCTTCGTACTCCGCCATGCAGTTCTTGTTTGCCCCTTTCTGGGGAGCCCTTTCTGATCGCTGGGGGAGAAGACCGGTCATTCTCATCAGCCTCGCCGGGGGAGCGGTGGCCATGTTCTCCTTCGCAGTAGCCCACTCCTACACCATGTTGTTTGTAGCCCGGGTGCTGGCGGGGATCGCCAACGCCAACATTGCCGCCGCTCAAGCGATCATCGCCGACGTGACTACTCCGGAGAATCGGGGCAAGGGAATGGGCTTGATCGGTGCCGCCTTCGGACTGGGATTCATCTTCGGACCCGCCCTTGGAGGGCTTCTGGCCCATGAATCCTGCGCCGCCTGGTTGAGGGAGGCCGTCACCCCCTTTCTGGGAGCGGGTGGGGCCACCTTTCTGTTCGGTGAGATCTACTCTCCCCCTCTGATCCTGGCCGCCCTGCTGGGACTCATGAATCTCCTCCTGGCCCTGTGGATCCTTCCAGAAACTCTCCCCGCTCACCGCAGAGGATTGGCGGAGCGGGAACGATTCTCCTTCTCCCAGGTTCTGGTCATGCCGGGAATCGGAGGGGTTGTCGTCCTCAACTTTGCCATGGTGCTGGCCTTCTCCTCGTTTGAGTTGGCCCTGTCATTCTTTACGGCTGACCACTTCCATTGGAGCGCCGTCCAGAACGGCTACCTGTTCACTTGGATCGGGGTGATGGTGGTGGGGGTACAGGGAGGAGCCATTCGCCCTCTGATGGCTCGCTTCGGGGAAACCCGGCTTCTTCCTGTAGGCCTGTGGATGGTGGGACTGAGCTTCGCCATCCTGCCCTTCTCGGGGAGCCTGGGACTTCTCCTGCTCACCACCGCTGGAGTCGCCATCGGCAACGGCCTCAACAGTCCGTCCCTATCCAGCCTGGTCAGCCGCATGGCTCGGGATGACAATCAGGGGCAGGTTCTGGGGACCTATCAGTCGGCTGGCAGCCTGGCTCGCATCGCCGGTCCGGCCCTGGGGACCTTCGCATACGGTCACATTCACTATCGGGCCCCCTTCCTCCTGGCCGGTGGGATCATGATCCTGTGCGCCGCCGCCGCGACTCGAATGCGCCCGGCCCTCATGCGCCATCTGACCTCCCGACGGGCCCCCTCCTGACCCTCCTCTTCTCCCTCCCAGTCCCTCCAGGGCAGGGAATGTGGGAAGATGCCAACTCGCCCCCTGGAGGTGTTTCCATGCGCCCTCTTCTTCTCCCCCTTGCTGTCCTCCTTCCTCTGATGGCCGGTCTGGGATCGGCCTGTACCTCCGAGGAAGACGACGACGATTCCGCCGCAGAAGTGTCAGAAGCTCCTGAAATTTCAGGACTTTCCGTGGAAGCTGATGGCAACTTTCCCACCGGGCCCTGTGAGCTTCGCATCTCGGTGAATGTGGATGATCCCCAAGGGGACCTCCAGGGAGGTCAGGCGGCCATCGAGTTCGTAGGCTCGGGTGTGGGAGGAGGAGCCTCCTTCACCGCTGACCTGGACAATCAAGAGAACGCCACCTCCGCCTCCATCCATGTGGCCCTCACCCTTCCTGATCAGCTTGAGTTTGACGCCTCCTTCGACGATCTGACCTACCTGCTCACCGATGCAGCCGGCAACGCCTCCAACCTGCTGTCCTACGGGCCCATCGCCATGCCGGATTCTTCCTGCGTCCTCCCCTGAAGCTGAAAGAGGCCAGTCCATGGATTCCGCCCCCCTCTTCGATCCCCTTATCGGCTACGGCATCGCCGCCCTGGTCCTCATCAGCGCCGGCTGGTTCACCCTCAAGGCCCTCGGCTCCAAGCCCCGAGAGGTCCATGTGGTGAGGATGAAGTGCGGCGGTTGTGGCTGGACTGGAAGCCACAGCAAGTTCAATGCTACCTGCCCCAAGTGCGCGAAACCCCTCCTGAAATCCCTTACCTGAGCCTCTTCTTCCCTAAAGAAGCCCCCTCTTCCTCCCCCAGAGGAGAAGGGATCCTCTCCAACCGCGCCCCCAGAACCTCCCCAACCTTCTTGGCCATCTGCGGGGCGGCTTCCTGTGGAGACGGGGCCCTGCCGAGGAGGCGTTTCACCGAGGTCACCCCCCCATCTCGAATCCCGCAGGGCACGATGGAGGAAAAGGCTTCTGGTTCGATGGTGAGGTTCAGCGCAAAGCCGTGAATGGAGACGAAGCGTCGGATGTGAATCCCTACCGCTCCCACCTTGTCCTGACCCACCCACACCCCCGGATGCCCCTCCCTGCGTCCCGCCTCGATGCCCAACTCGGCCAGGAAGAGGATCATCGCCTCCTCCAACCCGGCGACGAAGGCGGGAACGTCCCGACGAAACGAGGCGAGCCTGACCACCGGATACCCCACCAGTTGCCCTGGCCCATGGAACGTGGCTTCTCCACCCCTCTCAATGGTTCTTAGATCCACACCAGATCGATGAATCTCTGCCTCTGAAACCCTCAAACTGTCGGCGGTGGCCCTTCGGCCCAGGGTGATGGTGGGAGGGTGCTCCACCAGCAGGAGGAGATCCTCCCCCTGGCCGGAGAGGAGGGTGTCTCGCTGCTGAAGCTGAAATGAATGGACCCGCTGGTGGGCCAAACATCCCAGCCAGGACCAGCCAAGCCTGGGGGGGTCAAGAATAATGCACCACCCTTCTGCCAAAAAGCTCGGTCAGGGCCTCGTCCAGGGCGGTTCCCGGCTGCACCCTGACCGACTGGGGGAGAGGAATGCTATTCACGCTCTCTCCGGGGATGGTCAGCTTGAGGAAGGCGGGAACCTCTCCAGGATGGGCCCCCAGGATCTCCCGAAGCTTGATGGCCCTCTCCCGGGTCACTTCGGGGGCCAGAAGTTCCAGAAGTACCTGGCGGGTGCGGCTCTTCTGGACATCGGAGAGGAGTTGCACCTCCTGAGCCAGCAGTTTCACTCCCTCATCCGAGCCTCCCCGATCCACCTTGGCGGTCACCAGGATGGGTTCGTTGCCCTGCACCAGGGAAGAAACCTCGGTCCAGGTGCGGGGAAAGACGATGACCTCCACCGAGCCCACCATGTCCTCCAGGGTGAGAAAGGCCATCCGATCCCCCCCCTTGGTGAGGGTTTCCTTCAGCCCAGAAACGATCCCGGCGACTCGGACCTCGTCCTGGTCCCTCTTTTCCTCCAGGGCATCGGTCGTGGTCACCGACAGCCGCTTGAGATCCTGAGCGTAGACCTCCATGGGATGGCCGGTGATGAAGAATCCCAGGGCTTCCTTTTCCAACTCCAGCCTCTTCCGCTCGGGCCACTCGGGGAGGGAATGCAGCTTCAGTCGGGGACGGGTGGCGTTGCTCTTGCCTCCAAACAGGGAAACCTGCCCCGAATCCCGATCCCGGGCCGCCTGCCCTGCCGCTTCGATCACCTTGTCCAGGTTGTCCATGAGGGAAGAGCGGGTGTGCCCCAGGGAATCGAAGGCGCCGCATTTGATGAGAGCCTCCAGCACCCTCTTGTTCACCCGACGCAGGTCCACGTTCTCCAGGAAATCGTCGATGGACCGGAATCCCCGCAGCCGGGTCCGGGCCTCCAGAATGGACTCGATAGCTCCCTCCCCCACTCCCTTGATGGCGGTGAGGCCGAAGCGCACCCGGACTCCGTCCACCACCGTAAACTTAAGGGAGCTCTCGTTGACGTCGGGAGGAAGAACCTCAATGCCCAACTCCCGACAATCGTTGATGTACAGGAGCACCTTGTCGGAATTGCCAGATTCAATGGTGAGCAGGCTGGCCATGAAGTATGCGGGGTACAAAGCCTTGAGCCAGGCGGTCTGATAGGCGAGCAGGGCGTAGGCGGCGGTATGACTCTTGTTGAAGCCGTATTCAGCGAATTTGGCGAGAAGATCGAAGATCTCATCGGCCTTGGCCTCTGAAACTCCGTTCCTGACGCATCCTTCTTGAAAACGAGTCTTCTGCTTGGCCATCTCGGCGGGATTCTTCTTGCCCATGGCCCGGCGCAGGAGATCCGCCTCCCCCAGGCTGTACCCCGACAGGAGCTGGGCGACCTGCATCACCTGTTCTTGATAGACGATGACCCCGTAGGTCGGCCTGAGGATGGGTTCCAATTGGGGCACCGGATAGACCACCTGCTTGCGGCCGTGCTTGCACTCCACAAAGGTGTCCACCATCCCCGAGCCCAGGGGACCGGGGCGGTAGAGGGCGGCCACCGCGATGATGTCCTCGAAGCTGGAGGGCTTCAGCTTGCGAAGAAGCTCCCTCATTCCGCTGGACTCGAGCTGGAACACCCCCAGGGTCTGCCCCTTGGACAGAAGCTCATAGATGGCCGGGTGTTGGACAGGAACGCTGTTGAAGTCGGTGAAGGTGTACTCGGTCTTGCCGTCGGCGCGACACATCTCCAAGGCATGGTTGATCTGGGTGAGGGTCTTGAGGCCCAGGAAGTCGAACTTGATGAGGCCAATGGACTCCACGCTTTTCATGTCGAACTGGGTGGTGCCCGTGCCATCGGCGTCTTTATAGAGGGGGCAGTATTCGTCCAGGTCGGCGTCGGAGATCACCACCCCGGCGGCGTGAATGGAGGCATGGCGGCACAGCCCCTCCAGCCGCAGGGCGATCTCGATGAGCTTGTGGACCTTCGGATCCTGTTCCTTCAATTCCTTCAGCCGGGGCTCCTGCTGGAGGGCCTGAGGAAGGGTGACCCCCAAGACTCCAGGGATCAGCTTGGCGATCTTGTCTACCTCCGAGTAGGCCATCCCCAATACCCGCCCTACGTCCCGGATCACCCCCTTGGCCAGCATCTTGCCGAAGGTGATGATCTGGCTCACTCGCCGTTCCCCTCCGTAGGCGTCCCTGACGTAGCGGATCACCTCCTCTCGCCGATCCTGACAGAAGTCCACGTCCACGTCGGGCATGGACACCCTCTCCGGGTTCAGAAATCGCTCGAAGAGGAGATCGTAGGCCAGGGGATCGATCTCGGTGATGAGCACCGACCAGGCCACCAGGGAGCCCGCCGCCGAGCCCCGGCCCGGCCCGACGGGAATGCCCCGGTCCTTGGCCCACTGGATGAAGTTGGAGACGATGAGGAAGTACGCGGCAAAGCCCATCTGATGAATGCACTGAAGCTCCACCTCCAGGCGCTGGCGATAACCTGACTCGGCTTCCTCCCAACTTCCCCGCGAAGAGACCGGCTTCTCCTCCCAGGCTTGACGTACCTGGAGCAGGCGGCGCTCCAGCCCCTCCCGGGCCAGTTGGTTCAGCACCTCCTTGGGATCCTTGTCCTGGAGTTCCGGGTAGGCGGGGAAGTGGTAGGTGTTGAAGTCGAACTTGAAGTGACAGCGGGTGGCGATGTCCACCGTGTGGGCCAGCGCCTCTTCCTGCCCCTCGAACAGGGCGTACATCTGGTCGGTGGATTTCAGGAAGAACTGGTCGCTGGGAAAGCGAAACCGGAACTCATCGGAGATGGTCTTCTGACTCCCCAGGGCGAGGAGGACCTCGTGGGGAAAGGCGTCTTGCTGCTCGGCGTAATGAACGTGGTTGGTGGCCACCAGGGGGAGGCCCACGGTGCGAGCGATGTCCTTGAGTCCTTCGTTGATCTTGCGCTGATCCGGCCACCCCAGCTCCTCCATCTCCAGATAGAAGCTGGGGCCTCCCGCCTCTTCCACCGGATTGGCCTTCTCAAAGATCCGAGCGTAGCCCTCCGCAGCGGCTCGGGCCTCCTCCAGGTTGCCCCGGGACAGAAGATGGGGGACCTCCCCCCGGCCACAGGCGGAGAGGGCAATCAGACCGGATGCGTGCTCCGCCAGGATCTCCAGGTCAATACGGGGCCTGCCGTGAAACCCCTCAAAGTACCCTGAGGTGATGAGCTTGCAGAGGTTCCGGTAGCCCACGGCGTTCCTCACCAGCAGGACCAGGTGGTGGTAGTCCTTGGTCCTTCCCGAGCGATCCAGACGAGAGCCGGGAGCCAGGTACAATTCGGCCCCCATCAACGGTTTCACCGAGGTCCCCTTGGCGGCTTTGAAGAATTCCACCGCACCGAACATGTTTCCCTGATCGGTGATGGCCAGGGCGGGCTGCCCAAACGCGATGGCCTTGTCCAGAAGGGTCTTGGAGGAACCGGTGGCCTGAAGGAGGGAGTACTGGGTGTGGACATGCAGGTGGACAAAAGACCGGTCGGCCATGGGAGATGCTCAAGGAGGGGCGAAGAGGGGATCGAGGCGAGGGCGGATTGTCCGAGGCTGGGGGCGGTGTGTCAAACTCCTCGACCCGGGGGGAGATGACAGGCGATTGCCCCGATCCGGGGGGTCATCTCCGCCGTCGAAGACCCGAACCGGCCCTCCTTCCCGGCCTTTCAGTGGACCGGTGCGGCTTCCGGGTGTTCACCTTGGAGCCCGGCAGGCTGCCGACACCGGGCTTGCTCCGAAAGTTCCCTGAAGGCCAGGAATCCCAATGGAATGGGCGGCCTGTTTTCCAACTCCCCCCTCCTCGAAAAAAAAACCCCGCCGCTGCACCATCCCGACCTCCTCGCATTCCCTCTATCATCAGCCATGCCCTCCTTTTCCCCTGGCCTGCCCCCCGTTTCCCGCGCCGTGCAATGGAGACGCGACGTCTCGACCCGTGCCGTCGACCGCTTCTACGTCCGCCTTTCCGGCATGGCAGCTCATCTTCCCCACGCACAGCCCGAACGCCACTCTGTGGAACGAGTGCGGGGGATCCCCTACACGGAGTCGGGCCTCGCTGAGCACACCCTGGACGTCTACCGACCCGTCCAGCGAAGCGGCCCTCTCCCCATCGCCCTGTATTTCCATGGCGGGGCTTTCCGATCCCTCTCGAAGGAGACCCACTGGCTGATGGGCCTTGTGTTCGCAAGGCGCGGCTACGTGGTGTTCAACGTCGACTATCGGCTGGCTCCCCAGAACCGCTTCCCCGCTGCCGCTGAGGATGCCTGCGCGGCGTATGCCTGGGTCGTCCGCGAGGCGGCGCGCTGGGGTGGCGATCCACAGCGCATCGTGGTCACCGGGGAGTCGGCTGGAGCGAATCTGGCCGCCGCTCTGGCCATTGCGAGCTGCTACCGCCGTCCAGAGCCCTGGGCGCAGGCCGTTTGGGACACCGGTCTTCCTCCAGCGGCTGTCGTCCCTGCTTGCGGCGTGTTGCAGGTCTCCGATCCCGAGCGTTTCCGAAGGCGCAAGAAACTGCCATTTTGGTTGATGGACCAGATCGCCATGTGCTCGGACTCCTACCTTCCTGGGGCGGCCGAACACGTTCCCGGTGAGATGGATCTGGCCGATCCCTTGTGCATGCTGGAGCGCGCCTTGCCCCCGGACCGACCCTTGCCGCCGTTCTTCTCCCCGGTGGGGACCAGCGACCCCCTCCTGGACGACACCCGGCGTCTCGACGCGGCGCTGAAGCGCCTGGGCGTCCTCAGCGAGGTGCGTTACTACCCGGGCGAGATGCACGCCTTCCACGCCCTGCTCTGGCGCTCGGCGGCGCGAGACTGCTGGAAGGAGATGTTCGCCTTCCTGGCGGGTCGGATCTGACAACGCCGACCCCCTCCCGGCTTCCCCCTTGATCCCCTCTCCCGGATGGGGCAGGGTGCGGCCCCCGGTCTCCTTCCCTCCCCCGTTTCACCCGTTCTGGGTCATCCGCAGATGGGTCCACCTTCCTCCCCACTGGAAACCCTGAAGCGCGTCCAAGACGCAGTTTCCAGTCTTCCCTTCGAGTCAGAATGGACCTTTTCCACCCATGTGCGAGAGGAAGATGGATACGCCACCCTGGACCTTCACGGTCTGGATCAGGAGCTGGCCTCCCTGGCCCTGACCGCGTTTGTGGAGGCTGCCCGGGAACGTGCATTGAGTCCGGTGAGGATCATCCACGGTGTGGGCCACCATTCCCCAGGCAGGCCGGTGCTCAAGGATCGGGTCCTGGAACGAATCGAAGGGGACCTGTCAACAAAGGTGAGGGAGACCCGGGAAGCGCCGGGACATCTGGACCTTCAATTGGAACTGGGGCTCCCTCCTGACCTTGTGGGAATGGCGGAGAAGGCGGCTTCTCCTCGCTCCCTCCCCGGAGAACGCACCGATCTGGTCGCGGCCTTTGTAGAGGTTTTTTTCCAGTTGCTGGACGGAGGCGAGGTCCCCACCCGCGATCTGAGCGCTCCCCTCCAGGCCTTCACCGCCCACTCTTCTCCCCTGGAGAAAAAAGCATTGGCACGGGCGGGAGTGGAACAGGCCCTGGCCCGGGCCGAAGCCGAGGAGGCAGGACTCCGGGGAGACGAGCTTCCCCCCTCTCCTCCACGGCTGCCCTCCCGAGTGAGAAAGGAGTCCTCCCCGTTTCCTCAGCAGATCTTGCCATTGGACCGGCCTCCCCGGGCCCGGGAACCGGTGGTGGAGGTCCCGGTGCGGCCCCTAAAGGTGTGGAGGAAGATCCCGCCCGCATCGACACCCACACCGCCCTCCCCCACCCAGGACTCCCCCCCTTCGAAGGGGGCCTCTCCGGGGCTGGGTCACCCCCTCGCCTGGGCTCTCCTCGCTCTGATGGCGGGTTTTCTGCCCTCGGTTGCCCCCCTGGTGGGAGGAGGAGTGGGGCTGACCGCCGGCCTCGCCCTCCGCCCCTCCCGTCCCCATCCCCTGGCCTCCCTGCTGCTGGGCCTGTCGGGAGCCCTGGCGGGAGGGGTATTCTTGCCGTCCTTGGGTCCCTACGGACTGGCGGTGGCCACGGTGATCGCGGTGAGCCTTGCCAACTACCGGATCGAGTCCCCATCCTGATCTTCCTCATTCAGGTCCTCCACCCTTTGGTAGGGAATCCTTCATGCCCCCTTCCCAGCGATCCTCCTCCCCACCACCTCCTCCTTCAGGGAGGGGAGGGCGAGCCCGGCTTCATCGCGGCAACCCTTCGGATCAATTGACCTTTGGGTTGGATCCCTTTGTCCTGTTCTGCGCTTATCACCTGGGGCTTCTTCCCGATGGAACCCGGCGTCAGTTGAACCTCCACGAAGTGGCCCGATCCCTGAAGGTTGCCCCAGGGGCGGTTCGACAAGCCTTGACCCAATATGGGATGGACGCGGATGCCATGATGAACCTGGAGTTTTCGGTGGTGGACGCCCAGGTGGATGTGCAGGTGGCTCCTCCCGGCATCGACCCCTTGGAGGTGGCCCGGGCCCACTACCAGGAATTCCTGGACTCCCCCTTCACCCCTCGCAACTGGCAAAAGATCCTGGCTGAGGATGCCCGGGAGAACGACAAGGTGTTCGGCGGAGAAGGGGGCAGATCCTCTCAGGGTTCGACCCGGTTCCGATCCCGGGGGTAGAGGGTCGCCTCCCGCACATTCTTCAACCCCAGCACCTGGGCGGTCAGCCTCTCTGCACCGATGGCGAGCCCTCCGTGGGGAGGCATCCCCAGCTCAAACATACGCAGATGCCCTTCAAATCCGGAAGGGTCCACCCCCCGAGCCCGCAAGGAGGCCTCCAGGTCGGCGCGGCGGTGAAGGCGCTGACCGCCGGTGGTGATCTCCACACCACGGAACAGGAGATCGAAGCTCTGGGCCCCTCCCTCGCTCCCCCGGGGGTGGGTGTAGAAGGGACGGCCGGAAAGGGGGAATCCCAACACAAACACGGCGGAGACCCCCTCTTCTTTTTCCGCCAAGGCACAGAGCTGACGCTCTCCCTCGGGGTCCAGGTCATCCACCAGATCGGTGCGCCCGTGGGCGTGCTTCAGGCGATCCAGGCACTCTCCAAACTCCCACACCGGGGCGGAAATCAGGGAGGGGAGATAGGCGTCAAACCCCTTGAGGGGCTCAGAGAAGGCCTCCTTCAATCCCTCGAAGGTCTCGGTCAGGACCTCCTTTTCCAGTTGGATCACCTCCTCCGGCCCGGAAATGAATCCCATCTCCAGGTCCAGGGAGTAGTACTCGGTCAGGTGGCGACTGGTGGCATGGGGCTCGGCCCGGTAGACATGGCCGGTCTCAAACACCCTCTCCAGCCCCGCCACCCCATGCTCCTTGTAGAACTGGGGAGATTGAGCCAGGTAGGCGGTGCGCTCGAAGTACTGGATGGCGAAGAGATTGGTGCCCCCCTCAGTCCCGGCTGCCACGATCTTGGAGGAGATGATCTCGGTGAACCGTCGCCGCCTCAGGGCCGCGCGAAACCCCTCCACCACCGCCGCCTGGACCCGAAAGATGGCGTTGCCTTTCTCGGTTCGCAGAGACAGGGGGCGGTAATCCAGAACAGTGTCCTGCCCCACATCATCCAGGTTGGAAGAGGACGTGAAGGGCAGGGCCGTTCCTGACGCGTTCAGGACCGACACCTCCATCAGGTCCACCTCAAACCCCTGCCGGGCCCGCGCCTCCTCCCGGGGTCTCCCCGAAATTTCCACGCAATCTTCGGATTTCAGGCCTAGTGGCTTGGTCGTCTGAGGGTCTGCGACGACCTGAACCGTTCCCGATGCGTCACGGAGGAGAAGAAACGTGGTGCTCTTGGTCTCCCGGATCTTTTGCACCCAACCCCGCAGAATCACAGGCTGACCGAAGTGTTGGGGGAGGTCGGCAATGAACACACGAGAGGACATGGGAACTCCAAAGGAAGGAAGAAGTGCGGGGTGCCGTCGCGAGGGCGGCGGATTCTATCCTCACCAAACCCTCCCGGCCAGAGGCGCCCCGACCGGGCCAGTCCCCATCCTCCCCTTTCCCCCAGAAGCGGCGCGTGGTCTTCTCTCTGAAAGCGCATCCTCTGGAGCCCCATGACCACCCCCATCCAAGCTCGACACACCTTCCCCTGCACCTCCGCCGAGTTCTGGGCCATGTACTTCGATCCAGGCTACAACGCCATGGTCAACGCCCGCCTGGATCTTGCCGAATGCCGGGAAATCTCCCGCCAGGAAAGCGAATCCGAGGTCCGCACCCGAATGCGAATCGTCCCCAAAAGGGAGATGCCCGCCCCGCTGCGGAGGGCGGTACCGAGCCTGACCGCTGCTTATGAGGAAGAGCGTACGTTCTACAAGACGGAGGGCCGGCTCCTGTGGAAGGTCATCCCCGACTTTCGGCCCGATGCCCTGACCTGCGAAGGGACCTACCAGGTGAAGGACCTGGCCGACGGAACCTGTCTGCGGGTCCTTGCCGGGTCCATCACCGTGCGAATCTTCGGCATTGGCACCCTGGTGGAGAAGACCGTGGCGGGGGACGTGGAGAGGAGTTACGCCCTGGCGGCGGAGGTGGGACGAGAGTGGCTGGAGCGTTTCCGTCGGAGTTGAACCAGACAGGGAGCCCCCTCTCCCCTCTCCTTTTCACCCTCCTCTCCTATCACCGTTGTCTGAACATCCGCAGGTCTCGGTAATCCTCCGTCGTTCTCCGCAGAACAGCGGATCATGCTGTCGTCATTCCGGGGGGAAGCTGCGGTTTTTTCACATTCTGGTGGGAATGGGACTTTTTCTGGAGTGTTTCCCAACCCGGCTCAGGATTGGATGTCATACCTCGTTACAATTGCCATTTCTGGGCCCACAACCTCAGCCTGTGTTATTTTTTTATCTAAATAATTTCAATATGTTGTATGAAATGATGGCCTGAATCAGTAAAAAACATTCGCCTCCTGGTTGACCATGGGGGACCACACCAACACAATCCCTCCTCAGTTTCGTCACCGGGCAGTCTTCTTGCTGCCACCCACCCCCGGTCTGTTTGCAGATCGGCGGAGGCTCCGCTTTGAATCGAGCACTTTCTTCGTTGGTTTTTTTGACCGGCCTCCTGCTGACTTCTTCCGCACAGGCAGGGCTCAAGGAGGTTCGCACCTTTCCGGGATTGACCCCGATAGCCCCGGTCCTCCCTGCCGACGATGGTGGCTCGGCTCCCCTGCCTCCTCCCCATACTTCCACTCCTGAAGAGCTTGCCCCCGCCGCTGAGGCCTTCTTCGGACTTCATCAGAAGGACGCCTACGGGGACCTCTACCCCGTTGCCCTGGAGCCGGGGGACCCGGGATACGAAGCCGCTCTTCAGGCCGCTGAAGAAGAAGCATCGGTTTTTGACGAGGGGGAAACGGGATACGGCGATGAGGACGAGGGAGATCGCAGCTCTCTGGAGAGGTTCGCCCTCAAGCTCAGGGAGGTCAACAACTCCGACCTGTCCTCTTTCCGCCTGGGTGGCTCGGTGGGAGGAGAAGGAGAGGGAGTCGCCTCAGGGAGTCCGGGAGGGGGCCGCCTCATCCGAGGCATCCAGTTCCCCCTGGATCACCCAGCCTTCCTCGCCGTCGAGCCCACCAAAGCCTATGGCACCGCCGACACCATTGAAGGACTGATCCAGGCCGTGGAAGAAGTGAGGGAGAGGTTCCCCGGAACTCCTCGCATCGTCCTCGGAGATATCAGCGCGGAACGAGGGGGAAGGATTCGCCCCCACCGCTCTCACCAGAACGGACTGGATGTAGACCTGGGCTTTTTCTACTTGCAGGGGGAGGAGGTCGGCAAGCGCTTCGAGGCGGGACGCTCCGACAACCTGGATGTTCCCCGCACCTTCTTCCTGGTGGAGTCCCTCATCAACCTGGGTACGGTGCAGTTCATCCTTCTGGACTACCGGGTCCAGGGGATCCTCTATGCGTATGGCAGGGACGAGTTGGGTTACCCCCAGGAGCTGCTGGACGCCTGGTTCGGTTACCCCGAAAGAGGCTGGGTGTCCGGGGCGATGGTGCGACACGTCCGGGGTCACGACGATCATCTTCACGTTCGGTTCGTCTGCCCGGACGGCCAGTCCTCCTGCCAGGACTGAGCCTCCCGCTCCCGCCTCGCCCCCTCCTCAGCGTTTTCCCTCCCCGAACACCCGTCTCACCCCTTGGGAGCCTTGCTGGCGCATCCAGAAGGCCCGCACCCTCCCCCCTGGCGCCTCTCCGCATCCAGGATCTCGTATCCCAGGGACTTCACGGTGGCGAAGGGAGTTTCCTTGGGCTCGGGGGTCATTCCCCATCGGTCCAGCCGCGCATCGCAATCCATGCAGAAGAAAGCCAGAGGGGGGGACGCGGCGGCATCCAGGTCTGCTTCCTCGGGGAAATCTCGGTAGACCACCGTCTCCTTCTTGCACACATGGCAGAAGGCCAATGGGAGGTCGAAATCGTAGGGGGATTGAACATCGATCATGGCAAACTCCTGGCCTTTCCCCGGATTTTGCCTCTCAGACAACGGGCCAACATTTCCTCGGCGGTGTCCAGGCGATATTTGGCGCTCTGGGGGCCCGACTTGTGGATGCGGCCGATCTCGGTGATGGACAGGCCGTTGTCAAAAGTGAGCATTCCCAGGAGTCGGGTGATGAAGAACAGCCTCTTGGTGTCATCCAGGGAAGAAATGCACTCCGACAGGAGGCGAATCTTCTCAAAGGCGTCCTGGACGTTCTCGATTTCCTGGTCCACCAGATTGGTGGGATCGATGTAGATGGGACCGTCGGAGCTGCTTCCCCCGGTCGAGAACGGGGAGGGCCTTACCTGCTGCCCATTGGTCTTGATTTCTCCGCTGCGAACGTAGCTGCGGCACACGTTGATGGCGATGGTACGGATCCAGGTGCTCATCATGGCCCTCCCCGGGACGAACTCCCGGATGGCCCGGCACCGATCCTTCTGGAGGCGAGCGTAGACGTCCTGGATCAGATCTTCGGCGGCATGGGCATGCTGACCGTGGCGGCACCACCGGCGAACGGTGAAATCCAGGTTCCTTCCCTGAGCGGCGATGAACTCCCTCCAGGCGGCGTCCTGCAGCCTACTGTCCCCTCCCTCCTCGTACGCCTGACGAAAGAGGCCGATCAACTCCAGGTCTGTCAACGCAACCTCTGGCCTGCCCCCCGCGCCCTTCCCTTGCCGTGGTTGATAGCAGGAGGTGACGCCCCCGTCAATCGCCTCATGCAGAGGAACAACGGCCTTTCAGAGGATCACACTGAATGCGTAGCCCAGCGGGCGAACGGCCGCGACGCCGAAGCCGCAGCACCATGGTGAGGATTTTTGGGGGGACCTGCGACGCGGCGATCCGGCCGTGCAGCAGCATTTCGTGTGAGACTCTCAGCGAGTCCTCATCACCACCTGGAAGGCGGACGGAGTCTGGATGACGGAGCTGTACTGCCCGGGAGCCAGGCGCTTCAAGGCCTCCGCCAGAGAGGGAAGGAGATCGCCCGGGGCCAGATACCCCAAATCTCCTCCCTGCTGAGCGCCGGGACCGGTGCTTTCCCTCCGGGCCACCTCGGCAAAGGACATTCCCTCCTTCAGCTTCTTTAGGACGGCTTCCGCCCGGGCTCGGTCAGGAACGCTGATGAGAGAGACTCGAATCTTGCCTGCGGTTCGCACCTCCCACGCCTTCTTCTCCTCATCCAGGGAAACCAGGCGCCGGGCCACTTCAGGAGCGTTCCCCGACAGAAGCACCGCTTCCCGGAGTTCCCGCCGGGCCCCCTCGAAATCTCCATGGGCCACCAGGAGGGTGGCCAGTTGCAATCGCCCAGGAAGGAAACCTGGATGAATGCTCACCACTTCTTTCATGACCGCTTCGGCTCGGCTCTCCTCCCGCGCTCCCTCCCACGCTCCGGCAAGGGCGAAGCGCAGCGACGCATCCCAGGGGGAAGATTTCACCGCCTGGGCCAGAAACTCCGCTGCCTGAGCGGGGCGCCCTGCTCCCTGAGCCACCAGTGAGCGTCCTCTCAGGGACTCCACATCCCCGGGGCGAAGCTTCAGAGCCTGCTGAAACGCATCATCTGCCTCCCTGCCGCTGCCCCGGGCAAGGAGAATCATTCCCAGGCCATAGTGAACATCCGCTTCCCCAGGAGCGAGGGCCAACGCTCGCCGAACCGCTTCCTCCCCTTCCTTCTCCTGCCCCGAGGATGCCTGGGCCAGCCCCAATCGCAGATGCCCCAACCATAGAGAGGGAGCCTTCTTCACCACGTCTTGAGCTGTCGCCACGGCCGCTCCCGCCTCTCCCCCCACCGCCCGCACCATCTTCTCGAACGCCTCAAAGGAAGAGAGGGGGGCCTTCCCTGCTACCACCGCCCGAGCAAAGGAGCCGTAGTCGCGCACCAGGGCGTTGTGGGGGTCGAGACTCACCGCTTTCTCCAGGGCGAGGGCGGCCGGGCCCCCTTCCCCAGAGCGGAGCAGGAGCACTCCCTGGTTCACCTGGGCGGTGGAATCCTGGGGGGCCTTGTCTACTGCTGCCTTGAGGAGGGGGCGGGCCCGGGCCAGATCTCCCTTGAGAAGATAGTATCCTCCCAGGTTCAGGGAGCCGTGATGATCATCGGGGGCGAGGCGAATCTGCTCCTGAAAGGCGGCGACGGCAAGAGCGTCCTCCCCCTTGGCCAATCGCGCCTCCGCCAGCTTTCCCCAGGCCTCGGGGAGGGTCTTGTCCTGGGCCAGTGCTTTGTCATACGCAGAGATGGCGGCGTCCCAGTCTCCTCGTGCCGCTGAAAGGGTCCCCAGACCAAACCATGCCCATGGAAAGGAGGGGTCCAACTCGGTGGCCACCTTGTATTCCGCCTCAGCTACGTCCGCTCTTCCCGCAGCGCTTCCATAGAGGTAATGGGCCAGCGCCGACTGGGACTCCTTCTCCACTCTGGCTCGGTATTCCCTGGCGATGGCCAGGGTCTGCCCCTCCTCCACCTCCAGATCGATGCGCAGTCGGTGAGCAGGAACATAGGCAGGCGCGAGGCGAACCACCTCCCGAAGCGCCTCCAGCGCCTCCTTGTTCCTGCCCTCACGGAGGGAAGATTTCGCTTTCTCCGAGGCGGGTTTCGCAGCGCCGGGGAGGGAATCCGCCCACGAGGAGGATGGAAGCAAGACCAGGATGCTCAGCAGGGGCAGGACGAAGCAGAGGCGAAGAAATCGGGTCATGGAGCCCACGAAAGATGAAGAAGGACTGGGGGTTCTGAGGGGGCGAGGGTATGGCACGGGCCCGGTTGCCGGTCAAGTTGACCCCCTCCCTCCCCTGGGGTAACTTCGCTCCTTCCTCCGACATGAGACCTTACGGAGCCTCCATGATCCGCCGCATCCTCTTCGCCTCGGGCGTCCTTGCCCTCGCTTCATGGACCTCACCGGCTCAAGCGGGCAGCGTGGGAGCCTTCGGGCTGGGGGGATTTCACAGCGGAATCGCCCTGGGGGAAAATCTGGACGACGAAGACAGCACCAACGACACCGGCCTGTGGGGTGACGGGGGCGCGGGCATCGAAGTCACCCTGGGGCCCTCCGGGGGACGTCTCTTGGGGAGGGGAAGAGGGGCATGGAACGTCATCGTCTCCCCGGATCCCGACGTCCCCCTGTTCCACACCGGCGTGTTCAGCTTTGGCCTGTCGGTAGAGCTTCTTCCCAATCTGGATTCGCCCGTCGGCCTGTACGGCGCGGTGGATGTGGGGGTCTCGGGGTTGGCCCTCTACCATCAGGAAAGGCTCCTGGTGACCGCCGGGCCGGGCCTGCGGGTGCGGGTGGGCAAGAGGGCCCATGCCTTTGTGGAGGCCGCCTACCTTCTGGAGGTGCGAGATGCGGTCTGGCAGGGGATGCGAGCCTCCGGTGGAGTGCGATTCTTTCTGGACTGATCTTTCGCCCCTCTCCGAGGCTCACACGAAATGCTGCTGCAAGGTCAGATCGCTGCGCTGTGCATTCTGTGTGATCCTCTCCATCAACTGCTTTCCCTCCCAGGCTGGAGAGACCCACCCTGGCATTGAAGCTCCCCCTCCTCATCGGGACTCACATGAGCGACATCCAGCACCAGAACCTTCCCGGCCTCTTGGGTGAGGTCCGCCACTGTTACGGAGAGAGGGTTCACATCCTCACCAACCCATTGGTGGCCACCCTCCTCTCCAAGGCCTGCAACCCTGCCACCATCCAGCCCGAGTTCAATCGCCTGTTGGACCGTCTCTATGATCACCTGGTGACGGCGGCCATGGGGGTGGAGTTCCCCCGCATCCGGGCCCGGGTGCCTACCCGCATGACCCTCTCCCATCCTGACTGCGCCTTTGAGGGAGAGGTCCTGGACCCTTCGGTGCAGGTGGTGGTGGCAGGCATCGCCCGGGCGGGCACCCTCCCCGCCCATCGGGTCCTGGCCACCCTTTCTGAGGCCCTGCCCCCGGTCAACATCCGGGTGGATCACCTGTACATGAATCGGCGCACCAACCTCCAGGGAGAGGTGGTGGGCATCGACTTTGCCGGTTCCAAAATCGGCGGAACGGTGGACGGGGCCTGGCTCTTCCTTCCCGATCCCATGGGAGCCACCGGACAATCCATGGGCTATGCCCTGAACCATTACCAGGAGGGGCATTTCGGCGTTCCCGCCCGAATGATCGCCCTCCATCTCATCATCACCCCCGAGTACCTGCGGTTCATGGCCGCCCATCACCCCGAGACCCGCATCTATGCCCTCCGTTTGGACCGGGGCCTCTCCGATCCTCGGGCCCTCCGCCTCCTCCCCGGGGAAAAACCGGAATGGGAGAAGGGCCTGAACGAGCACCAGTACATCATCCCCGGCGCTGGCGGCATCGGAGAGGTCATCAACAACTCCTTTGTGTGACCAGACGCTGGCCCACGATCCCCCCAGCAGGAGCCCACCGTGCCTCCCTTCTCCCTGACTCCCCTCATCAACGAAGCCCGCATCGCCTCCCGAATTGCCCGTCTGGGACGAATTCTCACCGAGGACTACCAGGGGGTGGACCTGACGGTGGTGGGGGTCCTCAAAGGCTCGGTGGTGTTCCTGGCCGATCTGATCCGGGCCATCGACCTGCCCCTTCACCTGGATTTTTTGGAGCTGTCCAGCTACGGGGACGGCATGGCCAGCTCAGGAGTGGTTCGCATCAACAAGGACCTGAGCCACCCCATCTCCGGCCGCCATTGTCTGGTAGTGGAGGACATCGTGGACACCGGGCTTACCCTGAGATACCTCCTGGAGAACCTCTCCACGCGGGCTCCGGCGTCGCTGCGGGTGTGTACCCTCCTGGACAAGCCCTCCGGCCGCAAGACCGAGGTTCCGGTGGACTACACCGGCTTTGGCATCCCCGACGCCTTCGTGGTGGGGTACGGCTTGGACCTTGCCCAGGCCTGGCGCAATCTTCCTCAGGTGGCCATTTTTCACCCTCACGGCGTTCCTGACGGATTTTCGGGAAGACAGGACGAGGTCACCGAACCCGTGATCCTCCCCCGCCCTCTTCACCGCGAGACCTCCTCATGACCAACCTCCTCCCCATTTACACCCACCGTGCCCCGGCGGCCATCGGCCCCTATTCCCAAGCCATTCGCGTCGGCAATCTCTTGTTCTGCTCCGGCCAGATCCCCTTGGACCCGACCACGGGGCTCCTCGTTCAGTCCACCATCGCCGAAGAGACCGAGAGGGCATTGTTGAACCTGCTGGAGGTGGTGGCGGCGGGAGGGAGCTCCTCCCCCCAAGTGGTGAAGACCACGGTCTACCTGGTGGACATGGCCGATTTTCCCGCCGTGAACGAGGTCTATGCACGGTTTTTTGACAAGCATCCCGCTCCCGCTCGGGCCACGGTGGCGGTGCACCAGCTTCCCAAGGGAGCCCGGGTGGAAATCGACGCCATCGCCATCATCGACTGAAGAGGGAAGCCGCCTTCATCACCCCCTTTGAAAGGGTGAGTGTTTTCAAGGGGTTCCTATCCCTTGGGGGCCTTGTTCCTCTCTCCATCCGCCTGGACCAACCCCAGGATCTCCGCTCCGAACTCCTCGACCTGCCAGGAGCGAATGTCGGGCACTCCCCGAAGCTGTTCCTTGTTGGTGGGGCGCAGAACCGCGACCGACCTCAGGACTCCATTGGCCACCACCATGGCCGGCCCCACCGCCCTGTCTGAAGAGGCCTGATTGCGCCACCCCTTCAGACTCTCGAACAGCCTCTCGTCCTCCCGGGAAAACGCCCGCCTCCCCTCTCCTCCCGAGGGTTTGCGAGCGGGAGTCAGGGGCTCCTCCGAAGTCACTCCATCGGCGATGGCAGCAAGAACATCGCTGCCATGGCGCCTGAACAGAAAATGCCTCTCCCCGAGGAGGCGACGCAGGGCGTCTCGGGAGGCGGGCTTTTCCCGCGCCAACAGCAGCAGGGTCTCCGCTCCCATCACCTTGAAGGAGGGGCGGTCCAACTCCCGAGCCACGCCATCCCGCAGGCGATGAAGGGCCCTGGCCACCTTTTGCTGATCGGGACGCAACTTGTTGACCCCCTTGATCCTCAACCAATCGCTGGGATCCTGAACCCTCCCCGTCCATTCCCGGGCTTCCAGAAGGATGAACTCTTCCCGCACCTGGGCCTCCCGCCCCTTTTCGCACACCCTCTCCCACAGCCTCTCCCGGAGCTCGGGAAGGAAATGAGAATCGAGGCGGGCGTAGTCGAGATGCTCGGGGAGCAAGGGTCTTTGGGACCAGTCGTGGCGCTGGTATTTCTTTTCCAGGACCACTCCGAATTCCCCTTCCACCAGGTCCGCCAGGGAGAACCTCTCTACTCCCACAGCCTGGGAGGCGATCATGGTGTCGAAGAGGTTGTGAATGCGAAAACCAAAGTCCCTCTTGAGGGAAACCACGTCGTAATCGGCGCCGTGGAAGACCTTCACCACCCCCCGGTCCTCCATGATGGGTCCCAAGGGGGACAGATCCTTCACCCCCAAGGGGTCAATGATGAAATCCCGTTCATTTCCGGTGATCTGCACCAGGCAGACCTTCTCGGTATAGGAAAAGAATGAGTCCGCTTCGGTATCCACACCGATGACGGTGGCGTCTGCCAGAGAGTCTGCCGCCTCCTGGAGGGAGGCCGGGGTGTCGACATAGGTAAACTGGGAGTCCATCTCGGAAGGGACGGGCGGGAAAGGTCACCATCCCCCGGCTGCCGCACGTCCCGCGTATTCTGTCACTCTCCGCCTTCTTCCGCCAGGGTCCTGCCCGATGGACACGGAGGGTGGATCTGGCGCCCAGCGTTTTCCGCCGGTACTCTTGCCTCCTTCCGTTCACCCAAGGGCTCTGAAGGGGTTCCCATGACCACCGTCCCTGTCTATCTCCATCGCCAGGAAATGCCCCCTCGCTACGCGGATACCCTGGAGCAGATGATGAAATCCCAGGCCTATCGGGAGCTGGCGGCCGCCCAGCTCTTCGGACACGGCCTTCAGTTCGTTCCCGAGCTGAAGTGGTTGAAGTTCATGACGTGGCACATCCGGGAGGAGATGGAGCACTACGAAGTGGTGGCCCGCATGTACGAACGATTCACCGGGGAATCGGTGGAACCCTGGGTCAATGAGAGGCTCCGCCACAAGCCCATCGAGTTTGCCTCGTCCTGGTTTGAGCTGGCCATGGCCCAGTTTCTCTATGACCGGGGCGGGTTCTGGCAGCTTCAAGAGTACGACGGCTGCTCCTATCCCGACTATCGAGAGGTCATTGGCAAGATCATCCAGGAGGAAAAGGGTCACCAGGCGTTGGGAGAGCGCATCGTGGTGGAGCTGTGTCAGACCGGGCGGTTTGAGGACATCAAGCAGCCGGTGTTTGAAAAATGGCTCAAGTACGGTCTCCTCTCCTTCGGTCGGCCTGGAAACGAAGGCAACGCCTACGCCATCTCGGTGGGCCTCAAGAAGAGGGACTCGGGCGAAGTGATGCGGGACTTCGTGAGGGACATTCGAGATGCGGTGAGCAAGGGAGGCCTTCGCTTCCCCGACCCGGCCTCCCTGGGAATGGAGCTTCCCCCCGACATCGATTGGCTGAGTGCGTGACTGGGGGTCGGGTGGTGGCGGTGTGCGTGGGAGAGGGGGGTATTCCCAAACATCCCCAGCCTGCAGTCGAGTTGCATCCCCAAGGGGTCGCCGGGGACCGGCATCGACATCCCCGTTTTCATGGCGGGGTTCACAAGGCGGTGTGCTTGTTCAGCGTGGAAGGCTACCGGACCCTCCATCTCCATGGTCTGCCCCTTCATTCCCCCGGTGCGGTGGGGGAGAACGTGACCCTCTCGGGCATCGAGCTTGACTCCCTTCGCCCGGGGGACAGGCTTCTCCTGGGAGAAGCGGAAATCCAGGTGAGTGAGCCAAGAATCCCCTGCCACACCCTGGATTCCCTCTCTCCTCGGATCAAGCTTCTCTTGGACCTCAAGACCCCAGGACCCGGCTGGTACGCCCGAGTCCTGATTCCCGGCCGGGTGAGCCCGGGGGATCCGGCGGTGGTTCTTTCAGGAAATTCTCCCTCCTCTGTGACCGGATGCGGGAGATGAGCGTAGAAGAGGCATCCTTCGCAGCATCGCTAAACTGACGAAGGACGCAGAGAAAAACCAAGCAACATCAAACCATTACGGAGAAGCAGCCATGACCTTCAAGCCCCAGTTTTCTCGTTTTGTCGCCCTTCTCGCCCTCGGCTCCACCCTTGCCCTGGGAGCTTCCGGGTGCGTTGTCACCGTTCGGGGCGGGGTGGATGTGGACCCCCCGCCGGTGAAGGTGGAGGTGAAGGTCAAGGCCCCCGGCCCCAACTACGTGTGGATCGATGGCTACTGGGCGAGGCGCGGCTCCCAATGGGCGTGGATGGATGGCCACTGGGAGAGGGAGAGGGTCGGCAAGGTGTGGGTGGCGGGCCACTGGGACAAGCGAGGAGCGCGATGGCACTGGGTCCCCGGCCATTGGCGCAGCCGCAGGTAATTTCCCCCCTCGGTTTCCTTCCCTCCCTCAGCGGGGCATGATGACCCCTCTGGGGGAGGGCTCGTTTTGGGGCCCCACCCTCTCCCTCATTTCCAGCCTGAACCACGTGAAAGGCAGCGCATGCGGCAAGTGATGATCACCCGAATCGGTCCCCCTGAGGTCCTGGCAATCCAGGAAACTCCCGAACCTCAGCCCGGCCCGGGTCAGGTTCGGGTCCGGGTGGCGTTTGCGGGGATCAACTTCGCCGACATCATGGCCAGAGTGGGTCTCTATCCCGACGCCCCTCCCCTTCCCGCTTGCGTGGGCTACGAGACGTCAGGAACCGTGGACGCCATCGGCCCGGGAGTCACCCGGCATCGGGTGGGAGACCAGGTTCTGGCCATGAGCCGCTTTGGAGGGTATGCCGAAGCCATCGTTGTAGACGAAGTCCAGGCCCTTCCCCTTCCCGGTCAGATGTCCCTGGAAGAGGGAGCGGCCCTGCCCGTCACCTACCTGACCGCCCACCACATGCTCTTCCACGTTCAGACCCTGCATCCAGGGGAGAGAATCCTCATCCACGGCGCCGCCGGTGGAGTGGGAATCGCCGCCACCCAACTGGCCCGAACCGTCCCCGGGGTCACCATCTTCGGCACCGCCTCTGCCAGCAAGCACGCCTTTCTCCAGGAGTTGGGGGTGGATCACTGCATCGACTATCGAAACGAGGACTTCTACGCTGCGGTCAGGGAGAAGACCTCGGGAGAGGGGGTGGATGTCGTTTTGGACGCGGTGGGAGGCTCCTCCTTCCGCAAGGGGTGGAAGCTGCTGCGCCCCGCCGGCCGCCTGCTGATGTACGGAATGTCGGCCATGGCTCAGGGGGAGGGGCGGAATCCCCTTGCCGCCTTGGCCGCCCTGGTGCAGACCCCCTTCTTCCACCCCATTCCGTTGATGAACGCCAACCGCTCCGCCATCGGAATCAACATGGGGCACCTGTGGGACCAGACCCATGTCCTCCTGCCCCAGTTGGACCGGATCCTGGATCTCTACCGGGAGGGCAAGATCCGGCCCCATGTGGACAAGGTGTTTCCCTTCACCGAGGCGGCTGCCGCCCATCGCTTCATCCAGGATCGAAAGAACGTAGGCAAGGTCCTCCTCTGTCCCTGAGGACCATCCGGGTCGGCTCCCCGGCTATTTCAAGCCCTTGACCACCGCAAGAACTTCATCCAGATGGGCCACCGGGTCTACGTTGGGCAGGGTCCTGGCCACCTTGCCATCCCTGCCGATGACAAAGGTCCACCGGGAGGCCCAGGGGGATCCTGCCTGGGCGGTTCCGTAGGACCGGGAAACCGCGCCGTCGGCGTCCGCCAGGGTGGGAAAGGTAAGCTTGTGTTCCTCTTTGAACTTTCGATGGCTTTCCACCGAATCCATTGAGATTCCAACAACTTGTGCTCCGGCTGCCGCCAGCTCAGGGGTCCTGTCCCGATAGGCACAGGCCTCCTTGGTACAGCCCGGGGTGAAGTTCTTGGGGTAGAAGAAGATCACGACCGGCCCTTTGGCCAGCAGGGAAGCCAGACTGACGGAGGCGCCCCCACCGTCCAGCAGGGTGAAGGAGGGGGCCACGTCCCCTGCCGCCAGGATCGGTTCTTTGGCCTCGGCACAAGCAGGCAGGGTCAGCAAAGGAACCAGGGAGAGGGAAGAGGGCAACAGAAGCAGGGCCAGCAGGGGGGAAAGGGGACGCATCGAATCCTCCGGTCGGGGAGTGTTACGATGGGTTCAACCTTGGTCCAAGGGAAGAGGGCCCCTTCGCGTTGACTCCCATCTCCCCCCGCTTCCTGATTTTTCTCCTGTGGACTCTCTGTCTCTTCCTTTCGGGAGCGAGGAGTGAGGTTGTGGCCGCCTCTCCCGCCCCCATCTCCCTGGCGGTAACCCCCTTCACCAATCACTCTGGCGAAACCCGCTTCGATCCCCTGGGCAAGGGTCTCTCCGACATGCTCATCACCGATCTATCTTCGGTCACCTCTCTCCAACTCCTGGAAAGAGAGAGAATTCAAGCCGTTCTGGACGAAATGAAGCTGTCACAGACGGAGTTTGTAGACCCGTCCACCGCCCAAAAGATGGGTCGAGGGCTGGGGGCCAGCCATCTGCTGACCGGGGCTTTTCTCGCCATCTCTCCCAAGATTCGCATCGACGCCCGCATGGTGGAGGTGGAAACGGGCAAGGTGATCAAGGCCTGGGCGGTGGAAGGGGAAAGCGCGGACTTTTTCGTGCTGGAAAAGGATCTGGCGGGGAGGATAGTAGAGGGGCTGGAGATCAAGGTCACCGCCCGGGAGGGAATCCTGATGGGCAAGGTGGCCACCGAGAGCTTCGATGCCATGGTGGCCTGGTCCCACGCTTTGGATGCCTTTGATGCCGGCCGTTTGGACGCTGCCCGCGCCGCATTGGAGGAGGTTCTTCGGGTCGATTCCTCTTTCCTGCGGGCTCGAAGTGCCCTGGATGCGGTCACCGCTCGACTGGACACCCTTCGCCAACGCCATCAGGAAGCGCGAGGGAGTTCGCTGAGGAGCCTGGAAGAGAGGATCAACAGCCTGGTGAAGCTCAAAGGGCCATGGACCGAGCTTCCTCCCCTCCTCTCTCCCCGATGGGGGGAACTGAGTCAACCAGCCAACGCCCGGGCCAGTGCTCGAATCTGCCGGACGCTGTTGGGGGGGGACCTTCCCGAAACCATCCTTCTCGTTCCTGAACAACCGGGTTCGGGCAGCCTGGCCTCCTTCCTCCTCTACCAGGCGGTCATGGCAGCGAGCACTCTCAAGGACGACTCCACAGTGCTGGCATACGGGGAAAAGTACCTGGAGCGCCACCCGGGAAGCGTCTATTACCCGGTGGTGGAGGGGATGGTGCAACGCTCGCTGAAGAGGCAGAGGGACATCGCCGAAGGACGGGAGAAAGCCCCCCGGGAGGTGGCGGAAAAGAAATATCAGCACCTGACCAACCTGCTGCCCATGGTGGGAATGGGGGCGCCACCGGCTCAGGAGCGAGCCCTGTGGAGGAGGATCGAGGCCGCCGCCGCAGAGAGGGGAAAGCCCGTTGAAGGGGAACATCGTCTACGCCATCTGCGCCATCTTCTGAGGGCCGGGGATGATAAGGGGGGAGCCCGGGAGGTGGAGATCCTGAGAGCCAAAGGCGGGGATCCCTCTCCTTTCATGGAAGGGGAATCTCTGATGCGGCGCCGGGAGGAAGAGCACCGGCGGGTGGGCCAGAAGCAACAAGAATGGTCGGAGAAGCCCTCGCCGCATACAGCAGAGAGGCTGGGAGCGGCCCTGCTGGAGGTGGGGGATGCCGCCGCCGCCGCCGCCCTCGCCCACTCCGCCCTCCAGCGCTTTGCCGATTCCCCTCCCGGGGAACGCCGTCCCCTATGGAAGCTGACGGTGGATTCGGTGATCGCCTCAGGAGAGTGGTCAAAGGTGGTGGACGCTCTCGCCGCCTGGGAAGCCCGCCCGGAAGAAGAGAGACCCGAGAAGGCATGGGCCTTCCGCGTTCGGGAGCAGGCACGAAAAACTCCAAATGAAATCAATAGTATGGAAGCATTGTGGCTCTACTTGGAGGGGGCCGCGCTCCAACAGATGTCCCAATACGGGCCCGCCTCGGATGCTTTCGCCGCCTACGCTTCCTCTCCCCACGTGGGCGCCGGGGCCACCGCCGATGTGGCCCTGTACATGGCGGCTACCTGCGCCTACGAGGCAGGGCAGTTCCCCCGAGCCCGCGCCCTGTTCGAGGCCCTTCGCACCCAGCATCCCCAGTCTTCCATGGGGACCGCTTCCCTCAGCCTCCAATCCCTCCTTCCCGATGACGATCCCCCATGAGCCCTCCTTCCCGTCGACAGACCCTCCAGGTCCTCCTGGCCGGCGCCCTCCTGGGCCCCTCTCTGGCGAGGGGCGGGGCCTCTCCTCTCCTGGTCATCCTCTACTTCGAGAATGCCGGGAACCCCGAGTTGGACATGCTCAAGATCGGCCTTGCCCAGATGCTCATCACCGATCTCTCCTCCGAGCCCGGTATCCAAGTGGTGGAGAGGGAGAGATTGCAGGCCGTCCTGGACGAACAGAAACTCCAGCGAAGCGACGTGGCCGATGCTTCCACGGCGGTGAAGGTGGGGGCTCTACTGGGAGCGGGCCGCCTGATACTGGGTTCGTACTTTGAGCTGGTGGGAGTGCTTCGCATCGATGCCCGGGTGGTGGAGGTGGAAACCTCCCTGATCCTCACCTCGACCTCGGTCCAGGGTCCCCGGGAGACCGTTCTGGTCCTGGAGAGGGAGCTGGCGGGAAAGCTGTCCGCCTTCCTGGGAACCCCTCCTCCTCCTCCTTCCCCAGGCAAGAAGAGCGAGGACAGGGAAGGCACTCGGGTACCCTCCCGGGGAATGGATTCCTCCACCACCGCCAAGGAAGCACCGCAGGATCGAAACCAGAGGACGAGCCCTCCCCGGATGAGCGGGGGTTCGGGTGGGTCCACCTCCCTGGCCCGACCCCTGGAGGCCGCTCTGGCCTTTTCAGTGGGGCTGGAGTTCCTGGATCGCAAGGATGTGATTCAAGCCCGAGAAGCCCTCTCCAGGGCACTGGATCTGGATCCCTCCTTGGAGGACGCCCGGGCCATGCTGCTCACCCTCCCTCGCTGAATCTGACACCCGTCCTCTGCAATAATCCCCTGCGGATGTCGTATGGTGGTCGGGTGCCGGGGAGACCGGACCCGAGGAGGTTTCATGCTCACGTTGCTGTTGGAGATCCTGGTGTATGGAGGGGCCATCCTCCTCGCTTCTCGCATCCTGCCGGGCATGAAGGTGAAAGACTACCAGGCGGCGGTGTGGGTGGCGGTCCTGTTTGCGGTGCTGAATGCTGTTTTGGGATGGGCCCTGAAGGCCATGGTGGGCTTTCTCCTCTTCCTCCCAGGGATTTTGACCTGCGGCCTTCTTTTCGGCGCCATCCCTCTTCTGGTGAACGCCATCCTCCTGTGGATGGCCGACAAGATCATGGATGACCTGGAGATCCGGGGGATGGGACCCCTTCTGGGAGCCTCCCTGTTCCTGGCGGTGGCCCAGGCCCTGGTCCACGGACGGTCGCTGCGTCACCTGTTCTGACATGTCCCCCTCCCCTCCTCTGGTCCTCCTCGTGGGACTCTTCTGGCTGGCCTCCTCTCCTGCCCACGGGGGGAATCGGGAAGAGGCCTCCGCTGCATTTCAATCGGGAAACTACCCACAATCCTTGGTGAGATGGAGTTTGGTCCTCCACGAGGCCAGGGCGTCACAGCGAGAGGATCAGCAGGCCGAGGCTCTCTTCTTCCTGGGACTCACCCATTTCCGTCTCCACCGCTACCAGGATGCCAGCGCGTCCCTCGAAGAGGCCCGCTCCTTGGACCTGGGACGGGGAGACCGGGTGGGAGGAGCGGCAGCGGAGCAGAATCTGGGACTCATCGACCGGGCCTTGGGCCGTTTTTCCGCAGCGGAGAAGAGATTTGCCCGGGCGGTGGAGGTGTTTCGAGGGGCGGGCGATGTGGGAAAGGCCGCTTCGGCCCTCCTGGATCGGGGCGCAGCCCTTCTGGACCTGGGAAAGGCCAAGGAAGCGGAGCCCCATTTAGAGGCCGCCCTGCGCCTGTTCCAGGGCATGGGGGACAAAAAAGGAGAGGCCGAGGCCTGGAACAACCGAGGAGCGGCGGCAAGGCAGATGGGGAGGCTTGGTCAGGCGGCGGAGGCCCTGGATCGAGCAGGAAGCCTGTATCGCCTGCTGGGGGATTTGCCCGGAGAGGCGGCAACCCTCACCAACCTGGGTTCGGTGGAGGAGGATCGGGGAAGAATGGTGGAGGCCGAGGCCCGCTATCAGAGCGCCCGAGCGCGGGCCCGAGAAGGGGGGAGTCCCGGTTCCGGGGTGCGCGCCGGATTGCAGTGGGCTGCCCTCCTCATGCGTCAAGGGCGCACCTCTGATGCCTTGAAAAGGCTGTCCGAGGCCGAGGAGGACGCCAGCCGGGGAGACGATCCCCGGGCCCGGGAAGAGGTCCGCCTGGAGAGGGCTCTGCTCCACGCCCGAGCAGGCCAGGGGGAGGAGGCCCTCACCATGCTGAGGGAGGCGGTTGCCCAGGCTCGTCAAGAAAAACGACAGGGGGACGAGGCGGAAATGCGCCTGGGACTGGGGACCTTGCTGCTCCAAGAAGGTCCCTCCCAGGAAGGGCGTCAAGAAGTCATCGCCTCCCTGGCCCTGGCGGAGGCCCGGGGGCTCCTTCCCCTGATGTGGCGAGGGGAGACCCTGCTGGGAAGGGAGTCTCTTCAGGCTGGAAGGCAAAAAGAAGGGATCTCCCATCTGAAACGAGCGGTGGCCAAGCTCGAAGAGGAGAGGGCCCTTCTCCCCCCGAGTCCTTCTGCCGAAACGGATTTTCTGGTGGATCGGGCACTTCCCTATCGACTGTTGGTGGATGCCCTTCTGGCGGATGGAGATGCTGTGGGAGCCTTCCTGCATGCCCAGAAGCTCCAAGCGGCGACGCTAGAGGCGCGCTCTACCGGGGCCTCCTCCTCTCCAGGAGAAGCCGGGTTGCGGGAGCTTCGCCAGCGGGCGGGCTCGCTGGTGGATGTCAAAAAGGCCACTGATCCGGGAGACCAGGAACGGCTTCTGGCCCTGAACGCTGAGGAAGCCCAGATCCGCAATGAATTCAGTACGTTTGTGGATGGAATGAAGGCCAGAGAACCGGATCTGTCGCGCCGTATTCGCATCGATCCCGAAGATCTGGAAGCCAGTCAGCGCCTTCTCCCCGAGGGTGTAGCGGTTCTCCAGCCCCTGGTTCTTCCCCATGCCGTGGTGGTGCTTCTGTTCACCCGAGCAGGCCTCCATCACCACCGGGTGGAGGTGGAAGAGGGGCAGGTGAATCAAGCGGTAGCCCGAGCCCTTCGCCCCCTCCGGGAGCAGAAGATTTCCAACCTCCAGCGAATCCAGGAACCCCTTGCAGAGCTTCACCGCTGGCTGGTCGAACCCCTCGCCTCCCCTCTGGAGGGCATTCACACCCTCTTGTGGTGCCCATCGGGGATCCTCCAGGATCTCCCCCCGGCCCTGCTTTGGGATGGAGGGCGATGGCTGGGAGAGCGATTCACCCTGGCCCTTCTGCCCCATGTGGGGGTCCTGGAGACAGACCCCCCTCACCTTCCCTTGGATCTAGCTGAAGGGCAGCAATTGTTGGCTCTGGCGGACCCCGATGGCTCCCTCCCCGCCGCCCGAAAGGAGCTCCAGGCTCTGCATTCTCTTTTTCCGAGGGGAACCTACCTGGAAGGTGAGGGAGCCGACTACGACGCGCTGATTCGCCACGGTTCCGAGGCCTCGGTACTCCACCTGGCTACCCACGGAATGCTGGATCCGGTCCACCCCCAGGCCTCCTTCCTCCTCCTGGCAGGAGAAGGAGAACAAGCCCGGCTTCGTTACTCCGACATCCCCGGTCTCTCGGCATCCCTGTCCCAGGTGGAGTTGGTGGTCCTGTCCGCCTGCGAATCAGCCCGAACCGCCCGAGGAGAGGACGAGGACGGGCAGGGTGTGGAGATCGGAGGCCTCGCCAACCAGTTTCGGCGCGCCGGAATCCCCTCCCTGGTCGCCAGCTTATGGAAGGTACCCGACGACTCCACCCGTGCCCTCATGGAGGCGTTCTACCGAGAGTTGGGGGTAGGAACGGGAAGAGCGAAAGCGTTGCAGCGGGCCCAGGCTCGGGTCAGGAGCGATTCCCGATGGTCTCACCCTTTCTTTTGGGGAGGATTTATCGTGGCGGGAGACTGGGAGTAGCCAATATCGGCGGCAGGGCCCACATTGATTTCCGCTCCCCGGCGCGGTAAGGGTGCGGCGAGTTTTCCCTGCCAAGGTGTTTCATGGTCCATCGCGTTCTTCCCCCCATTTTCCTCTCTTTTCTCGCCCTTTCTGCCGGTTGTCAGACCGAAAGCGACGACGACGACAGCACCCTCTCCTCCCCGGAAATCTGCGACGGGCTCGACAACGATGGGGATGGAGAGGTGGATGAAAGCGAAGCCGAGGACGCCCAGCCCTTCCATCCCGATGCGGACCTGGACGGCCACGGGGACCTGTTCTCAGTGACTTGGGCCTGCGAGGCGCCTCCCGGGTCCCTCCCCGATGGAAGCGACTGCGACGATCAGAACTCCGACATCCACCCCGATGCGGACGAGGTCTGCAACGGGGTGGACGACAACTGCGACGGCGGCGAAGACCAGGATCCCGTCGATGGGGGCACCTTCTTTCGAGACGCCGATGGGGATGGTTTCGGGGATCCCGGCCGGGAGCAGCTCGCCTGTAAACCGCCGGTGGGATACGTCTCTGACGCTACCGATTGCGATGATGACGATGAAACCTCCCATCCAGGAGCCCTGGAGCTTTGCGGGGATGAAGGGGACAACGACTGCGATGGGGTGGTGGACACCGACTGTGTGGTGGGAGGCACCATCGGTCTCTCCGACGCCGACGCCCGCATTCGGGGCAGCACTTCCCTGACCAGCGTGGGGTGTGTGGTCTCCGCTGCCGGCGACCTCAATGGAGACGGATTCGCTGACGTGGCGGTCTCGGCCTGCATCGCCGATGGGGATGGCACCGTGGGAGGCACCGACTCTGGCGAGGTGTACATCGTCAACGGACCCATCGTCGGATACGTGGATGTGATCAACGCCAACGCCCGACTCATCGGGGAGGCCTCCTACGTATATGCCGGCAGCGCCCTGGCCCCCGCCGGGGATGTCAACGGGGACGGATACGACGACCTCCTGGTGGGGGTTTCCCGCCTGTCCAACGGAGCTGTGTACGGAGGGGGCGCCTACCTTTTGTATGGACCTCTGGAGGGCACCTTGGATCTGGGGGAATCTCCGGTGCGCCTGTGGGGAGACGAGGTGGGGGCGCTGGCGGGGAGAGGAGTGGCGGCCGGGGGCGACCTGAACGGGGACGGATATGCCGACCTGCTCCTGGGCGCTCCGGGGACCGACGCCCTGGCCACCGATGGGGGGTCCGTCCACCTGGTCTCCGGGCCCCTCTCTGGAGAGGTCCTCCTGTCCTCCGCCTCCACCCGCATCGACGGGGAACTCGCCTATGGCGCCTTTGGAAGCTCGGTCGTCGCGGCGGGGGATGTGGATGGGGACGGTGAGGGGGATTTGCTGGTGGGATCCCCTGGCAAGTACGTTTCCGGGGGAGCCCCGGGTTCGGCGTTCTGGTTTCGAGGTCCCTTTCTGACCGATCTCACCACCGCCGATGCTGCGGCAGAATTGCAAGGAGAAGCCACCTGGGATGGGGCGGGTTACTCGGTTGCCGCTCCAGGAGATGTGGACGGAGATGGTCGGGCCGATCTGCTGGTGGGGGCCCTGTGGGCGGACGGGGACGTGGAAGCCGGCAGCGGTCCGGACGCGGGAGCCGCCTATCTGGTGACTGGGGCTCCCTTGGGGGTCCATGCCCTGGGGGAAGCCAGCGGGCGCTTTCTGGGCGAGGCGGCGGGGGACGGAGCCGGGTTTGCCGTAGGGGCCGCCGGCGACGTCAATGGAGATGGGTTGGGGGATCTCCTGGTGGGGGCCCCTTATCAGGACCTGGGGGACGGAAGTGCGGGAATGGCCTACCTCCTGTACGGGCCTGCCACAGGAACCCTGTCTCTCCTGGACGCCTCCGCCCGTCTGGTGGGTCAATCCCCCAGCGATTATGCCGCCTGGTCCCTAGCCGGAGTGGGAGACACCGATGGGGACGGCTTGGATGATTTCCTGGTGGGCGCCCCGGGTCGTGATTACGCTTCCGGATACCCCGACTACGGCACCGCCTACCTGGTGCGCGGCCGGGGAGCCCCCTGATTTTCTCCCGCACTGACTCCAGGGAATCCCATGGAACCCATTCGCATCGGCACCACTTCTTCTCACATCCCTTCCCACCTGGATCTCTTTGACGAGATTCATCGCCTCCGCAGGGAGAGGGATGCCATCATTCTCGCCCACTATTATCAGGACTCCGACATTCAGGATATTGCTGATTTTATTGGAGATTCTCTCCAGCTTGCCCAAGAGGCCAAAAAGACCACGGCCCAAGTCATCGCTTTTGCCGGAGTCCATTTCATGGCCGAGACCGCCAAGATCGTCAATCCCGACAAGATCGTGGTCCTTCCCGATCCCTCGGCGGGCTGTTCCCTTGCGGATTCTTGCTCGGGAGAATCCCTCCGGGAGTGGAAGTCCCACCACCCCCACCATGCCGTGGTGAGCTACGTGAACTGCGATGCCGCAGTCAAAGCGGAAAGCGACATCCTCTGCACCTCCTCCAACGCGGTGAGGGTGATTCGCTCCCTGCCCCCCGATCGACCCATTCTCTTCGTCCCCGACCGCAACCTGGGGCACTGGCTCATGGAGCAGACGGGGCGGGAAATGACCCTGTGGCCGGGAAGCTGCATCGTCCATGAAACCTTCTCGGAACGAAAACTCCGGGAATTGATGAGCATCCATCCCGAAGCCCGAGTGCTGGCTCATCCTGAGTGCGAGGAACCGGTGCTGCGTCTGGCCCATTTCATTGGCTCCACCGCTGCCATCCTGAATCACGCCGCCGCCAGCGAAGCCCCTTCGTTCATCGTGGTCACTGAAGCGGGCATCCTCCACGAGATGGCTCGCCGTTGCCCGGGCAAGCAATTGATTCCCGCTCCTCCCCGCGCTGCGGGTTGCGCCTGCAACGAATGCCCCCACATGAAGAAGAACTCCTTGGAGAAGCTCTACCTGTGCCTTCGGGATCTCTCTCCCCGCATCGAACTTCCTGAGGAAATCCGCGTTCGCGCCCTGCTTCCTCTGGAGGCCATGCTGGCTCTCGGGTAGAGGTCTCCTCGTCCCCTTTCCCCCCTTCCACACAGCGACTCGTTGACAGATGGGTGCCCCTGGTGTACCGGACCCCCATGATTCGCCCTTTGGTGTCCGCTCTGGCCGTTTTCCTTCTGGGGGGGCTGCTGGCCCTGCCCGCACAGGCGGCTTCAGGGTTGCGCCTCCTCCACGAAGGAGATGTGCGAGGCCAGTGGGAGGGGTGTTCCTGCCGCGAGGGGGCCTATGGATCCCTTTCCCAGCGGGCCACCTTGATCAAGGATCTGTCCGGTTCAGATCTCCCCACCCTCCTCCTTCAGGTCGGAAACCTCCTTTTCCCTTCCAACGTTCCAGTGACCGCAAGCGAGGATCTGCGCCGGCGCCTGGATGCGCTGACGGTCGTGGATGGAATGGGAATGCTGGGGATTGCCGCCGCCAACGCCGGACCCCTGGATCTGGCTGCCGGTCTGGGGTTTCTCAAGGATGTGGGCAGGCGATCCAGATTTCCGTGGATTTCCGCAAATTTGCGCGATTCTTCCAGCGGTGAACTCCCCCTTTCTCCCTATGTGATGCTGACCCTCTCTCAACTCCGCGTTGGCCTGGTGGGGGTGATGCCCGGCGGGTTGCGGGGAGCGGGGTGGGTGACCACCGATCCGGTGATCGAGGCCAGGGAGGCGGTGATGGCCCTACAGCGCTCGGGGGTGGAGAGGGTGGTGCTTCTGGCGGCGGTGGGGATGAAGGAAGCCTCCCGGATTGCTCGGCGGGTGCCAGGGCTCGATGCGGTGGTGGTGGCCGGAGACAGAGATTCCCGGTCTCACCCGGCGACGGCCCGGCGAGGCGCCGTGGTGGGGAGTGGTAGCCGGGGTCGGACGGTGGGAGAGTTGATCCTGCCCGCCCAAGGACTTCGGGGGACCACCGTTCGCCTCCACGCCGTTTCCCCCTCTCTTCCTGGGGATCCCGATGTGGAAGGGCTCTTGGGGGAACGCCGGTTGAGGAGCCCCGATCTGACCTCCTCCCCGGAATGATTTCATGGGCAAGCAGCAACAAACGATTTCCCGATAAAAGCCGGGAGGAAGGAACGGAGATGCGGGGTGAACGACAAATCGGTGTGTGGATTCTGGTGGGGATGGCTCTCTTTCTGGGAGCGCGAGGGGTGCGGGCGGGCAAGGGGAGCGACGTGGAAGCCCGGCTGACCCACCTGGAGGTGGAGTTTCGCAAATTGCAGGACACGGTGCGGGAGGATGGGGTCAAGCTGACCTCGGTGGGACAGCGGCAGGACTCTTTGGATGAGAGGCTGGCCCTGGTCCTTCCCGGATCGGCTCGATGGATGACCCTCTCCCCGGGAGGTACCTTGCGCTGGGAGCCCCGGGTGGGAGGCCAGGTCTACCTGCAGTTTGTTCGGCTGACCGGGGACGGTCGTGCCCCCGTCGTTCATCTCAAGGTGGACCCGGGAAGCGAGACCGAGGCCCCGGTCATGGTGGGGGAAACCCTGGAAGTGGTGGATGACCGGGGGGCGGAAAAGAGGATCTTCAAACTGACCCTGCACCGGATGGTGCGCGGGGAATCCACGGCCCAGATGGCCCTGTTCTCGCTTGAGAGCGAAAAGGTCTCCGAGTAGCGAGGAGGGAGACCAGGGAGGGACCCTGCCGCACCGAAGACGGGCGTCGAGTCCTACTTCACGAACTGGACGTCGGCGATGGCGGTGTCCTGCCAGCGGGTCCCCTCCACCACCTGGGTCACGGTGAGCTTCACCCAGGAGAGGGAGCGGGTGCCCCCCAGATCGATCTCCTGCCAGCCGGGGCGATCCTCCAGGCTGAGATCCTTGCTGGTGCCATCGGAGAAGTCGGCCTTGAGCCCGGTGGCCCGGCTGTTCTGCCTGTAGGTCTTCTCATCGTATCCATTTCCCACCGCCACCTTCATCTTGCGAACCGACTGGGACCCTCCTAGATCCACCCTCACCCACTCCCCGATTCCCTGCCCTGCCGGCCCCTTCTCGGTCTTTCCCTCACACCAGTAGGTGTCGATGAACCCATCCACCACCTTCACCGCCCCGTAAGCCTCCTTGTCCAGGTTGTCCTTCTCAGGCGGAAGGGTGGAAGAGGCCTGGCCGGAGACCCCGGTGACCACCGACTCGGGAGCATCGTCCAGGAAACGCATCTCACTGATGGCGGTGTCCAGGAAGGTGGTTCCGTTGTAGACGGACTTGATGACGATCTTGATGTTGTTCACCTTCTTGGGGGTCTTCAGACTCACTACCTGCTTCTGCTGGCCATCGGGGATGGTCAGGCGCTCATAGGAGAAGTCGGGATACTTGATCTCGATGTCCTTGACCCGATAGAGGCGCTTCCACAGATCCGCCGACTGCCAGCAGCCGTTCCAGATTTCGATCCGGGAGAGGGTCACCTCAGAGGGAAAGTCCACCGACAGGACGGTGCCCATGCCGGCGTTGCTCTGCCCTTCGGCCCAATAAGAGCCCGCCTTCCCATCGGTCAGATGAGCCTCGACGTAGGCCTCCCCGTCCTTCTCAGGCAGCGTGGAAGTGGCCTTGATGGCCTTGACCGGGAGGGTCGCGGCGAACGAAACAGAAGAGGACGCAACCAAGGAGAAGCCCGCGACCAGAGCTGCCAGACGATTCATGAATTCCTCCAGAGGAAGGGGGCCTGCGCTCCCCGGTGTCGAAGGGTAATCGGGGGACCTCGCCGGGTCAACGAGGTGCGACACAGGGACGGTTCAAGCTCAGCTTTCATTCGCCGCTGGGGAGAGGAGACCGATCCGTCGGAAACCAGGCCGGTGCCCCTCTAGAACGACACCTGGGTCTCAAACTTCAGGCCCTGGAACCCGGGCAGAACCCGGCACTGCCCGCCGCTGCACACGATGCCTCCCTTTTGGGCGCCGGCAAACGCCTTGAACTGGATCCAACTGGCCGGTCTGCCGATGAACTCCACCCCACCATAGAGGCTCTTTTCCGCCCCCTCTTCCGGCTTGTCATGGGCCAGATTCCCGGGGATGCCCCCCAGCAGGAGGTTCTGGGAGGTGGCATCGGTGGTGTAGCCCAAGGACCCGGTGAAAAACCATGCTCCTCGAAACGCCCAGGACAGCATGGCGGTGAGGGTGACCCAGGAGTAGGGGTCCTCGGGCTGGTGATAGGTGAAATACTGAATCCGAGTGCGGGTTTCCAGGACATGCCCCTTGCCAAGCACCCCAGTGGCTGCCATGTCTCCATGCACCAGGCTCTGATCCCCAAACTCACCGGGGTTGTCCTCCACCGCAATGGCGACGTCCCTTCGGTACCCGGCGGTAAAGACAATGTGGGATCCTGTGGAAAGGTACTTCTCGAACCCTCCATATCCGTGGAAGATCACCTCCCGATCCCTCTGAACCGGGTCGGGATCCCCCTCAAAGAAGTTGGCAAAGTTGGCATGAATCAAGGTGCCATCCCTGGCCACTCCCGCCACCCGGATGTGCCCGCCGGTGACATCATCGGAGGAGACGGTGAACGAGGCGTCCTCAGTGATCTGATCCTCCAGTTCCAGGGTGGGAGGCCGGGTGTATCCCTGGTAGGTGGCCCCTCCCACCGGACCAAACATCTGGGAGAACCGGTAGCGCTTGAACTCTCCAAG
>CAYRTW010000024.1:0-35560 GCA_964426935.1 uncultured Rickettsiales bacterium
TCAGCACCCAACTCAAAAATGGCTTCCCGCCGCGCTGCTCCAGGAGGGAAGAGGTGTTGTGGACGGTAAGGATCAGGGGGCCTCGGAGGAAAAGGGGCGCGCCGGTGTGGGGGAGATGGAGAAGACCACTCGGGGCGCGTCGGCTCAACCGCCACGACGCGCGGAGCCCGTGATGGGGGAGGGCCAAGGGGAGGCCGTGCCAGCCCGGAGGAGGAAGGGTTCCAGGAAGAACCAGGGCGGAAAGTCGAGCACCCGGCAGGCAGAGGGGCAGACCCTCCAAAAGGGAGCGAACGCAGGCTCCCACCAGGGGATGGAGGGCGAGCCGGGCGTCCAGAGTGAGACCCCTTCCTTCTTCCGCTTCCTCCCATTCCCGTTCCCACGGGGAAGCCCCATAATCCTCCGGCCTCGCCCCTTCACGGCGGGGTTGGGAGTCCTGTCCATGTCCCTGGCTCATCGCTTTTCCTGGCTCCTTCTCCTTCTCGTCGCCGTTGTTTCGGGGTGCAATCGATCCTCCTCCGAGGCCACCGGAGCTTCCTCATCAGCCGGGTCTCCTCAGGCCGCGGCCACCGGGGAGGAGCCCCTTCCCCAGGGGTCGGTGAGCCTCCGCTTCCTGTACACCAACAATGTGGATGGGGATACCGAGCCCTGTGGGTGACCCCGCAATCCGCTGGGCGGTCTTGCCCGGCGCGCTACGGTCGTAGCGGATGAACGAAAACAGGATGGAGAGCTTGCCCTGGTAGACACCGGGGACCTCTTCTTCCGTCAGGCAGTGGTTCCTGAACTGGAGAGGGAGCAGAGGCTGGCCAAGGCTCGCCTCCTCGCCCAGGCCTACGGTCAGAGCGGGATGACCGCCATGGTGCCTGGGGACGGGGATCTGGCTTTCGGGCTCCCCTTCCTGCGGGAGGTCGCCCAGAAGGAAAAGTTGCCGTACTTGTGCGCCAACCTTTTGGATCTACAGGGAAAACCTGTATTTCCCGGACACCTGATAAAGACCATTCATGGCAAGAAAGTGGGGTTCTTCGGAGTGATGGTGAAGGAAGCCAACCTCAAGGACGTGAACCTCACCGATCCCATCGCCGCCGCACAGGCTGAAGTGGCGGCCCTCAGGGCGGAGAAGGTGGATCTGGTGGTGGCCCTGTCCCACCTGGGCTCTCCCGAGGACCGTCAGATGGCCCAGAAGGTTCCCGGGATCGATCTCATCCTGGGGGGGCACAGCCGCGCCTCCATGTCCGAGGGGCAGTTTGCCGGGGAGGTGCCCCTGTTCCAGGCGGGGAGCCGAGGAAAGCATGTGGGACGGCTGGTGGTTTCCCTGGTCCCTGGCGGCAAGGGCTTCGCCGACAGCAGCTCTCAGGAGAGGGAGAAGGCCAAGGCCCAGCGAGCGGCGGCCCGGGTGCAGAGCCTGGAGGCCAGGCTCAAGGAGGCGGACACCGACGCCGAGAAGGAGAGGCTCACCCGAAGCCTGGAGGTGGCGAGAAAAGCCATTCAAGTTCCGGCGGCTTCAGGAAAATCCTCTCTGGCGGGAAAGAATCGGGTGGCGGGAAGCCAGATCCCCCTGTCCAAGGATCTGGCGGAGGATGGGGCCATCAAGGCCTTGGTGGACGCCCTCAAGGCCAAGATGCCTGATGCCTTCAAGGACGATCACGGACATGGCGGTGGGGACGGTCACCAGGAAGCCACCGCCGCCCCCCAAAACACCGGGAAGTTTCGGGGAGCTTCTTCCTGCCGCTCCTGTCACGCCGAGGAGTTTGCCCAGTGGAACAGCACCGCCCACGCCCGGGCCTACACATCCCTCATCAAGGAGCAGCGCCACCTGGATTTTGATTGTGTGCGCTGCCACGTGACCGGGTGGGGTCAACCGGGGGGGCCCTCTGAGCCCGACAAAGTGGGGATTCTCCGCAACGTCCAGTGTGAATCATGTCACGGTCCGGCGGCGGAGCACATCGCCAATCCCACTGCCGTCAAGCCTCCCCGGGTCAAGGCAACGGAGTCCCAATGCAAGACCTGTCACGACCCTTCCCAGGACATGGGCCGGTTCAACTACAAGACCTACCTTCCCCGGGTGGATCATTCCCAGCCGCCTGAAAAGAGAGTGCCGGGAAGCACTGCCCGCCCCTCACCCCATCCTGCTCCTTCCCCAAAGGGCTCCCATTGATCGTTCTGGGCATCGAATCGAGTTGTGATGAGACCGCAGCGGCGGTGGTGGATGCCTCGGGGGTTCGCTCCGATGTGGTGTACTCCCAGGTGGAGCTTCATCGGCGGTGGGGAGGGGTGGTTCCCGAGGTGGCGTCCCGGGCCCATCTGGAGAAGATCGGTGCAGTCGTGGCCGAGGCCCTTCTGAACGCCGAGCTGACCCTGGCTCAAGTGGAAGGAATCGCGGTTACCTGCGCCCCTGGTTTGCAAGGGGCCCTCCTGGTGGGGGTGAGCTACGCCAAGGCGCTGGCCTATGCGCTGGGGATTCCCCTCCTGGGAGTCCACCACCTGGAAGGGCATCTGGAGGCTCCCTTCCTGGGAGGGGAGGAGCCGGTTCACCCATTCATCGCCCTGGTGGTTTCGGGGGGTCACACTGGCTTGTACCGGGTGGACGCCTTTGGCAGGTATCTCTGCCTGGGGGAGACCCGGGACGACGCCGCCGGGGAGGCCTTCGATAAGGGCGCTAAACTCCTCGGACTTTCCTATCCAGGGGGAGTGATCATCGATCAACTGTCGGTCGGGGGCGATCCATCCGCCCACGTCTTTCCCAAGGGGTTGTGGAAGAGGGGCAATCGGGAGTTTTCTTTTTCAGGCCTCAAGACCGCCCTGCTCACCCACCTGGAGCGCCATGGGGTTCCCGAGGGACAGGCCCTCTCTGACGTGTGCGCTTCCTACCAGGAGGCCATTGTTCAGGTCCTGGTGGGCAAGACCCTCCAGGTGGCCAGGGAAGAAGGAGTGCCCAGGGTGGTACTTTCCGGCGGAGTCGCTGCCAATTCCCGCCTCCGTGCCCATATGGCTCAGGAGGGGAGAAAGATGGGGATTTCCGTACACTTGCCGGAAAAAAAGCACTGCACCGACAACGGAGCGATGATCGCTCGGGCAGGGCGTCTGCGGTTTTTGCAGGGACAAAGGGACGGCTGGGATCTTTCCGTCCAGGCCACCCTCCCCCTGGGAAGTGGGGAGCCTTGATGGAGGTCCGAGCCAAGCGCTCCTTGGGGCAGAACTTCCTGGTGGATCCCCAGGCCGCTGCTCGAATCGTCGATGCCGCCGCAGTGTCCTCCCAGGACCGTGTTGTGGAGATTGGCCCGGGAAAGGGAGCCCTGACCGACTTTCTTGTCCGCCGCGCCGCCGAGGTAGTCGCGGTGGAGAAGGATGACGATCTCCATGCCCTGCTGGCGGAGCGCTTCGCTGGACATCCTTCCATCCAGGTTCTTCACCAGGATGCCTTAACCTGGGACGTGGACAGCCTGCCCCCGGGAACCCGCTGGAAGGTGGTGGCCAACCTCCCTTACAACGTCGCCACCCCCATCGTGCTGCGCCTGCTTGCCCGGGGAGATCTCTTCTCCGATCTGGTGCTGATGTTCCAAAGGGAAGTGGCGCTGCGGTTTGCGGCGAATCCGGGGGGCCGGGACTACGGAATTCCCTCGGTTCTGGCCAAGGTCTACGCCGATTCCTACCCCCTCTTTGCCATTCCCCCCGGCGCATTTCGGCCCATCCCCAAGGTGGTGTCCACGGTAGTGAGGTTCCGGGTGCTACCCCAGCCCAGGGTGCCTCCTGGTGAAATGCTAGGCTTCGAAAAGACCCTGCGGGCTGGCTTTCACGGGCGGCGCAAGACCCTGTTGAACTCGCTGATGCACGCCGCCGAGACCTCTACCCGGGGAGGGGAGGCCATTCGCGATGCCGTTCGGGCATGGGGAGGCGACTCCTCCAGGCGGGCGGAAACCCTGTCCCTGGAGGAGTTTCTGGCCTTGTCTCGGCTGCTGTTTCCCTCCCCAGGCTGAGCCCCTGGTGTCAGTTCCCGCAATCCGAATCGTCGCCATCGGTTTCGGTGTCGCAGTCGTTGTCCACACCGTCGTCGCATACCTCGGCGGCGTCCGGATTCACTGAGGGCTGTTCTTCGTCGCAATCTCCATCCGCCGCCGTCCATCCATCGGAATCGTTGTCGTACTGATCCGCAGCGGAATCGTCGTCATCCATGGAGCCAGGACCGGGGCCGTAACAGGCCGCCAACACCACCGCCGCCAGGCCGAGGGTCAGGGCTTCGGGAACCCGGCTTCGCTTCAGGGGAGAAGTGCAGAAGGGGCAGATCACTTCGCTATCGCGGAGGTGACGCCGGCATCGGGTGCATGAGAGCATGGCTTTTCTCCTTTGGATGAGGCCCTATCGGACCTCCAAAACGATTGGGACACAGGAGCCCGGAACATGGCAAGAGTGGCGGAGATCAACTCGGGGTATGCCCCCTTGTATGTGGTCTGGGAACTGACCCTCAAGTGCGATCTGGCCTGCAAGCACTGCGGCAGCAGGGCGGGCAAGGTGAGGCCCGCCGAACTGAGTCTGGACGAGGCGTTGGAGGTGGTCAGGCAACTGGAGGCACTGGGCACGCGGGAGGTCGCCTTCATCGGCGGGGAGGCCTATCTGTATCCTCAGTGGCTGGAGGTGGTCAAGGCGGTGGCCGCAGCAGGCATCAGGGCCTCCATGACCAGCGGTGGAAGGGCCATCAACGCCCCCATGGCCCAGGCGGCGGCGGCCTCGGGAATGAGTGCCATCAGCGTGTCGGTAGATGGGTTGGAGGCCAGCCATGACCAGCTCCGGGGAGTGAAAGGGAGCTTTGCGGCGGCCTTTCGCTCCCTGGCACACATCAGGGATGCCGGCATGGTTCCCTACTCCAACACCCAGATCAATCGCCTCAACATGGATGAGGTGGAAGGGGTTGCGAACTCTCTTTTCGATGCCGGTGTGAAGGTATGGCAGGTGCAGCTCACCGGCCCCATGGGACGGGCGGCGGATCGTCCCGACTGGCTTCTTCAGCCCTACCAGATGCTGGAGTTGATGCCTCGCCTGGCGGCCATTGCTCGGGCCGGCAAGAAGAGGGGCTGCTCGGTGGCGGCATCCAACAACCTGGGCTATTTCGGTCCCTACGAGGAGATCCTGCGAGCCTCTCACTGGAAGGGATGCGTAGCAGGGAAATACGTCATGGGAATCGAGGCCAACGGCGACATCAAGGGGTGCCCCTCCCTTCCCAGTGCCCCCTACGTCGGCGGAAACGTGCGGGAGAGATCCATCGCCGATCTCTATCACCACACCCAGGAGCTGACCTTTGCTCGGGATCGCACCGTGGAGGAACTTTGGGGGTTCTGCCGCACCTGCTACTACGCCGAGGAGTGCCGGGGAGGCTGCTCCTGGACCTCCCACACCTTGCTGGGGAGGAGGGGGAACATGCCCTATTGCCACCATCGAGCCCTGGAACTGAAGCAACAAGGGAAAAGAGAGAGGCTGGTCCAGGTGGAAAAGGCCCCCGGAAAACCCTTTGATTTCGGGAAGTTCGAACTGATTGAGGAAGAGTGGGTGGAGGAGCTGACCGGGAAAGGGGCCTGAGCAGAGCCTCTTTTACCGAGGGGAGTCCTTTTCCCTCCTGAGTGGTTCATCAACGGAATGCTCCCTGCGGTTGAATCCCCAGCCCCCGGCACGTATCCTCTGCCCGCCTTTGCCGGGCCTCCCAGCCACACCGGGGAAATCCCATGAAACTGTTCATCGACACCGCCAATCTCGACGAGATCCGCGACGCTGCCTCCTGGGGCATCATCGACGGAGTCACCACCAACCCCTCCCTCATTGCCAAGGAGGGGAGGGATTTCGCCTCGGCCATCGACGAGATTTGCCAGTTGATAGAGGGTCCGGTCAGCGCCGAAGTGGTCGCTCAGGACTGCCCGGGGATGCTCCGGGAAGCCGCCGTGCTCAGGAAGATCCACTCCAACGTGGTGATCAAGGTTCCCATGAGCGTGGAAGGGGTGAAGGCGGTCTACGCCCTCTCTCAGGAGGGCATCCCCACCAACGTCACCCTCATCTTCTCTCCCGTTCAAGCCATGCTGGCGGCCAAGGCCGGGGCCACTTTCGTGTCTCCCTTCGTGGGGCGCATCGATGACACCGGAGTGGACGGCATGATGGTGGTGCAGCAGATCGTGGAGATGTTCGCGGTCTACGGCTACGAAACCGAGGTTCTCGCTGCCTCCATTCGCCATCCCAAGCACGTGCTGGACGCAGCCATGGCGGGTTCCCATGTTTCCACCGTCCCCTACAAGGTGCTTCTGCAGCTTTATCGCAACCCCCTCACCGACCTGGGCAACGCTTCCTTCCTCAAGGACTGGGCGGGAGTGCCGGGGGGAAATGACCTGACGGGACTGGTGCAGGGATACCTGGATCGCCGGGCCCCTCCCCGCGCATCCGCCAAGGGGGGCAAGGGCAAGGGGGGGCGGAAGGCCAACTGAAAAAGTCGGTCATCGACCTGTCCTTGCCGGGGCTCGGCGCCGCCACCCTCTTCTTGTCCGGATCCTCTTTTCTTCTCCTCTCTTTCGATCCCCACCCGCAGTTTTCTTGCTTCCCTCCCCGTTGACTCATCAATCGGTCGCTGTTATACCTCCCCCGCCTTGCTGAATGAGGATTCATTCAGAGGCCAGATACCCCGGTTCTCCCCTCAGTGATCTCCATGGCGGAACGTAAAAAAGACAAGCGGCGACTCATTCTGGATGCAGCCGTGGAGGTGTTCGCCTCCCATGGCTTCCATCGTTCCCGGGTTTCCGACATCGCCAAGAAGGCGGACATCGCTGACGGCACCCTCTACCTCTACTTCAAGAGCAAAGAGGATGTGCTGATCTCCATCTTCGAAGAGAGGATGGCGGAGTTGATCGAGGCCTCCCGCGCGGTCATCGACCCCGCTCCTGACCCGGTGGAGAAACTGCGTCGCTTCGTGCGTTTCCACGTGGGGAGCGTAGAGCAGAACCGGGCCCTGGCCACCGTCTTCCTGGTGGAGATTCGCCTGTCCAATCGGTTCATGAAGGACTATGAGCCCAAGAAGCTCAAGGAATACCTGGACATCATTGGCGACATCGTGACCGAGGGGCAGCAGGGGGGATGGTTTCGGGAGGATGCCAATCCCATCGTGGTCCGGCGTGCCCTGTTCGGGGCCCTGGACGAGGTGGCCATGCAGTGGATCCTGACCCCGGGATCTCGGCGGAAATACAGACTGGGTCCTACTGCGGAGGAGATCACCGAGATCTTCATTCGCGGACTGAAGCGTGAAACCGTAGCCGCAGCGGAGTCCCCGCGCTTTGCCAAGGAGGTCGTCTCGTGAAGATCGGCGTATTGCTCAAGCAGGTCCCCGATACGGAGACCAAGATCCGCATCAAGGCGGATGGATCGGGCATCGAGCCCGGCGAAATCAAGTTCATCGTCAACCCTTACGATGAGTTCGCAGTGGAAGCCGGCCTGCGCCTCAAGGAAAAGGTGGGGGGCGAGGTGGTTGTGGTATCCCTGGGACCCGGTCGCTGCCAGGACGCTCTTCGCACCGCTCTGGCCATGGGGGCAGACCGGGCGGTCCACCTGGATCACGAGGATTTCCAGGATGGGGACTCCCTGGGGAATGCCCGGGCCCTGGCCAAGGTGGTGGAGCAGGAGGGGTTTGAGATCGTCTTTGCCGGCAAACAGGCCATCGACGACGATGCCGTGCAGGTGCCCCAGATCGTCGCCGAGCTGCTGGATTGGCCCCACGTCACCAGCATCGACTTCTTTGAGTTGGGGGGAGATGGCAAGACCGCCACCGTTCGCAAGGGAGTGGGGGGAGGAGTCACCGAGACCATTGAGGCCGACCTGCCGGTGCTGCTCTCCTGCGACAAGGGGCTGAACGAGCCCCGTTACGCCTCCCTCCCCGGGATCATGAAGGCCAAGTCCAAGCCGATGGCCAAGAAATCCCCCGGAGATCTGGGCCTGGCCGCCGATGAAGTGGGCAAGGCAGGGACGGTGGTGACCACCTCTGGGTATCACCTTCCCCCCGACCGACCGGCGGGGCGGATCCTGCCGTCCGACGATCTGCCAGCGGCGGTACGGGAACTCGTACGCCTTCTCCGTGACGAGGCCAAGGTCATCTGACCAAAGCACCCTGAACCCTTCTTTCCAGCGGGCCAGGCTCCCGCATATGAGCGATAACATGGCGAGTTTCCTGGTTTTTTGTGAACATGCCTCTGGAACCCCCAAGCGCACGGCTTATGAGCTGGTGGGCAAGGCCGCCCAGCTTGCCGGTGGGGACGACGTTTCGGCGGTCCTCATCGGCTCAGGACTCAACGAGGATGCGGCCTCTCTGGGGGGATGCGGCGCCAGCAAGGTGTACCTGGTGGAGTCGGATGCCCTCTCGGACTACAGCGCCGACGGCTTCACCCGGGCCCTGGCCGATCTCATCAACGACGTGAACCCCGATGTGGTTCTGGGAGCGGCCACTCCGGTGGGCAAGGATCTCCTGCCCCGGGTGGCTGCCCGCAGCGGCGATGGCCTGGCCACCGACTGCATCGATCTGACCGAAGGAACAGCCGGCCCCATCAAGGGGCTCCGGCCCCTCTACGCAGGAAAATGCCGGGCGTGGGCGGAGATCTCGACTCCCCATCAGTTCTTTTCGGTGCGTCCCAATTCCTTTGCTGCCCCCGCCAGCACGGGTGCCCAGGCGGAAGTGGAGAGGGTCTCTGCCAACGTGGAGGCTTCCGACCTGCGAACCCGAGTGGTCCAGAAAACCCAGGCTGCCGGGGCGAAGGTGGATCTCACCGAGGCGGATCGCATCGTTTCGGGGGGCCGTTCCTTGAAGTCTGCCGATAACTTCAAGCTGCTTGAGCCCCTGGCCGATGTGTTGGGTGCCACGGTGGGAGCCTCCCGCGCGGCGGTGGATTCTGGGTATGCCCCCCATTCCATGCAGGTGGGTCAGACCGGAAAAACCGTCAACCCCACCCTGTACATCGCTCTGGGCATCTCCGGGGCCATCCAGCATCTGGCGGGGATGCGAACCTCCAAGGTGATCGTGGCGGTCAACAAGGACGCTGACGCCCCCATCTTCCAAAAGAGCACCTACGGGCTGGTGGCGGACCTGTTTGACGTGGTTCCCCTTCTCACCGAAGAGTTCCGTTCCGCCCTCGCTGAATGACCCTTCCCCCTGCCCCTGTCGTCCTCTTCCTCCCTCCCGGTGGTTCCTCCCCCTCCTCGGTCAACGCTCTTCGGGCCTGATGAGTCCCGATCAGGGCCCCAATCTGCCCGCACTGCTTCTGCGAAAGGGAGTCATGTTGAGGACCGTCTCTGCGACGAAGCCATCGTGACTGCGTGTCAAAAAGCAGGGACCGGGCCGGATATTGCCCGGTAAAATCAGCAAGATGCGCCTTGCCGCCCCTGTTGCCCTCTGTTAGATTTCGCCCGCCTGAAACGACACGCGGAATCAGGATCGTTGCCACGGCGCCGTGATATACGGCGGCCGGAGTGGATGAACCTGGGTCAAACCCCGGCGGAACGTTCCCGCCCAGCCGAAAGGAATCAAGAACATGAGAATGGAAGAGAACCGCTACGCGCTGCTGGCGGCATTGATCAGCGCCGGCCTCCTGGGAGTGACTGGATGCACCGTCTCCACAGAGGACGACGACGACGCCACCGGCGATGACGACGACGCCACGGGCGACGACGACACCGGCGACGACGACACCGGCGACGACGACACCGCCGACGACGACACCGCCGACGATGACACCTCCGACGACGACACCTTCGGGAATTATGACGAGCCCACTGCCTTCGGCTATAGCTGGTTTACCTGGCCGGAATACGAGGGTGGAGAGATCGTCGACTACACCGGGTACTTCCAGATCAACTACGCCGACGTGGACTTTGAAACCGGCACCTACAACGGTGACGTGTGTGTGGACCTCTTCGTGTTCACCGCCAACTTCGACACCACCATCGGTGCCTACCCCGATTGCCCGGACTGCGTGGGGCAGCTTGGTGACTTCGTCTTCACCTTCTTCCCCGACTATTCGGACTGCGAGTTCGAAGCCCCTGAAGACTGGCTGACCGACGAGGCCCTCAACGGCGTCGACTGGAACTACCTCTTCTACTTCCAGATCAGCCCCGAGATCCCCACCGACTACGATGCTATCGACGTGCAGGATCTCATCAGCCAGTTGGACGATGCCGGCCTGGAGACCTCCTTCGGCGTCTACTCTCCTGACAACTTCGACGTGGACGGGGACAAGGACGCCACCGAGGTGGTGCCCTGGGGCCTGGTCTACGGCGACCCCGGCACCATCAACGAAGACTTCACCACCACCGAGCAGGTGGAAGTCGGCGGTGCTCCCACCTACCTCATGAGCTACTACCTGTGGTGGGTGTTTGGAACCGGTGCTTGATTGAGCTTCATCCCCGGGTCGGCTGACGGCACGGGGAGCTGAGTCCGGGAAGGGGTGGTGGTCCGATGGGGCTGCCACCCCTTCTTCGTTCTGGCGAAGGGGAAGGAACTCAGGGGGAGAGGGGAGAAGGGGGAGGGACCGGGACGGTGGGAGGCAGGCCGGAGGCGGTGGCGATGCTGAAATCCGGGCCCACCTGACCTTCCTCCACCGCCCACTTCAGGGTGGCAACGGTGGTGTAGGCCCCGCAGGCGAACACCCTCCCCGTTTCGCCGCAGTAGTGCCAATCGGTGTCATCCCCGGTGAGGGTGTCCTGGGAGGCCACCTTGTTGCAATAGGAGGAGACCCCCGAAGAAGGGCTGAGCAGGTTGGGGGGCAGGCCGCCTTGAAGGAGGGGAGCGGTGGCGGTGCCGGGGCCGTTGCCGTCCAGATCGAAGGCGTTGGCGCTCATCTCCCCATCGGTAGGCCAGCGGGCCGCCGGGGCTCCTCCCTGGGTGACCATGGTGGTGTGGGCTTCATGGATGGCCTGGACGATCTGGTGATAGGACCTCCGGGTGGCGGCGATCTCCGTCTCCCCCACGATGAAATCCGGGGGAGGCCCCTTCTGGGCTGGCGGAGGGGGAGGAGTGGCGGGGCCGGCTTGATTTCCTGCTTCAGGCAGGAAGCGCATTCCCACCGGAACGACGATGGCGGCGGTCAGGATCAACCCCAAGGCCAGGGAAAGGCGCCCTGCCAGGCGGTCGGTGGCCTGCTCATTTCCCCCAGCGAGGCGAGAGGCCAGGGGGCGCAGGCCATCCCGCAGAGGGCGAAACCCCAGCAAGGCGCCGCGCTGGCGGAGATCCCGACGCTGAGCCTCGTGAAGACCGCGAACCCCTCGAAAATCACACCCCTCCACTCGGGCTGAAGTGAAGTCCACACTGTCCAGGTCGGCGTGGGCAAAGGAAGTTCCCCGCAAATCCGCATCCCGGAAATCCACGGCCTTCATCTGAGTGCAGGCGAGATCACAGCCGGTCAACCGCGCCCCTTGGAACACCACCCCCCTCAGCCTCGCCCCGAACAGGTCCACCAGGAGGAGGTCCGCGTGGGACAGATCGACCCTTTCCAAGCGGGCTTCCCGAAAATTGACCAGGCGGAACGCCCCACCCTCCCAGCGGATATCCTCTCCCTGCCACTCTTCGGCATCCACGACCTCCAGCTTCATGCCTTCGGCGATGATTTCCTGCCATCGCCCCTGCCGCAGAGAGGCCCCGGTGAAGGAGGCTCGGGTGAGGGTGCAGCGGGAGAGGCGAGCCCGGCCAAAATCGCATTCTCGAATTGAAAGTCCAGCAAGATCAGCACCTTCGATGGAATCCCCCTGGAGGGACAAGAAGAAGGCCTCCTCCCCTGGGACGAGACTCCCCGAAGGGGCCCGTCGCATTCGATGGAAAAGCCGACCGAACTCGGCGGCTCCTCTCTCACCGTAGAAAAATGGTGCCACCCGAGAAAGTTTCTGGAACAACAGCCTCAAGGACTCTCCCGCTGGAGGCCTCCCTCCCGCCGTTATTTGAGGAATGATACCACGGGGCCACCGCCCCCACGGAGGTGTCAGGAACGCTCTGCACCTCTCCCATGGCGGGAGGAGGGGGGAATCTGCTAGCGTGACCCCGCCGCGTTCCTCCGTCCACGGGTCGTTGTCGCTTCATGAGTTCGCCAGTCGGATCCTTCCTGGGTCACTACCAGATCGTCGGTCATCTCGGCTCGGGAGCCATGAGCGAGGTGTATCTGGGAGTGGACCCCGAGCTTCGAGTGGAGGTGGCCGTCAAGCTGATTTCAGATGCCCTCCTCAAGAATCCTGAGATGGTGGAGAGGTTCAAACGCGAGGCCCAGGCAGCCGCTCAACTCAATCATCCCAATGTGGCTCGGGTCTTCTATTTCAACTTCAAGGGTGAACGACCCTTCTACGCCATGGAGTTGATTCGAGGAGTCTCCCTGGCCACCGCCATCGAGAGGCGCCTTCGCTTCACCTGGGCCCAATATCTCGCCCTGTTCTCTCAAGCGACTCAAGGTCTTCAAGCCGCTGCGGCTCAAGGCATCATCCATCGGGATGTCAAGCCGGGCAACTTGATGGTGGGCAACGACGGTCTCCTTCGCATCGTCGATTTCGGCCTGGCCAAACTGACTGAGGACAAGACCCTCACCCAGTCGGGAATGATGATGGGGACCCCCTATTACCTGTCTCCAGAGGGAGTGAGGGGGGAGGCGGTGGATCATCGGGCCGACATCTACTCCCTGGGAGTGACCTTCCACCACCTTCTGGTGGGATCTCCTCCTTACGATGGGGAGACCGCCTACTCGGTGATGTTGCAGCACGTCCAATCTCCCGTTCCCGATGCCCTGCGCTCCAACCCCCGCCTGCCCGCATCCCTGGTGCAGCTCCTGCAAAGAATGATGGCCAAGGAGGCGCGGCGGCGGGAGGGGGACTACGACCAGATCCTGGCCACCTTGGAGACCATCCGACAGGAACTGAACGCCTCCCTCCAGGAGGAACTGGCGTACTGCGAGCAGGATCACAGCAACGCAGTGGTGAAAGAGGGGCGATGCTCCCTGTGCCGTCAACCTTTTTCGGTGCGGGCGCGGGCGGAGTTTGCGGACCTGTTTCTGGTGGCGTGGAGGGCCCCCAGCGCTCGGGAGGCGGTGGTGGACTACGTTGCCCGGGCCCTGGGTCGGGAGGCGATGCGGGTGGATTCCATGCTGGACCACCTGCCCTTCAAGCTGGGTCATAGGATGCCCTTTGAGAAGGCCAAGCGAATGCAGAGGACCTTCTATGACCTGGGCGCCGATGCGGAGGTCAAACCCCTGGAAGAGGCCTCGTCCTCGCCAGCAGATGAGAAGCTGAACTTTCCTCTGGGGGGAGCCCGGGGCTTGCCGGTGCCCCGAGGAGTGGAGGGTCGGGGAGTCCGGGCGGGGAAGGTTGCGTCTCCCGGTCTGTCCATGGCTTCACGGTTGAGGCGGTCCCAGCCGGTGCTGATCGGGGTTCTCCTGATGCTGGTGATCATCCTTTCACTCCTCCTCGCCCGCCTGGCCCTGTCGCCAGAGAAGGGGATCCCAGGAAGTGCATCCCTTCGGGGGGGCTCGGTCCCGTCGCCCGTGGTGGCGGAGCCTCCTCCTCTTCCGCCGAAGCGGGAGTGGATTCATCAGGAGATCCGGGGACTTCCCACTCCCGAGGCGATGGCGTTCGGAGAAGGGGGGTTGGCGGCGGCGGCAGCCAGGTTGGAAGGGGAGATGGGATGGGCCTTTCCGGAGGCGATTCCCATCGTGCTGGATGGCGGCCTTCCCTTGCGAACCCCATCGGATCCGTGGGCGTGGCAGACGGCCGAGCCCGGGGTCCTTCCCCTGGGAGGAGTCACTTCTGCTGACCAGATCCGAGTAAAGGCAGCGGCTGGCCATGTGCTCACCCGCGCCCTCCTTCTGGGGATGTCTGAGAACCCTCTTCCTCCCTGGCTGGTGATGGGGATTTCCCTATGGATGGAGACGGGAGTGGGAGGAGTGCCGGCGGTTTCACCTCCCCTGGCAGCAGATGATGCCTTGATCCCTTTGCGTTTCTGGTCGGGACCACCCCGGAACCGGGACCCTCAGGGGGCGGCACGGGCCGAAGCCTGGTGCACCTTCCTGCTCGCCCAACCGGATGGGGGGCGTCGAATGCGACAGTGGGTTGAACTGCTGGGCTCTGGTGCGGATTTGGAAACGGCGACCCGTGGGGTCTACGGCAAGACCACCGCCTCCCTTCAGCAGGAGTGGATCCTGTCCCTCCCCCCTCCACCCCCTTCCAACCCGCCGCCCCCAACTCCCGCTGAAGGCAGCGGCTCCAGCGCACCCCTCCCTTCGGGAAGCAAGCCTGAGGGAAGCTGAGAGGGCAGGGGCCGGGCGAAAACTCAGAAATCCCCGCCGCTGCACTGCATGGTCAGATCGTTGGTGCGGGCGATGAGGGCATCCACGGTGCCCCAGGTGATGGTGATCTGCCCGAAGAATTCGACTCCGCAGGAGGGATACCAGTCGTTGGTGGTCAACAGGGGATCGGTGTGGAAGGTGGCATCCATCTGGCCGTCCTGGCTCAGGATCCAGTCCCAGTTCAGATAGACCGGTACGGTGAAGGTCTCCTGGGCCGTGGCCGTGTCATAGAGAGTGAGGGTCAACGGGTCGTCCACGGTCACCGAACCCGTCAATCCCGATGCGGTGAGGATCACGGTGACGGTGGCTTCAGCGTAGGAAACTCCGTCCACCACATCGCTGCGAAGGCTGTCCAGCGAGGCCTGGGCGGTCAGGGTACCGGACTCTTCGGAGGGAACCGAGTCATCATCCCCATCCCCCGGTGGGGTATACCCGGCGCCCGGCCCGCCGCGCTCTCCCCTCTCACCCTCCTGACCGAAGGAGGTGAAATCAGACGAGCACCCGGCGCTGAGGAGGAGAAGGGACAAGGGGAGGAAGAGTGGCCGATCAGCAGACATGGGAGACTCCTTCTGGGGAGAACCACAGAGTAATGAGGTCCGTGTGGAGATTCCACAACAGCCTGGGGGACCCCTGCCTGCCGGCCAAGTGGAGGGCGCGGCCCCGATTCGTCCCGGCTCGGGTCATGGGGAGGGATTTTTCGGGGAGTGGCGCACCAAGGGCAGGGCGAGATCAAGATTCCAATCCGGATCCATCTCCGGGGTATGGCAGCGAGTGCATAACTCCTCAATGACGCATACCGGGCAACTCTTTCCCAGGCCAAGGATGGTTCCCGGGGCGCCTCCGCTGGCGACGTGCTTCTCGCCGGGACCGTGGCACTGCTCACAGGAAACTCCCGGCTGGAAGTGGGAGGGCTCGGTGGGGGGAACGGTGGTGGCCAGAGCGTGACAGGGAAGGCAAGAGGTGTTCTTGGTGGCCCCTTTGCGTTTGAGGGAGTCGATGGCGTGGCCATGGGGGGTCTCCTTCCATTGCTGCCACTCCGTCTCATGGCATCCCTTGCAGGCCTCGGCCCCCAGATTCTTCCCTTCAGAAAAGGCGAGGAGGGGGCGCTCAGCACGGCCGGAGGCCAGGGCAACCAGCCTTTTCTGGAATTCTTCATCGCTGAGGCCGGCCGCCGTCTGGTGATTGATGAGAGGGAGGCCCCGGGCAAAGGAGAAGGACACCGAATGTTCTGGGTCATGGCACTCCTGACACACATTCGGGTAGTTGACCGGCGCCTGCCAGGGAGAAGGGGCATCGGGGGGATGGTTGCGGGCTCCGTGGATACCCCCCGGGCCATGGCAGGACTCGCAGCCCACATCGATCAGGAAAGAGGTCTGGGCCAGGGAGGTGAACCCCCCCGGAACCTTCCAGCCAGTCACATGGCAGCCTACACAGGCCTCATCTTCGTGGTTCTCCTTCAGGTAGAGGGTCTGATACGCAATGGAGTGGTGGGTCAATCCCCAGGATCGGTACTCCATCTCGTGACAGGTGGCGCAGGCAGAGGCCCCGTAGTAGCGCCCGGGTTGGAAGGCCGAGAAGGGGCTCTGTCCCTCCGCTGTGCGAACCTCCATTTCCACTGACAACAAGGCTCCAGGCTGGAAGGGGCGGTATTCCTTGATGATTTTCCCCTCTGCATCCACCAGGAGCCCGATGGGAGTCGAGGTCATCTCGTTGGCCCCGGCATAGCGTCGGGTGAAGTCGTGGTACAGGGGAAAAGTCACCTTGAAGGTGCGGGCGAATTCTCGAATTTCCCCCAGTCGGTTGGTGGAGGAGGCGATGCCCACCACCCTCCAGCCCAGGGGAGCGAGGCGAAGCCGCAATTCCTCCACCTCAGGAGCGACCACCTGGCAATGGGAGCAGGCGGCGGAAAAGTACCAGAGGAAGACCTTGCCGCCGGCCACCTGGTCCAGGTCCATTCCCTCCCCCTCGGCAGACAGAACCGGTACGGCCAGGGAGGCTCTCTCCACCCGAGGCATGGCGGTTTCGACGGCCCGGGAAGGCGGGGAAAGAGCCGACGCGGGAGGGGGCGGCGCGGGAACGGGGGGGGCCGCAGTGCGGGGCGGGGAGCAGGCGAAGAGGAGGACTGCCAGGACGAGGCCCCCCACCCCTTTCAAGGAGGAAAGGGCTGAACCGGGAGACCAGGTTGGCGCCCGAAGGCTCACTTCTTCTGTCCACCCAGGCGGGGCCTTTGTCCCTTGGGGGGACCGGGGAACTGGAGCCTCTCCATTCCCCTCTCCCTCACGGTCTTCTCTTGCCCTCCGGGAGACTGGGGAGCCACCTTGTCGAGGGTGCCCGGGGAAGGAGGAACTGCGCTGGTCTCAGCCTGTCCAGCCGCTTCTGCAGCGTCCAACTCAGCGCGGTCCTTTTCCATTTGCTCAGGGGTCGGTAGGGATGGGAGGGTGACCACCGAGTTCATGGCCTTGCCTTCTCGCTTGAGAGCCACTTCCAGGGCATTGGTCATCCCCACCGCAGCGTGCTGGTTGTTGTCAATCCGGCAATCGTTGTCGACGATGCCCATCCGAAGGGCGCCCAGGGCCCGATCAGGCCTCTTCATGTAGTAGCTGTTCAGGGGAGTGAACTGCTGCTCGATCATGTGCTCCGCTGCCCACAACAGGGCGTCCTCCATGGCCTTGGCATCGGACTTTCTCCCCAGATCCCAGGCAGCCCGCACCGAACCTCCCAGAGCCTCGGTGCGAGAGGCTGCCCTGGTGGTGCGGGGAACGTCGGTCTCTCTGCGGTAGGAACCGTAGTAGTCGTCAAAGAAGGCCTTGTTGGGGGGAAACTGCTCCGAGTTGTACTCGTGGCCCATCTTGATGACCGCCTTGGCGTATTTCTCATCCTTGGTGCCCTTGTAAACCCGATGAAGAGCCTGCATCACCCAGTGATCGGGAATGCGATTGGGATACTTCTTGTCGAAGGTCCACTTGATCTGATAGTCGCCGATCTTCTTGGCCCCCTCCAGCCAGCGCTTGTCCCCGGTCACCTCGTAGTAACGGGCCAGGGCCAACATGCACTCCCCGGGGAAATACAGGGGCTCCTTCTTTACCGCGTCCAGCTTGAGGGCTTCGTCGTAGAAGCGGAAGACCCGGCCCTTGTCGTCGATCATGTCCAGAATGGTGAGAGCCAGGCCGTCCATGATCTTCTGATCGTCCTCCCGGAAGAGGCGCTCGGCCAGGAGGGGATGGGTGACCTCCTCCCTCTTGGGCCGTTCCAAGAAGGTCATCAGCACCAGGGCCGCCGAACCGCTCTCCGCTCGGACTCCCTCCATCATGGTGATCCGATCCACCGGGGCTCCCTTGGGGGTTCCCAGGTTGCGATACACCCCCTGCATGGCCTTGGCGGCGGCGAGCAGATAGGCATTGGCGTCGTCATGAAGCTGGGGCTCCCGGAGGGCCATGTTGTACATGTGATACAGGCCATAGATGGCACCAGCATGGCGTACCCAGTTGTAATCTTTGGGATATTTGTCTTCGTTGGGGAGATACTCGTACAAGAAGGTGCCGTCGTTCTTGGCGGTGTTCAGGAGCCACTGCCCGCCGATGTCGATGGCATCCAGGATGGTCTGGGAGGTGACACCGCTGAGGGGAACGTTGGTGCGATAGAATTCCACCACTTCCTTTCCGGGGACGGGTTGACCGAAGGAGTAGGAGCGGAACTTTCGCAGGGTGGTGCCCTCCTTGAGCCAGAGGTCGCCCCCTCCCCCGGCCTCGCGCCCCACCTTCTTCATCATGGTGTCCAGGTTCAGGTCCCTTCCCATGATTCGGGGGGTCAGCCAACCGAACAGGATGGGATCGGCGGGGATCATCACCGTCTTCTTTTCTCCCGCTGACAGGAGCACGCCATCGACTCCCGGCTCCACTTCGTACAAGGGACGCACTTGTTGGAGCCAGGTCCACCCTCCCCGGGCTCGATCCAGCAATCCTTCGCTCTTGGCCTTGAACTTGTAGTTGGGCTTGAGGCCAGGAGTCACCCGGAAGGGGATGTCCTTGCCAGCCAGATCGATCTGGATGCGAACCTCGGCCTCGGCGTTCTTCCAGTCCTGCCCTTTCTTGCTGTCCTTGAGGGCCCGGGCAGTGGCTTCCGCCAAGGCTTCACCCAGGGAGCCTCCCACCGCCTGGCCTCGGGCATGCCCCAGTTCAGGATGGAACAGGAGGACATAAACCGGGAAGGAAACGGAGCGAGAAAGGGAGGAGGAGGCACCCACCGAGCGGGCCGCCGCCGGATCCCCGGCCGGATCGGCCTGCTTCAGGGCCTTTCGCACCACCTCCACCGAAGCCTTGCGTTGGGCATCGTCCAGAGGCTCGGGCTGGGGGGCGGCCATCAGCTCGAAGAACACATCCTCGTTGACCGAGTCCATGCCGAGCCAGCGGGGAGCTCCCAGGGCCATCTGCCACAGGGTGATGCCAAAGACCACCGCAGCGATCTCCGGTACGCCGGTGAAGAACCACCGAGTCTGGGGAAGAACCACCCTTAAAAGAAGTCCCACCACTGCGACCGCCGCCAAGGGGGCCAGGAGGAGGGCGATTCCCAGGGGCCTCTCGTAGGCCAGGGTCACCGCCACTCCCATGGTGACTGCCACCGCCAGGATCGCCCCATACAGATGGGCCCGCCAGGCCAGGGCTCCCTTGAAGGTCATGGCGATGGCGCCCGCGAACACCAGGGACACCACCGCTCCCAAACCGAGGAGGTTGCCGGTGACCTGGTTCAGGAGCCATAGGGCGGGGAGGTAGGCCAGAAGCCAGGCCAACCTGAGGGGGGAAGGCGCCCCCTTTTCAGAAGCAGAAGAAGAAGAAGTGGAGTCGGTCATGAAGCGAGCATCTCCCAGCCGGCTAGAGCAGGCTGCGTCGTTCGGCGAGGCCGTGGGTCAACAGGGCTTGGGTGGCGTTCTGGATCTGGTCCCGGTAGGCCTTTACCGCGTCTTCGTCCTCGGCTGCCTGGGGAGGAAGACCGTGGGCGAGGGGTTCTCCTACATAGGCGGTGAGGCGAACCGGAAAGGGGAGGGGGCCCAATCCAAGGGCCAGGGGAAGGGGCAGACTCTTGATTCCCAGAAGTTTACGACCGGCGCTGTACCCGTCGTTGAACACCAGATAGAGGTCATCGATCCCAATACAGACGGTGGGAATCACTGGAACTCCCGTGCGGATGGCCAGCCGGGCGAAGCCAGAGCGATCTTCCCACATGAGCTGGTAGCGCTGGGCGGTGGACTTGAAGGCCTCCCGCGCTCCCCCAGGAAAGACGATGACCAGATTGCCCTGGCCCAGAAGGCTGGCCGCCAGATCGGAACGGCCCTCCACGGCACCAAAGGCCAGCATCGTTTCTCTCAAGTAAGGAAGATAATTGAAGATTCTGTCCATGAGCGCCCGGGGGAGGCGGCGATGGCTCTGATGAAGGGCAGCGCCCAGGAGCAGGGCGTCGACGGGAAGGAACCCGTGGTTCATCACCATCAGGGCGGGCCCGGAGCGGGGAACATGGGAGAGGCCGTGGACCTGGTAGCGGAAGTACCGAGCCATCCAGCCGGCATGCCGGAGCCCGGTGCGGATGGCGCCAAGGTCCACATGGTCGGTGGGCGCAGTCCTGTCAGGGGGCATGAAGGCGAGTTCCACGGGGAAGGGGCCTGGGGATTTCGGGGGAGAGGGGCTCCCGGCACTCACCCGAAAACGAAGAAAGTGAACGGGGTGTCCCTATCAGAAAGAAGACCATAGGGCAACGGAATGTGCTAACAAAACCCTCACAGCGGGGACACTGCCATCCTCAACCATCGTTGCCAATCGCCTCCACCGGGCAGTTGGCCAGCGCCTCCTCGCAGAGCTTGATCTCGTGGGGACTGCGGGGCTGCAGAGCCACATAGGAGTACCCGCCATTGTCGTTGCGCTTGAAGTTGTCGGGGGAGGTGATCCGGCAGGTCTCGCAGTCGATACAGTTGCGGTCCACGTAGTAGGCGCCGCGCACGTTGTCAGAATATTTCTGGGAAAGGTCGGCCATGCGCTCATCCACACTGGAGGAGGTTGGGGTCGGTGAGGAGGGGGAAGGTCCCGCGAACGAGGGGGCTTGATAGCATGTTTCTTCGTCTGGCGCACCGCCCGAAATCCGATGAGGGGACACCCATCGGCCTCACACTCTCCGGCTTTCGGTCATTCCTTCTCGGCTTCCATTCCCGAAAGGCGGAAGAGGAGGCGTCTGGCCAGCACCGCCACCATCTGCTGACGATAGCGGGGAGGAAGGGGGACGTTCAGGTAGCAGCGGCTTCTTTCCATGACCCGGTGCGCCAGGTCCGTCCACCGTTCGGCCTGGGGAACCTGCCCCAGCAGCGGGGAAGTCAGATCCGAATGAAGCAGGGGGGCCGAAGCGACTGCGGTGGTGGCCAGTTCCAGGTGCTCCAGGCGACCGCGCTCATCCTTTCGCAGCGCCACCGCCACTCCCAGGGAGGGAAAATCAATGGCGTCCCGGATCCGCAACTTCTGGTACCCCCCGACAAGGCCAGGGGCGTCTTCAGGCAACTCCACCGCCACCAGAATCTCTCCAGGAAGCAAGCGAGACCGCTGGATTCCCTCGTCCACGTAGAAGGATCTCAAAGGAACTCGCCGTTCCCCGGCTTCTGAGGCCAGGAGCAGGGTGGCCCCCAGGACCAGCAGGGCTGGGGCCAGGTCGCCGGAGTAGGTGGCATAGCAGCGCCCCTTCCCCGGCACCACCAGGCAATCCTCTCCATCGGCTTTGAGGCAGTAGTTTTTGGCATCTCGCCAGAACCAGCTCTGGTTGAAGTAGTAGCAGCGAGTGTCGAGAAGAAGGTTTCCCCCCACCGTTCCCGCGTTGCGGAGGAGGGGAGAGGCGATCTGGCCGGTGACCTCAGCCAGAAGGGGCAGGGCCTTGCCCACCTCAGGATCCTGGTGAAGTTGGGTGAGAGAGACCGCCCCACCGATGCAGGTGGGAGACAGAGCCTTCATCTCCGAGACCCGCGTGAGGCTGATCACATGGCCCTTGGGGTTCAGGCCCCACTTGTAGTTGGGAAGCAGATCGGTGCCCCCGGCCACGAAGTCGCAATCGCCCGGATGGGTGGCGGCGATCCCCAGGGCTTCCCCCAGGGAGTGGGGACGATGGAGGGTGAATTCGGGGAGAAGCATGATGGGATCCTATGCTGATCTTCGGGTGGAGGAGGCTTCCGCCCGGGCTTTTCGCTGAAGGGCCTTCCACACCACGTCTTGGGTCATGGGCAGCTCCAGGATGCGAACCCCCACTGCGTCGTGGACGGCGTTGGCCAGGGCGGGGAGGATGGGAGCCAGGCCCCCTTCTCCGCATTCCTTGGCTCCCCACGGGCCCTCCGGATCTTGGGATTCCACAATGATCACCTCTACATCGGGCATCTGACGAGAGGAGAGGCAGCGGTAATCCAGAAGATTCGGATTGAGGAGTCCACCGCCGATGTAGGGCATTTCCTCCATCAACGCCTGGCCCAGGCCCATGTGAATGGAACCCTCCAACTGTCCCTCCACCGCCAGGGGATTCAATGCCTTACCGCAATCATGGGCGGCCCACACCTTGAGGGGGGTCACCACTCCGGTCTCCGGGTCCACCTCGGTCTCACAGACGAAGGCGGAGAAGGAATAGGTGGGGGAGAGCCCGGCTCCAGCCCCCTTGAAGGTGCCCCCCATGGGGGGACTCTGATACGCCCCTCGGGCGATGAGGGCCCCCTTGTCGGCCAGGGCTTCCTCCAGGGCGTCCTCGTAGCTGACGGATCGCTCCGGCCAGGATCGGTTCCACACCATTCCCTCCCGCATCTCAAAGACCTCGGGGGAATATCCGGTCAGACGCCCGGCGGCCACGGTGAGCTCCCCACGGATCTGTTCAGCAGCTCTGCGAGCGGCGTTCCCCACCATGAAGGTCACCCGGGAGGAGTAGGAGCCCAGATCCACCGGCGCCAGATCGGTGTCGCTGGACCTCACCCGGATCCGATCCATGGGGAGGGCCAGCACCTCGGCGATGCACTGAGCCACCATGGTGTCCGAGCCTTGACCGATCTCCGCCGCCAGGGTGTGGGCGGTCACTCCTCCATCGAAATCCACCTTCAGATGGACGGTGGCCTGGGGAAGACGGCTCTTGTGGATGGGGAGGGCGGAGCCGGAGATATAGAAGCCACAACCGATGCCGATGCCTCTTCCATGGGGCAGCCTGCCCTTCTTTTCCGTCCAACCCGAACGCTCAGCAGCCCTTTCGATGCACTCCCGGATGCCATTGGAAGTGATGCGGAAGTGGTTCTCGGTGGTGGTGAAGGGAAGCAGCACATTCTTCAGTCGGATCTCCACCGGATCCATGCGAAGCCTCTCAGCGGCCATGTCCAGGGCCACCTCATAGGCAAAGCGGCTGTTCACCGAACCATGCCCCCTCATCGCTCCGCTGCAAGGCTTGTTGGTGTAGACCCTGCGCCCCCGATAGCGAAAGGAGGGGAGGCGGTAGGGGCCATGGGAAAGGACGCCGTTGTAGTAAGAGGTCACCACGCCGAACGAACCAAAGGCTCCCCCATCGATGGCGGCGTCGATGCCCAGCATTTTCACCTTCCCCTCCTTGTCCACCCCCAACTCCACCTGGGTTCGAGTGGGATGGCGGCCGTGGTTGGAGTAGAAAACCTCCTCCCGGTCGAAGCGGAGCTTGACGGGGCGCCCGGTGCGAATGGCCAGCAGGGCAGTAATGACCTCGTGGGGGAAGGGGTCGGACTTTCCACCGAACCCTCCACCCACCAGGGGCCTGACCACTCGAATGCGGTGATGGGGCAGATCCAAGACCTTGGCCAGGGCCAGATGAAGGTAGTGGGGGACCTGCTGGGCGGAGATCACGTTCAACCTCTCGTCGGCATCCACGTAGGCTATCGTGGCCATGGGTTCGGTGAAGGCGTGGGTGACCCCGGCAAAATCCATGGTCTCTCGGATCACCACCTCCGATTGGGCCAGGCCCTGGTCGGGGTCGCCGAAGACCTGCTCCACCTGCTTGTGAATGTTGGTGTTTCCCTTGCAGTGGGGATGGATTTTCTCCTCCCCTGGCCGTAGCTCCCGCAGGGAATCGTCGATGTGGAGGAAGGATGGGAGGACCTGATACTCCACCCGGATGAGGCGCAGGGCCCTGTCGGCAATGGCTTCGTCATCTGCCGCCACCGCCGCCACCGCTTCTCCCACATGGTGGGTCTTGTCCACGGCCATGGCGGTCTCATCCTGGGAGATGGGGAGGACCCCAAAGTGCCCCGGGGCGTCCTTCCCGGTGACCACCGCCTTCACTCCAGGGAGGGCCAGAGCGGCGGAGGCGTCGATGGAGAGGATGCGGGCATGGGGATGGGGAGACCGGAGAATCCTGGCCACCAGCATCCCCGGCATCTTGAAATCGTCGGTGTACTGCCCTTCACCGGTAACCTTGCGGCGGGCATCCACCAGGGGAGTTCTCTTTCCCACGGCGGTTCCGGTGGCCACCTGGCCGGGAGGGGACGTGGGGGGCAGGGCCTCCCCCTTCTGCAGGCGATCTTCCTTCAGGCCGGTGAATCGCAGAGCTTTTTCGTTCTGATAGGTCACGGGAGTCCCTTCGGTGGGAGGCGCAGCGGGCGTATAGTACCCCCTCCTTGCCCCCGGGATCCCCATGCGTTTTTCCTTTCCTGTCTTCATTGCCCTGATGCTGGCCGCAGGTTGCCAGAGTCCGTACTGCACGGCCTTGTGTCGGAACCTGGCCAGTCAGTACGACGACTGTCTGTATGCCCAGGGGTCCACCTGGGACCAGTACCCGGGCGGAGACGTGGACAGCAAAAGCGACTTCATCGACCTCTGTCTGGAGGAATTCATCGCCGACAAGGACTCGGGCTGGTGTGAGGAAAACCAGGGGCACTACGACAGCGGCACCCAGGTGGGGGCCATTCCCATGGACTGCGCTTCGGGGTGGGATGAGTATGGTTGGGAGGGACAGCCGGAGGGGGTTTTGGGGGATGACGATTCGGCGGGGGACGATGATTCGGCGGGGGACGATGATTCGGCGGGGGACGATGATTCGGCCTCATCCTCGGCTCGTTCCCCTTCCCCATCTCCCCGCTCCACCCTGCTCCGATGGCTATCGTCATGGAGAAAATCATGAGTAATTTCAAAGATATATATTCGGATGCTCGGGAAAGACGCCGGGTGGTGGTGCTGAGGCTGAACGGCACTTCCGTCTCCCTGGCCCTCAAGGACAACGATGTGCTGTTGGACGCCATTCGAGAGAACGCCGGCCTCACCGGCACCAAGAGGGGATGCGACATGGGCACCTGTGGGTGCTGCACCGTTCTCATCGACGGCCAACCCCGCCTCTCCTGCCTGACCCTGGCGGCGGAGGCCGAAGGGCTGGAGGTGAATACTGTGGAAGGGCTCAAGGTGGGCCCCGAGCTGTCTCCCCTCCAGGAGATGTTTGCGGTATGTGGCGGAAGCCAGTGTGGATACTGCACCCCGGGGTTTTTGATGACCACCACCGCCCTGTTGCGAGCCCATCCCCACCCCAGCGTCTCGGAGATCAAGGAGGCCATCTCCGGGAACATGTGCCGCTGCACCGGCTACATCAAGATTGTGGAAGCCATCCAGGAAGCCTCCCGCATCTCCCGGGAAGGGGCCGGAGAATGAAACTGGGGTGGAGGGGATGGCTCCTGATGGGGACGGGTTTCTTCCTGTGGGGCTGTCGAGAAGGAGGGGGAGAGGAGGGGGGAGTTGTGAAGGCGGCAGAGGGGGGAAAGGGGGAGAGGACTCCCTCTGAGGCCTCTGGAGGTCGTATCGAAGTGGTCCCCTTGTTCCACGCCGAGACCAGCGGGTATCGGCAGGAAGGACACCAGGTCATCGCCGATGTGGAGGCCTGGCGGCAGTTCTGGTCCCTCCACACCGCCAACCGTCTTCCTCCCGAACCCCTCCCCGAAGTGGATTTTGCTCATCAGGTGGTTCTGGTGGCGTCGCGGGGCGAAAAACCCACATCGGGGTACGACGTAGGCATCGTTTCGGTGGATCCCACTCCAGATCAAGGGTTGAAGGTGCGGATCCGCCACGGCTCACCGGCTCCGGAGGCCATCCTGGCCCATGCCATCACCGCCCCCATCACCGCCGTCAAGGTGACTCGCCCCCGGGGGAGGGTGGAGTTCGTGGTGGAGGAGGGGACGGGTCAGGCCGGGCCGCCTCCCCCCCTTCCCGGGCCGCCGTCCTCAGGTCACTGATCCCCGCTTCCCGGAGGGGGCCTCCCCTCCTCATTTCACCCCTCACCCCGAGCCCGCCGGTGCGCGGTCCTGTAGGCTGAGTCGTTCCTTCCCGATGACGCAGGGAAGGGCGGGAGGTGAGGATGGATGGATCGATGGTGCTGGATGTGGTGCTTGGCCTCAGCTACCTCTACCTGGTGATGAGTCTTCTCGCCTCGGTTGTTGTGGAATGGGTGGCGCAGCTACTGGATCTTCGGGGGAAGGTCCTGATCCAGGGCGTCGCCCACCTGCTGGAGGGGTCGGGAGGAGGGGCCTCGGCCCTGAGCCATCGGGTCCTCTGCCATTCCCTGGTCCGGCAACTGGCGGATCCCGGTCCCCGCTCCCGCCCCTCCTACATCCCCGCCCGAACCTTTTCCTCCGCCCTTCTGGATGTGCTGGCGGGGAGTCAGGCGGTGGAGGTGGCTCGGGAGGCCCATGCCCGGGCGAAGGCGGCGGCCTTGGAACATCCCTCGGACCCGGCAAGGCAGGAAGCCCTGGGGGCCGCCACCACCCTTCTGGAAGCGGTCACTCTGGGGGCCCAGGCAGGCGAGGGGTTTGCCCGATTGGAGGGAACGGTGAAGGGATTGCCAACCGGGGATCTCAAGGATTCCCTGCTGGTTTTTTTGGACGAGGTGAGGGGGAGTGCCGGAGAGGGGCAGGAGGCTCTCGAGGCCCTGCGGCATCGATTGGAGTCCTGGTACGACGCCACCATGGACAGGGTGACCGGGTGGTACAAGCGGAAGGCCCAGTGGATCCTGCTGACGGTGGCGGCGGCAGGGGTCCTGGCCTTCAACGCCGACTCGGTGGTGGTGGCCGAATACCTGATGAAGAATCCTGAAGCGAGGGCCCAGGTGCTGCTTCAGGCCGGGGCCCTGGCCACGTCTCCCCCAGGGGTGAGGGACCCCTCCACTTCAGGAAAGGCCCCGTCCTCTCTGGAGAAGACCTCAGTTGAGCTAGGCAACCTGTTGGAATCTCTTGAGAATCCGAGCCTCCCCCTCGGCTGGGCTTGTGCGGAGTCCCGGCCAGGATGTGCTCCCCATGGCCTTCCCGCCAAACTCGCCGGCCTTCTGGTGACCCTTCTGGCAGTGTCCCTGGGGGCCCCGTTCTGGTTTCAGGCGGTGAACACCCTGCTCAACCTTCGAGGAACGGGGAAGAGGCCTACCCCGGGACAGCGGTAGTTCGGGGAGAGGTTGGAGGGGGCGCACCGGGTGCAGGTGGGGAGGGCGGACTGGGGGGAGGAGAGGGAGAGGTGAGTGGAAAGGCCATTCCGGCCAGCTCCCAAGCGGCTCTCAATTCGTCAAACAGGGCATGAACGGCGGGGGAGTCCACCCCCTCCAGGAGGGCTTCATCAATGCGAAGGTCGTCGGGGAGGCTGGAATCGGGACGGACATGGGCCACGTCGTCCCGGAGACGCCGCAGCAGGGCTCGCCGTCCAGCCCGCTGGGTAACATCAGGGAGGAGGGGTGCCACGTCCTTTCGCGTGCCGTAGAGGCTCTGGTCCAGGGGATCCTGGTGAAGGATGGAGGTGAGAAGTTCTTCGGGAGCGATGAAGCCGTTTGCGTTCGAGTCCACCGCGTCAAACGAGGGAGAGGGGGCGGTCAGGGACTCGTACTCTCCCCGTTGGACCCTGCCATCGGCGTTGACATCCAGGCGCTGGAAGGCCGGGAGGGCCAGGGCAATGTCTTCTCCTCCCTCCTTGGATCGGCAGCCTCCCATGGTCAAGTCGAGAAGGGCCAGTCCCACCCAGAAGGCGAATCGGTGAGGGTTCATCGAAGATACCCCGACGTTCGCAGGCGCTCTTCCAACTCGGGGGAAAGCACCGGTGAGGGACCAGGTTGGATCTTCCCGGTACCTGCCCGATCCAGCCAATCCACCAGGGAGCGCTGAAGTCTCAGGGCCTCCTCCCGGGGCAGGTCAGCAGGCGTGTGCCGGAAGCCGGGGCCATCGACAGGAGTGGAGGCAATCCACGCGGCCGCCATCTTCCCCGCCATCCACGGCCCCTGCCAGGTGACCCGCCCCGAAGCGCTGCGGGCGGAAATCAACGGGTGGGGAGAAATGCTGACCACGGTGTCCTGGACCGGAAGGGCCCATCCTCGCAGGGAGGGAGCCAGGGAGCGCCCCGATACTTCGGAGTCCAGACTCAACCCCGAAAGATCGAGGAGGGTGGGCAGCACCGAGGAAAGGTCGACCAGCTCCTTCACCCGCACCGATCGGGACAGCCCCCCCGGGGGACGGACCATCAGGAGAACTCGGGTCTCCATATCCTCCAGGCTGTAGCCATGGTCGAACATGCCTTCCTCTCCCAGTTGTTCCCCATGATCAGAGAACACCACCACCGTCATCCGATCCAGCCAGCCCTTCTCCCCCAGGCGCTTCATCAGCCTGCCGAACTGGAAGTCGGTGTAGCGAACGGCATCGTCGTATGCAAGGCGGATCAACCGTTGATCGGCGTCAGTGAGGACCCGGGGTGAACGGGACAAGGTGGCCGCCACGCGGCGAATGGAGGCCTGGCCTTCGGGAGAGCAGGGCCAGGGCTGGACAAGAAACAGATTCTCCATGCCGGGCAGATCGGGGAACAAAAGCCCTGCCGCGATCCTCAGGGTTCCGTCCCAGCGATGGATGACCTCCCTTCCCCCCTCTTCCTCAGGGATGAAACCTGCAGGAGGCTGGAAGGGGGAGGGCTTGAGGTAGGGGGAGTGGGTGTCAAACCCATGCACGAACAGGAAGGGAGGTCGGGCAGGATCCCCCTTCTCCAACCATTCCAAGGCCGGGGGGATGGTGTGGAACAAGGATCTCCATTCCGGCGGTGCCTGATAGACATCGAATCCCCGGGAGAGCCCAAAGGCTTTGTTCATTACTCCCCCGGCGGTGAAGCCGGCGCTCCGATACCCGGAACCGTGCAACCTCTCCGCCAGGAGGGGCACGCTTGGGGGAGGCCCGCCGATCTGTCCGGATGGCGTCAACAGATCCGAAGGGGGGCGCCCGCTGAACACCGTGTAGTGGGAGAGCTGGGTGGAGTTGGCGAGGGTAAAGGCATTCTCGAACACGGCGGCTCGTCGGGAGAACGCATCCAGAAAGGGGGTGAGGGAAAAGCCCTCGGCGGACGCCCCCACCCGATCCCCCCTCAGGGTGTCCAAGGAGATCAGCAGCACTCCAGGCGGGGAAGTCGGGGAGGAGGGAGACTGGGCGGCGATGACCCGGTGAAAGGGAGAGCCGAAGATCACCAGGAGGGCCAGGGAGGCGATCAGGGCCACCCCTCCCAACACCGGGAGGAAAGATCCGTACTTTCGGAGACTTCTTCTCCCCGTCATCCGGCGCACTCTGAGCAAGTCGCAGCTCCATCCTTCTCTGGCGGAGAGAAGGTTCCACTGCCCAGTCGAACTCCACAGTAAGCCAGAGGGGGCGGAGTTCGTCCACCAGAGGACCAGAATTCGCTGAGACAGCGCGATTGCCGGAAAGGGGAGGGATGAACCTGTTGAGTCCTCGGGACGCGACCCCAGACTCCTTCCTCACCCCGCCATGGCTTGGACCAGCAACCGGTGGAAGTGATGCACTCCCGTTTCGTGAGCGGGGGAGTACCGGCCCCGCCCATAGAATCGAGACGACAGCCCTCGGAAAGTTTCCCGAATGATTTCCTGATCTTCTAACTCCACCCGATCCAGATTGGCCCCGGCTCCCCGGTTCCGCAGCGAGGCATCCCTCACCCAGGCCAGGTAGCGGATGCGCGTTCTCTCCGGACCCATGGGTTCCACCACGTTCACCGACAGCCCCCAGGGGTAGTAGTTGAGCATGAGGTTGGGAAAGAGCCAGAAGTACCAGGCGGCCACCTCCCGGACTCCATCGGGGTGATGGGGAGGGAGGGTGAAGGCCGTCTCCCCCGAGGAGGCGATCCCCACCTGGACCGTCCCTCCAGGAAAGAGCAGGACCGGGTACTCCTGGGGATCCAATTGCGCCTGCAGACCGGGATGAACGAAGGGGATGTGAAATCCTTCCAGGTAGTTATCGCAATAGAGGGCCCAGGGGATCGGCAACTCATATTCCCTGGTGGAGGACGGATCGAAGTGGAATCTCTCCGGATCCAACCACCCCACCCTCTTCCTCACCCAGGCCAGTCGGGAATCCAGGGTTTCTCTGGGAGAGACGGATGCGAAGGGCAGTCCCAGGCTCCGCTGGAAGGGGACCGGGGGCAGGTCGTCGGAAGGGGAGGGGAAGTCCACGGCTCCCTCAAACCCTGGGGCGGAGGCGAAGGTTCCATCCAGATGGAAGCGGCGACCGTGGTATGCGCATCGCAGATGACGGAGGCAGGCAGGGGAGGTGACCACCCGGTTTCCCCGGTGAGTGCAGGCGTTGGACAGACAGTGGAGGCCCCCTTCGCTTCTGACCAGAAGGACGGGCTGATCCAGGGAACCCGGGGCGAGGACGGCGGGGAGGACCGAACCCGCCCGGTGCGGCAAGGTGAGGGCTTCAGGAAGGAGATGCCAGGCGGGGAGGAAGGCCGCTTCCATGGCCAGGGCGAACGCCGCCGGGTCCCGATAGAACGAGGAAGGAGGAGTCTGGGCCCTGCGAATGTCGGGATCGATGAAGGGGAGGGAGGGCATGGAGTGCCGGAATGGTAGCACTGAAAAGGCCCTTGCCCCCCCCTGGGCAAGGCTCGTCCCGGGCGGAAAATGACCCGGGACAGGGCTTGGGAAAGGCGATACGGTGGGCTCTCCCCCTGCTGGAGAACCTGGATGCCTCCCCTTCCTCCCACCACCCTTCAAGAGATTCGCCGATTCCTGGCTGCCCACTCGGAGGCCCAGGCCCCCTGGTCCTCCTCTGGGGAAACCCTCCAGGCCCTCTACAACGTGCTTCATCGGCACCGGGAGGAGGATCGCTTCTGGCAGGATCTGGGCGCCCTGGTCCGCCGCCTGGAGGATCGTGGAGTGCATCCCTCCCTGATCCAGGGCAGGGAGGCCTATGACCATCGGGCCATGGATTCTTTGCTGGTGGATTTGCGGGAGGCCCTTCCCCGTGGAGATGAAACCGCAGGGTCGGTCTCCTCCTGGGCCCGCTCCTCCCTGATGGCCCCTGCCCTGGCGGCCTTCACTCTTCTGGGAGTGGCGGCGGGCTGTACCGTGCCCATGACCAGTGGCGATGATGACGACAACGACGCCACTCCGGTGGAGCTGTGCGATCAGGCGGAAGCTCTGGGCTATGGGGAGGAGGAGGGGCAGGTTTACTGTGAACTTCTTGAAATCATTGACGGATCATCGGCCTCGAAGTCCGACAAGATCGACGTCATCGACTGCCTGGAGACCCTGAGTTCGATCCGCAGAGAGGAGCTGCTCACCCAATTCCAGACCGCCACCGAAGAGGAACTGGCCACCCTCCTGGATCAACTCGCCGCTTCGGAAGAGTGTGATGACTGGGACGATCACTGACCCCTGACCTCTCAAGGGCTCTCCATCCTTCGCCGTTCTTCTCGCAGACATAGGGGATTCAACCCGATGGTGCCGGTGAGACCCCAGGCCACCGACAGGCATCCGGCCCGGCAGGTCTTCGCCAGGGAGCAGGTCCGACAGGCTCCAGCCAGGACCTCGGGAGTCCACCCCCGGGTATAGGGAAAGCAGGTGTCATCCTCCCAGATTTCTTTTAGGGGTCGGGTTCGGGCGCTGGCGGTCACGAACTCCTCAGGCAGGCAGGGGCATCCGGAGACGCCTCCTCGGGCATCGATGAACAGGCTCCTCAATCCCGCCTGAGGCCCCATCCACACGCCTGGACCCTCCCCACCTCTCCCCCTCAGCAAGGGCTCCTCAGGGGTCATGTAGCCCAGACTGCAGTGCAGGGGGGCCCTCATCCTGCCTTCGTGGGCTGCCAGAACAAGCACGTCATAGACGGACTGGATATGCTTTGGTGCAGGAATGAGCCGAGCGCTATCGTCCAGGGCCCTTCCCTGGGGCTGGACCCACTGAACCTGCCAGCGCGTCACCCCCCGATCCCGCAGATGGTGGTAGAGGGAAGGGAGGAAAGGCAGGTTCTCCGGTGAGACGGCGGTGACCACCCGGACCGCCAGTCGGGATTCCAGCAGGCGAGTCAGGGCGGCCTCGGCGAGGGCAAAGGAGGAGCCGTTCTGCCCGACCAGGGGGCGCAACCGGTCATGCACTTCGCCCAAACCGTCCAGGGAGAGGGCAATCTCCCCAACTCCCGCCTCCTCCATCCAAGCCAAGGTGGAAGCATCCAAGCCCGCGCCACTGCTGGAGATTCTTACCTGGATGCCCCCCCACACCAGTGTCTTCACCACCTCCTTCCAGGGGGGAAAGCGCAGGGGCTCTCCGCCGCTCAACATCACTCTTTGCACCCTCCATTCCGCCAACTGATTCGCCAGTTTCAAGGCCTCTCCCCTCGTCCATTCATCGGGGAGGGGCGCTCCCGAACGGGTGCGGCAAAAGCGACAGGTGCCACTGCAGGCCCGGGTCAACTCCCAGGTGATCATCTCTGGTCGGAGGGAGGGGCGAAGGGGAGTCAATCCAGGTACCCCAGGGTGCGGAGGGAGTGCTCCAAGGAGGTTCCCTCCGGGGAACTCCCCGAGAAACCTTCGGGAAGAAGCGGGAGTCCTCCCCCCCGCCCTTCGCTGTGTACCCTGGCCAGACGCTCCCACACGCGGCGAATGGTCTCCTCCGAAGGGGGAGGAGAACCCTTCAGAAGTGCCATCTCCCGCAACCCATCCACACCGTCCCAGACAAAGCGAGCTTCCGTTGTCTTCAAGGAACTTCGCCTCCATATCAGGGCGGGATCCGATGGGTACTGATCGGGGTAAAGGGTGTTGTGGGTGGACAGGGTCAGAGCGTCCGGGGAGGGAGCCGGGGACCCCTCCCGCAAACTGGCCTCCAGGGACAGGCCATCCAAGGGGCCGGGGTCTCCCACCATCTGGGGCCCCGGCTCGACGGGAAGGGGTCCCGGCCAAGGGATTCCTGCCAGGGCGCACAAGGTGGGTGCCACATCCACTCCCCGGGCGAATCCGTAGCGAATCGGACCTCGGGGAAGGGGATCGGTGATGGTGTCTCCCTGAAAAACGAGGGGAACCTGCAAGGTTGCGTCGGTGAGCCATCGCCCATGGAGGTCAAAGACATGTTCCACCCTCCTTCCCGCCGGCACGCATTCTCCAAAACTCTCCCCGTGATCCCCGGTCAGGCACACCAGCACCTTCTCCCCCGAAGAATGAGCTGCTTCCAGGTAGAGAGGGAGCAGCTCTTCCGAGAAGTGTTCCACCGCTCGCAGGTAAAGGCCCCTCAACTTCCGGGCCATCCCCGAAGGCTCCCGAGCCAGCGCTTCCAGGGCGGCGTTGCTGGCCTTCAGGAATCCGGGGCGGGACACCCTGCGGGTCAGATAGGGGAGGTGGGTCCACCAGTGATGCACGAAGACAAAGCGATCCTGTCCCCGAGCCCCTCCGAGGGCCGTCACCACCTGATCCGGTTCCTGACTGTTTCCTACCCACCCCCGTGACGGACAGGAGGCGAAGGCCCAGCGGGGGTTGGGAAACAGGGCCCGAGTTTCAAAACCGGCCGCCTGAAAGGCGGAAAACAGGGTGGGACAGCGGGGTGGAAAGGGATGCCGCCAGCGGCACACCCCCAGGCGATGGGGGAAGCGGCCTGTCGCCAAGGCCATCAAGGAGGGAATGGTCCAACTTCCCGAGGCGGTGGCGGCCTCAAAGCGGGTTCCCGAGGCAGCCAGGGCGTCAAGGGTCTTGGTTTGAGCCTCTCCACCGGCAAAGGAGGGGGCGTCGGCTCGAAGGGAATCCGCCACCAGGAGAAGGACGATCACCTCAAGGACTCCAGGGGTTCGAAATCCATTTGCTCAACAGTTTCATTGAGTTGAGATGCAACGGATGCTGATTTCCTTACCGTGCGAACGCAGTAGGGGTTATTTCCCAGATCTCCCGTGGTGGCAAAGGCCATGGCCACACACCCGGCGCCGCAGACCCTCTTCAGGCCACAGGGGGAGCAGGCGCCGTTCATTTCCTCAGCAGGAGGAGACAGCCAGTGCCAGCGGGGCCGGTCATTCCAGATGGCCGTCAGGGATTCCTCCCGCAGATTCCCCACGATGAAAGGAGCCCCTACCTGAGTGGCGCAGCCCTTTACCCCACCATCCGGTTCGATGCCCAAAGAGGTGATGCCGCATTTGCATCCGGTCCAGAAGGGACGAGGATCCCGTCGGCCTGAGGGGCGGATCAGGGGTTCCTCCTCTCCCAAGTACCCGATGGTGTTGTGGACCACCGGAGGAAGGTGGGGATCCCGCACCGCCACGCGTAAAAAGTCCATGAGTCGAGGCAGTTGGTGAGGAGGAAGGAGGAGAGCCTGGTTGCCGGTCAGGCGACCCTGGGGAGTGGCCAGTTGCACCATCCACCGCCTCACCCCCTCTTCCTTGAGAAGGGCGTGGAGGGCAGGGAGCTCCCCCAGGTTGGCTTCGGTGACGGTGGTGATGATGGAGGGGGGAACCGGGCTCTGCCGCAGCCTGCGAATGGAGAGGAGGACCCGGGCGTGAGAGGAGAGACTCCCGATTCGCCCCCGCCCTCGCCTCACCCGATTATGGGCGTCGGGCAGCCCATCCAGGCTCATCACCACCCGCAGGAATTTCAGTTCGGTGAGGACGGCGAGGACCTCTTCTCCGAGCAGATGTCCGTTGGTGGACAGGATCAGCCGGACTCCCCTCTCGGCCAGCCGGCGAGAAACCTGGCTCCAGTCCCTGCGAAACAGCGGCTCTCCCCCGGTCAAGGTGACCTGGGCGATTCCCAGATCCGCCAACTGGTCGGCCACCCCCAGAGCTTCGTGGGGAGTCAACTCCTCCTTGTCGTTGGGTCCCCCCTCCACCAGACAATGAGAGCAGCGGAGATTGCATCGCCAGGTGAGCTCCCACACTGCCCTCTTGGGAGGAGGAGTGGGAGGGTTCCTGGCCAGGGAGGGACGGCGGCGGGGAGAACCTTGCAGGACGGGGAGAAGCATGGGTCTCTCGATGGAGAGGATCACAATGGAGTGCAGGGTAGCGCCGATGAAGAGACGATTCTCGGGCAAAAGGAAGCAGCGGGTGGGCTATCATCCCCCCGGTCTTCATCGACCCGGAGTCTGAAATGTCGGAAATCCTTCTCTGCCAGCGAGATTCCACTCTGGTCTGCCTGTCCACCCGGGTGCTGACCTGCTCCTCCTCTCCAGAGGGATTTCTGGTGACCCTTCAGGAAACGCCCTTCCACCCCGAAGGAGGGGGGCAACCCGCTGACGGTGGGTTCATCGCCGATGTCGCCGTTCTGGATGTCCGCAAGGGAGAGGAAGGGCAGGTGCTTCATCGGATTTCCACTCCCCTGGTCCCGGGGCAGGAGGTGGAGGCCCGCGTGGATTGGACGAAGCGCTTCGACCACATGCAACAGCACACCGGCCAGCACCTCCTCACCGCCATCGCCCACCAGGAATTCGGCCATCCCACCCTGGCCTTTCACCTCTTCCCGGAGCGCTGCGACATTGAGATCGGGGGAGGCCCCCTGGACAGGACCCGCCTGCTTCACCTGGAGGAGAGGGTCAACGAGGAGATCCGGCGAAGCCGGCCGGTGCGATCCCGGGTGGTATCGGTGGAGGAGATGGACACCCTGCCGGTTCGCAGCCGAGGGCTCCCCAAGGGATATCAGGGACCGGTGCGACTGGTGGAGATCGAGGGGATCGACCTGAACACCTGCGGCGGAACCCATCTCTCCGCCACGTCCCAGCTTCAGGCGATGAAACTCCTGGGTACGGAGAAGACCAAGGAGGGGGCACGGCTGTTCTTCCTCGCCGGGGGAAGGGTGCTGCGCTGGATAGAGGAGGCGATGCTCCGGGAGGGAGATGTGGCCAGGGCGCTGGGGTGCGCCTCCATCGAGGTGGTGACGGCGGCGGCCAGGGTCGCGGCTCGGGCCAGGTCTGCGGAAAAACAGGTAAAATCCCTGGGGATGGAGCTTGCCGAAAAGTTGGGCTCCGAGCTCGCCAGGGAG
>CAYRTW010000025.1:0-35508 GCA_964426935.1 uncultured Rickettsiales bacterium
GGGCGGTGTCCAAGCCCACCAGAGAGACCGAATTGTCGGCGGCAGAGGCCAGAGAAAGGTTGCCGTCCCCCACCCGGTACTTGACCTCCACCTCCGCCTCTCTGCTTTCGGGATCGGTCAGGGTGAAGACGATGGCGATGTCCCCCGCCGAGCCGTCATTGGGGGTCTGCACGGTAACGGCGGGAGCGTCATCGTCGTCATCATCCCCAGTGGCGTCGTCATCGTCGCTGCTGCTGTCGTTGTCGTCGTCATCATCCCCGCTCTGACAGCCAGAACCGACGGGAGAGAGGAGGACCAGGAGGGCTACCCAGGGTCTGAAGATGGGAATGAGGCTGCCGGGAACGAAAGAGAAGGCCATGCGGAACATCCTGGTGGCAGAAAGGAGATTGAACGGATGAAGTGTATCACGGATGCCATACGGTGCGGCGGAGAATCCCTATCGGCTGACCAGTCCCTCCAGAACGGAGGCAACACGGTCCAACTCTTCTGGCAGGGTGTGCCATCCCAAACTGATCCGCACCGCTCCTCCGAATCGGTCCAGGTCGGGAAGGGCACGAGCCAATTCAGGCACGCAAAAACAGTGCCCAGCCGCATCGGGAGTACCGGCGCGAACCAGGATGCCCGCCGCTTCCAGCGCCCCTCCCACCTCCGATGGGGTCATGCCTTCGATGTTGAAGGACAGGATGCCGGCATTGTGGTTTCCCCGTTCTCCAACAGGACCGTACCGACGCATTCCCTTCAGAGAGGAGAGGCGGGCCTGGAAAGGTTCCATCAGGCGATGGAGGAGAACATGGACCGCCGAGGCGCCCCGGCGAGGCGGTTCCCCTGGAATCTCCAGAGAGGACAGGAACTCCAGGGCGTCGCAAAGGGAGCCCATGGCCGTTGCGTGGGGTGTGCCAGCGGCGAGGCAGGCCCAGACTTGTTGCCGGGCTTCTTCTCCATCGGTGTTTTCGGCAAGCAGGGATGGAGCCCGGGAGGAGAGGACCACCGAGGCCCCCTCCAGAGCCCCCAGCTTCTGGTGAGCCATTACCCACACATCCACCCCGGGCAAGGCCACTGGAAGGCGAGGAGCGGATTGGGCTCCATCCACCACCAGAAGGGGAGATTTCCCCGCCGGAAAGGGAAAGGAGGCCAGTAGCCGTTGCAAAGCGCGCAGGGGTTGAATGGTTCCGGTGACCGAAGAGACGTGGGTGATCACCAGCGAGCGGGTTTCGGCAGTGAGGAGGGAGCGGATTCCCACCAAATCCAGGGTCCCATCTGGCTCAACGGGGAGAAGGCGGATTCGGGCGATTCCCAACTTTTCCAGCCGACGCAGAGGGGCCATGACCGCCTGGTGACAGCAGGGATCCACCAGGTAATCCCCGGGGCGATTCTCCTGGAGCACGAAGAGTCGTTCAAAAGCGCAGTGGGTCCCCATCACCGGTACCACGTCCTGAGGAGGGCTTCCCACCCATGCCGCCGCTGCATGCCGGGCTTTTTCCAGGATCTGGGATGAAGAAAGGGGATTCCCGGCCCGAAGTGCCAACCTGTCGAGGAGGAGTCGAGATCGGAGCGCCATCCCCGCTGTGTTCAGGTAGATGGGCCCTGGCTGGTCGTACCAGGGGAGTTGGCGACGGTGCTCCAGAATCCAGCGATGAAGTGAGGAATCATTCACCGCCGACTTGCCTCCGGGCTTCTCGCCGCCGATGGAGGGGAAACCGAGGCGCAAGGAGGGGTTCACCGAGAGGCGAGTTGCCCATCACACCAGTCCCCTTCCTCGTAGCCGCAGTATGAGCTGCCTCCCCCGTCGCACACCGTCACCAACGGGGCCAGGGCGCAACTCCAGTCGTCGCAATCGCAGTAGCAATCCCCATCGTTGTCCCTGCCGTCGGAGCAGGTGGAGTTGTCTGCCTCATCGCTCCAAGAAGACAAGGGAGAGGCAAGATCGGCCTCCTCCTCATCAGAAAGGGCCTGATGAGACTCGCCGTTGACGGTGAAGGTGTGGCCATCGTCGGAGGTCACCACCACCTCCCCATCCACCTCGCGTCCCCCCTCGTCAGTGGTGAGGTACACCCGTCCTCCCCGGGAGTGGGTGACTTCCACCAGCCGATCCCAGGTGTATTCATGGGGATAGCCCACATCGCTGGGGCCAAGGGTGTAGACCGCCACCTGGGGGTTCAGAGCCTGGATCCAGGCCATGTTGGTGCTTGACTGAGAACCATGGTGATTGGGTTTGAGGATCTCCACCGTACCCATGATGCCGGCGACCTGGGTCTCCACATCCTGATATTCCAGAAATCCGCCTCGTTCCGTGTAGGAGCCGGGAAGATCTCCACACAAGCTGATCTCAAGGTCTCCGTACGTGATGCGGAGGGGGAGAGAATAGTTGTTCTCTTCAATGTCTCCCTGCTCCCCCCAGAGAGAGTCCCCGCCGGGGCTCCCTAAAATCTCCGCATCCACCTCAGGCCCAAGGTCGATGGCCTGGGGCGTGTCTTCGTGTACCTCTTCGTGGGCTCGGCCCACCAGCCAGGAGAGGTAGAGGTTCTGGGTGTCGGAATCGCTGATGGGAGTGGCTCCCCGATCCAGGAATCTGCCTACCTCAAGGCCCAGAGTGTCCACCGCATAGGGCAACCCTCCGGTGGCCTCTCCCCCGTCAAAGGTCCCCAAATGGTCGGTGTGAAAGTGGGTGATGAGGGCGGCGTCCACCCGGGGCTCCCCAACGATTTCGGCGATTCTCTCCACCACCGTCTCGGCTGAAGCGCTTCTCCGGTTGAGGATGACTTGAGGCACCCCCAGGTCCACCAGGAGAGTTTCCCCGGTGGGAGAGACGATCAAGGTGGCATCCCCCGTTCCGATGGAGAAGAAATGCACCTGGAACGAGCCCACGGGGGAGCTACCTCCTCCGCTGTCATCGTCCTCCTCCCCCGAGGATGGAGGGTGGCAGGCGAGCAGGAGGGGGGCCATGGTGGACCAGAGGAGAAACCTGAACATGGCGGGAATGTAGGCCCCGAGTTCCCCGGTGGCAACTTGAGGTCGCCGTGGTGGGGCGCGGTTCCTTGCGCTATTTTGGGTGCCGGAGGTGTTGCCTTGCCCGAATCCAGACGCTGGTGGAGCACTCTGTCCCGCCGGGTGGCCCGGATGCAGGATGTCGTCCTGTTGACCCTGGTCTACTGGACCGCCGTGCCCCTGGTGCGGTTGCTTCAGAAGGGAGATCCCCTCGGTCTGACCCGGCAGAAGAAGGAGTCCTATTGGGAGCCCCACCAGCCCCTGCCGGATTCTCTCTCCCGGCACACCCACCCCTTCTGACCGGAGGACCGGTCTGGGATCTTCATGCCCCGTTTCGTCCTGGGAATTTCTGCGTGGTACCACGACGCTGCCGCTGCCCTGGTTGCAGACGGACGACTGGTGGCTGCCGCCGCTGAGGAGCGGTTCACCCGTAAAAAACACGATCCCGCTTTTCCCGCCCAGGCCATCCAGTATTGCCTGGATGAGGCGGGAATCAGCATCTACGACGTGGAGCATATCGTCTTCTACGAGAAGCCCTTCGTGAAGTTCGAGAGGATCCTTGTCGACCACATTGCCACCTTTCCTCGTTCCTACCGGTCCTTTCTCCGGGCCATGCCGCCGTGGCTCAAGGAGAAGCTGTGGATCGGAAACGCCATTCGTCGGGCCCTTCATCTGGACAGAACGTGCCCCATCCTGTTCTGTGAGCACCACCTTGCCCACGCCGCTGCCGCCTTCCTGGTCTCCCCCTTTGAGAGGGCGGCGATCCTGACCCTGGACGGAGTGGGGGAGTGGGGAACAGCGACGGGGGGAGTCGGGGAGGGGAACCGCCTTCGCATGGATCGAGAGATCCGCTTTCCCCATTCCCTGGGGCTGTTCTACTCGGCCCTGACTGCCTACCTGGGCTTTGAGGTCAATGACGCTGAGTGGAAGGTGATGGGACTGGCGCCATACGGGAAACCCCGATTTGTCGAGGAGTTTCGACGCATTGTAAACATTGCTGACGATGGGTCTTTTCGCCTTGACCTGGATTATTTCGCCCACCATTGGTCGGCGGAAAGGGCGTTCACCTCCCATTGGGAGAGGCTGTTCGGCCAGCCGGCCCGTACTCCTGAGGGACCCCTCACCGAGTTTCATCAGGACCTCGCTCGGTCCGGGCAGCAGATCGTGGAGGAGGCGGTGGTGGGAATGGCTCGGGATGCCTGGCGGCGCACCGGAGCCGACTTCCTCTGCATCGCCGGGGGAGTGGGGCTGAACTCAGTGGCCAACTGGAGGGTTCTTCAATCCACCCCCTTCAAGGACATTTTCATCCAGCCGGCAGCGGGGGATGACGGGGCGGCCATTGGGGCGGCGTTCTGGGTGTGGAACTGCCTTTTGGGGCAACCCCGCACCTTCCGCATGGAGCACGGGTGCTGGGGACCTTCCTTCGCAGATGCTGACATCCAGCGGTTTCTGGAGGGGAAGGGGATTCCTTATGAGCGCCTGGAGGGGGATCTTCTGGTGAAGGATGCCGCCTCCCGGCTCGCTGCCGGTCAGGTGGTGGGGTGGTTTCAGGGAAGGATGGAGTTTGGCCCCCGAGCGCTGGGATCCCGCTCCATCCTCGCCGATCCCCGGGATCCCAAGATGAAGGACACCATCAACGCCAAGATCAAATTTCGAGAAGGATTTCGCCCCTTTGCCCCCTCGGTTCATCGGGAGAGGGCCGCTGAGTTTTTTGATCTCCATGTGGACAGCCCGTTCATGCTCCTCATCCCTGGTGTGAGGGACGAGCACCGCTCCCGCCTCCCCGCCATCACCCATGCGGATGGAACGGGCCGAGTGCAGACGGTAGACCGGGACATCCAGCCCCTCTACCACCATCTCCTGACGGCTTTTGATGAACTTTCCGGTGTGCCCATCCTGGTGAACACGTCGTTCAACGTTCGGGGTGAGCCCATCGTCTGCACTCCCCAGGACGCCTGGAACTGCTTTGTAGGAACGGGATTGGATGCCCTGTATCTGGGCTCCTTCCGTCTTGATGACAAAAGCCCCGGCCGAGTGGAGGAAGTCTGGACCTTCCCTTGGGCTACCGGTCGGGACAGGCCCCATCCTCGTCGCCATCATCCTCCCCTTCACCGGCCCTCCAGCCTCAGGAAGTGGGTGGAGATCGCCCTGGCCGTCCTTCTCTTCGGAGAAGCAGGAAGCAGGATGGGGGACAGGCTGACCGGGTATCGGGGCTCTCCGGTGGGCTGGGCCGAAGAACATCCTCGTCAAGAGATCCGCCCTTTGGCAGGGGCTCAATGGGGAGGGCGATTTTCCATCAACGACCATGGGTTCAGGGGGGGAGAGTTCGAGGAGAGGAGGGGGAGGGACACGCCGCGAGTGGCGGTGATGGGAGGGGAGGCCGCCTTCGACCTGAAGGCCACCGATCAGGGATCCTGGCCGGTCGCGTTGGGAGAGGCCCTGGAGCAGGCCCTTCCCACCGCAGTGGTGGAGGTGATCAACGCCGGAGTCCCCGGTCAAACCCTGGGGGGAGCCCTGGCGAGATACGTGGAAGAGGTGAGGCGTCATCGCCCTGACATCCTTATTGTGGCCCCTGGCATGGAGGACCTGCGGCTGGCGAGGGGAGGCCCCCCGGTGTTGCCACCGCCTTCCTTCAGTCACTTGATGGCCCGACTCTCCCAGGGGTGGACCTGGGAAATCAATCCCGGGACTGGCCCCCTGGTACCGGAGGGGGAGAGCCGATATCTGGCCCAACTAGGGGCCCTGGTTTCCACCGTGGAGGGGGACGGCGTCCCCGTTCTCGTCGTGACCCTGGAGTCCAGTGCGGCGGAGAGCGATCCGGAAACCCGTGCCCTGGCCGGTCGATTGGATGGGGCCGCTTCCCGAGAGGCCTGGGCCCAGGGGCGCCTGGTGTCCTCCCTCCCCGACGGTGCTGCTCTGGTAGACGCGGCAGCGGCTGCCCTGCTCGATGTAGGGGCGGGAGAATGACCCTCGGGTCGGTCGGAACACCGCGCTGGCCAGATCGACGCGCGGTCCAGGCGTCTGAACCTTGCCCCTATTTTCCTTGAGGAGGCGAAATTCCTGAGGTGGAGGAGGCCGGAGGGGCCGGAGGTGCAGGTGGGGCATCTCCCGAGGGGGTCGCTGGAGGGGCTGGGGGAGGAGTTCCCGAAGAAGAAGCTCCTTCCGTCCCACCCGAAGGCAGGGCCAATGACTTGGGATCCTGGGAAAGAGCGAGCTCCACGGTGACCGGGAAGGTGGGATTCAGATCCTGGTGAGCACAGAGGGTCAGCAGGGCCTTCCTCTGGGCCTCCATGCCAAACGCGGTCACATCCACCAGGAACGGTTGGGTGGTGCGAATCGCATATCCTCCGTTTTCACTGCGGGTGATGGACAGCCTGGCCGTCATCGGCTGGCTCTGACCGTGAAGAGTCATCCTCCCTTGGACTTCGGCAGCCGTGGTCTCTCCCGGGGAGAGGCTTTTCTTTTCGGAAGTGACCCCCTCAAAGGTGAAAACCGCCGTCTTGAACCCATCCCCCATGGGAATCTCAAAGAACGCCTTGCGGATGTTGTCGTCCCGAGGGGGAACCCCGGTCTGCAGGGTGGAGAGGTCCAACTCAACAGAACCTCGGGTCACCGAAAGATCCTGAGGGTCCAGGGTGAAGGTACCAGAAACCCCTGAAAAGCTGCCCGGAACCTGGATGGACCCATCCTTGGTGGCCACGTAGGACACCTTGGAGGAGGCCATCACCCCCCAGGAACCCGAGGAGGCAACCGGAGTGGTTTCCGCAAGAGGAGGAATGTGGGGGGGCGGCGGTGGATCGGGAGGGGTCACCGAGGAGTTTCCACCCCCGCAGCCGAGGGTCAGGCTGATTCCCGTGAGGGCCGTCAGGAGGAGGGAGAAAGACGGTCGACTCCCCGCGTTCCACGGGGTGGACAAGACGGAGATGGAACGGCGAAGGCTAAAATTCATGGCAAGGTTCCTTGTGTTTGTCCCGGGGCGGCTTGTCGAATCTCTGCAGGTCTCTTCCTGGAGATCGCGAGAAGTCGCGGGGCCTCGTGAGAGAGAAAAGGTGAAGAGCGTGTGAAGACTCCGGGGGAAGATCAGGTCCGTCCCCGGCAACCCCGAGCCGAAAGAATCATAGGCCGGCGGAAGAAGCTGTCAATTTGTTCAACTGATTTTTTGTTCAGTTATTGTCAGGCACGCCTCCTTTGGGAGCCCACGGTCGCCAGGGGCGTCGGGATGCGCCCGGCCGGGCCTCGCCCTGTGAGGCCAGCATGGAAATCGTGTCCATCAATTCATCCACGGTGGAGTCTTCGGGATCCATGACCCGGGCCGTCTGCAATTCCACGGCGGCTTTCTCAAGAGCCCCCTGGCGGATGAACACCCTCGCCAGATTCAGATGTGGAAAATGGGGGGTTTCATAGCGCTTTGCGTGCCGGGCCTTCTCGAACCACGGGACGGCCTCGTCCAGCCTCCCCATCTCCACCAGGTAGGCGCCGATGTCGTTGTAGGGATTGCCGAATTCGGGATCGCAGTCGATGGCCCGATGGCAAGCCTCGATGGCCTCCTCCAAGAGGCCTCGGAAGCTCAGGTTCCACCCCAGGAAGGTCCATGCCTCCGCAGTGGGGTGGACCCGGATCGAAGCGCGATAGAGGGTGTCGGCACCAGACAGATCATTGGTCATCTGCAGATCGAGGGCCTGGCGCCACAGTTTTTCAGCCTCCTGGCGAGCAGAAGGGTCTATTTGGGAAGGATCCATGGGCGGGCTCTTTCTGGGGTCACGGTGTCACACTGGGACGGTCGGGTGAGAGGCGGCATTGCGACGAAGCCCGACGGATTCTAGACTACCGCCCCGCTGCATGTGAGCCCACTCTTTCATGCAGTCGGTTTCCACGCGGCCGGGCCTCCTACCCTGATGAAGGTTGGGCCGCTCCTCCTGAGGAGACTCCATGAGCATCTCTGCACCGGTTGCCCGCCGGGCCCCCACCCTCCGCTTTGACGGACGAATCCTGCAACTGACGGAAGATGTTCACTTGATCGAAAGGCAGCTTCAGGGGGAGGACCTCCCTTGGGAAGAGGATCGGCCCCTGGTCAACAACATCTCCACCGACGAGATCACCCCCGGGTGGGTCTGCTTCTACTATGACGAGACCTTGGGGGAGTACGTTCTCGTCGGGCTCAGGGGCAAAGCCATCGGACACATGTCAGTGAAGAGAGGGGGATTCTCCACCATCGTGTCTGGCATCTCCAAGGGCTGTGGATCCAGCCGGGAGACCGCCCCCTACGCCGAACTGTGGGCGGGGATTCGGCTGGTCCTGGCCCGCTCCATCGAAAAAATCTACGGCCAGAACTGCCAGAACATCGGTCTGCTGACCTCGACCGATTTTGGCCTGATCCCCCGCATCCTTCGCGGCGAAGAGATTCCCCTGGCCGAGTTCACTCGCGGCCTCGATCCCATCAGCCGGGACATCGTGGAGTATGGGGGACTGTTCCAATACAACCGAGCGCGGTTGAAGGGGGAGGTTCGCCCCCCCGAAATCACCACGCTCCTTCGTCCCATGAACATTTCCGAGAAGATTCTGGCCCGCAACGCGGTGGTGGACGCGGAGACAGGAGCGGTCGGAGTGCCCGCCGTTCAGCCGGGGGATGCCCTGTTTGTTCGGACCGGACTCAGGTTCAGCCATGAGTACGTCACTCCCATGGCCGAGGCCTTGTTTCGAATGGGCTTCGGGCCCGACGCCAAGGTGGTCGAGCCGGAGACAGTCGTGGCTTTTCGGGATCACCTCACCTTCCTGGGTCAGGTCATGCCCGAGTCCCAACGGAAGATGGGGCTGCTGGAGAGGGCCGATGGGCTGGCCATCACCCAGAAGGATTTCACCGACCGGATGGGGATTCGCCTGTATGGCGAGGTCGCCGAGGGGGGATCGGAGGCCATCTGCCACAATGCCGTGCTAGAGGATCTTGCCCTGCCTGGGGAAGTGGTCCTGGGAACCGATTCCCACACCTGTACGGCGGGGGCTTTGGGGGCCTTTGCCTTCGGCGGTGGTTCCACCGACATGGCCAACGCCTGGTTCACCAGGGATGTACGGGTGGCCGTGCCGGAGTCGGTTCGCTTCAACCTGATAGGGAAGATGGGAAAGGATGTCGCCGCCAAGGATCTGATGTTGTTCATCATGGCCTTCGACTACATCCGGAGCGGAAAGGGAATCGGCAAGGTGCTGGAGTTTGGTGGACCGGGGATGGCTTCCCTGGGCATGGATGAGAGGGCCACCCTCACCAACATGGCTGTAGAGGCGGGAGCCTTCACCGGGATCATCGAACCCGACGAGGCGGTGGTGAAGTACCTCCTGGGGGCCCGTCCTGGCCTCACCCGGGAGAGGATTGAGTCTGGTCTGCTGAGGAGTGACCCCGGAGCCGCCTATGCCCAGGTCTTCGACATCGATCTCACCCAGGTTCCTGTCATGGTGGCTCGTCCCGGAGATCCTCGAAACGGCATCCCCATTGATACTTTGGAGGAGGTTCGCATCGACATCGCCTATGGAGGTTCATGCACAGGAGGGAAGATGGAGGACATGGACATGTATGCCCGTGTCCTGGGGGAGGCGGATCGTCGCGGCCAGCGCGTTCATGAAGGAGTGAACCTGTACATCCAGTTCGGCAGCCAGAAGATCAAGTCCTACGCGGTCAGCAAGGGGTATGTGGATCTCTTTGAGAGGGTAGGGGCCCACCTGGTCAATCCCTCCTGTGGGGCCTGCATCAAGGCGGGACCTGGGGTCAGCTTGACGGAAAAGCAGGTCACCGTGTCCGCCATCAACCGCAACTTTCCCGGTCGCAGTGGTCCTGGGGATGTCTACCTGGCCAGCCCCCTGGTGGTGGCCGCTTCCGCCATCGCTGGCAGAATTGTCGCCCCGGATTCCTTTCATCCCTGAAATTCAGCCCGACGCAGCGTTATCCCTCTTGCCCCCTGAGATTTCTTCATCGGGTCGATAGGTCTTTGCTATGCTCCTTGAGCCGGGGCCGGCGGAAGGGCTGAGTGGGATGAACAGAGTGTTGGAAGAAGCCTTGGCCGGGGGAACCTGATCATGCCGTATCTTCATTCGTTGCCCATGGAAATTGGTCGCTACACCGTGGTCGCCTTTGCTGGAGCGGGGTCAGGGGCGGAGGTGTATCGTGCCAATCTCGCCGGCACCATGGGGTTCACCAAGAGGGTGGCCCTGAAGCTCCTCCCCGCACCTCCTACGGGCATCAATGCCCGCCAGGTCCAGGCCCTGACCAACGAGGCCAGAATCGGCGGGAGGCTCCAGCATCCCAACGTGTGTGAGGTGTACGAATTCGGCTCTGCCGATGGCTACTACTACATCTCCATGGAATTCGTTGACGGGATGCATCTTTCCGACGCCCTGAAGGTGTGCAAGCAGAGCCAGACCCCCATCCCCGAGGGGTTGGTTTTGGATATTGCCACTCAGGTCTGTCGGGGCCTGGACCATGCCCACCGGGTTGTGGACGAATCGGGGCAGGTACATCCCCTGGTCCATCGGGATCTCAAGCCGGCGAACATCATGCTTTCTACCACCGGGCTGGTGAAGTTGATGGATTTCGGGATCGCCAAGACTGATTTCAACGTGTTCCAGACCAGTGAAGGGCTGACCCGGGGAACTCCCATGTACATGAGCCCCGAGCAGGTTCGGGGGGATCCCTTGGGCCCCCCCTCGGATCTGTTCAGCCTGGGGGTGATTCTTTACGAACTGCTCATGGGGAGGAGGCTCTTTCAGCCCGCCGAGGGAGAGGGACTGGTGGAGCTCATGGAAAGGATTTCATCCGAGGACGTCTCTGACGATCTTTATCTCCTGGGGGCGCGCCACCCTGTCTTTCATGGAGTTGTTTCCCGGTGTCTGCAACTCCATTCAAGCAATCGGTTTGCCTCCGCCTTGGAGACCCTGGCCCACCTGGAGTCCATGCGGGATCAAGTGGCCTTCGGGAGGTCGGTCGCCGCGTTTGTGGCGGAGCTGCAGGCAGCACAGGCAAGTCATCGTCAGCGGCCGAAGGGGTCGGGGCGTCGTTCGACGGACAGCAGTCCCTCGGTTCAATCCCTGCCCAGTGACGCAGCCGAATCCATGGGGAACTTCACTCATTCGTTTTTCACCCTCCCTTTTCCCTCCCTTGCTACGCCAGGAGTCGCTGCCGAGGCCTACCCTTCCGAAGATACCCAGTCCGTCAACGTGGAAGTGCTGGAGTCCCGGGAGGACTGGAACGCGGACGTTTCCGCTGAGGATCCTCCTCCGGGAAAGCCATGAAGTCAGTGGCCCTGGGGGCGGTGAGCCTTGTTCTGTTGTGGGGCTGTGTGGGGGACGGTCCTGGAGGGGATGCGGACCTGGATGGCTACACTCGGGACGAAGGGGACTGCAACGATGACAATTCCTTCATAAATCCCGGTTGGGAGGAAGCCTGCGACGGCTTGGACAATGACTGTGACCGGCAGGTCGATGAGCAGTGGGATCTGGACCAGGACGGCATCGCTACGTGTCTCGGGGACTGCGCCGATGACGATCCGACCCGATTTCCCAGCGCCGCTGAAGTCTGCAATCACCTGGACGATGACTGCGACGGACTGATCGACGAAGACCCTGGGCTGGATGAAGACTTTGATGATGTGTGTGTCAAAGAGGGGGACTGTGCTGACCTGAACCCGCTGGTGCATCCTGGGGCAGAGGAGGAATGCAACGGGATCGACGATGATTGCGACGGAAGCGTCGATCCCGACTGCCCTTCTCCGGAGGAGTCCAAGGGCTGAACAGATTTTCAGATTCCTCTTGATGCCCGCATCGGGCAGGGGTACTCTGGGCCCTCGTGTTTTTCCATGGCCCCACTGGACATGACCACTTCCGACCTTTTCTTCTGCAACCTGGCTTCCGGGTCCAAGGGGAACGCCACCTATGTCGGTTCGGAGAAGAGGGGGGTCCTGGTGGACATGGGGCTTTCGGTCCGGGAGCTTCTTCGCCGCATGGACACAAGGAGCATCCCCGTCTCTGCCATCGAAGCGGTGGTGGTGACCCACGAGCACGGCGATCATGCCCATGGAGTGGGACGTTTCGCGGCGTCCCGAGGCATTCCGGTGTGGATCAACGAAGGAACGGCGGCAGCAGCCCGCTTGTCTCCTCTACCGGAGGTACGCGCCTTTCACACTGGGGAATCCTTTTCGGCGGGAGGATTGACCATCGATCCGGTACCCATCCCCCACGACACGGCCGATCCTGTGGCGTTTGTGCTGGGCAACGGACGGCATCGGGCCGCAGTGGCCACCGACATGGGGTGTCCCACTCGGCTGGTGGTGGACAAACTCTCATCGTGCGCTTTGGTGATGCTGGAGTTCAACCACGATCTGGACATGCTCATGACGGGCTCCTATCCCTGGAATCTCAAGCAGAGGGTTCGTGGCCGCCACGGTCACCTGAGCAATCAACAGGCGCTGGAGATTCTGGAGGGGATCCTGCCGGGTCGCGTGCGTCGAGTGCTGATGGCTCATCTTTCTGAGCAGAACAATCTCCCCCAACTGGCCCTTGGGGAGGCCAGGGCGAAGCTGCAGGCTCTCGGGAGGGAGGACGTGGATTTGGACCTTCTCTGGCAGAAGGAGCCCAGTCCGATCTATTGCATCACGGAGGACGGAATCCGCCTCCAGGAGGGGCTCTGAATCGTGATTCCCCGTTATTCCCGCGAGGAGATGACCCGTATCTGGACGGAAGAAAACCGTCTTCGCATCATGCTGGAAATCGAGATCCTGGCGGTGGAAGCCATGGCAGAGAGGGGTGAGATCCCTCTGGAAGCGGCCCGTCGAGTGAGGGAGAAGGGAGACTTTGACCTGCCCAGGGTTCACGAGTTGGACCGAATCCTGAAGCATGACGTCATTGCCTTTCTGACGGCGGTTTCCGAGAAGGTCGGGGAGTCTTCCCGGTTCATCCATAAGGGCATGACCAGTTCTGACGTACTGGACACCGCCCTCGCCGTGCAGATTCGCGATGCCGGAGCCCTCATCCTGTTAGGGATTGACGAGGTGATGGAGGCGATTTCCGTCCGAGCCCATGAGCACAAGGACACCCTGTGCATCGGGAGATCCCACGGCATTCACGCCGAGCCGACGACCTTTGGGCTCAAACTGGCGGTGTGGTATGGGGAGATGCAGAGGCACCGCACCCGGCTGGAGGCGGCCATCAGGGACGTTGCGGTGGGGAAACTGTCGGGAGCGGTGGGGACCTTCGCCTTCATCCACCCTGAAGTGGAGGAAAGGGTGTGTGCGAGGCTGGGTTTGCAACCCGAGCCGGCAGCGACCCAGGTGGTTCAGCGGGATCGGCACGCCGCCTGGTTTTCGGCTCTGGCCCTTCTGGCCTCCTCCATTGAGAAGTTTGCCGTGGAGATTCGCCACCTCCAACGCACCGAGGTACTGGAAGCCGAAGAGCCCTTCAGCGCCGAGCAAAAGGGATCTTCAGCGATGCCGCACAAACGCAATCCCATCCTGTCGGAGAACCTGACCGGGCTTGCACGTCTGGTGCGCTCCTACAGTCTTGCCGCCATGGAAGATGTGGCATTGTGGCATGAGAGAGATATTTCCCACTCCTCAGTAGAGAGGGTCATCGCCCCTGACGCCGCCATTCTGGTGGACTTCATGCTGCATCGGCTGGGGGGACTGGTGCGGGGCTGGGTGATTCATCCCCGACAGATGAAGGCGAACCTGGAACTGCTGGGGGGAATCTTCTTCTCCCAGCGAGTGCTGCTGGCATTGGTGGACAAGGGATCCTCCCGAGAGGATGCGTACCGGAAAGTGCAGGCGGCGGCCATGAGGGTGTGGGAGGAGAGAATCCCCTTCCGTCAAGCCATCCAAGAAGACGAGCAGGTGAGTCCCCTGTTTACTGCCGGAGAACTGGACTCTCTCTTTGACCCCGCTGCCTTTGTTGCTCATCGGGATATCCTCTTTGAGCGGGTGTTCTCTTCGTCCTGAGCCTCGTTCTTGTGAGAGGGGAAGGCACTTCGTCCCCCCTCTCCTTTGCGGTAGCCGCGCCATTCTGCGCCAGCTATCATCCCCACCAGGGGGGGTCAGCCCCCTCTCCCCTGGAGCCCGTGCCCTCCTTGGCGCCCCCCTCCGAACCCCCAATCCTCAAGCGCATCCTGATCGTGGACGACGAGGAGAGCCTCCGCCACCTGCTCATGGTGATCCTGCGCCGGGCGGGTTACGAGGTGGAGGTGGCCGCCGATGGGGAGGAGGCCCTCAAGCGCCTGGAAACAGAGGATTTTCCAGTCATCTTGTCGGATCTGCGGATGCCCAAGATGGATGGCCTGGCCTTTCTCAAGGAGATACGCCGACGGGGGGTGCCCACCTGCTGCATCATGATGTCCGCCTATGGCAACCATGACACCGCCATCGAGGCCATGAAGATCGGGGCTTACGATTATGTGAGCAAGCCCTTCAAGACCGACGAAATCCTCCTCACTCTTCGCAAAGTTGAGGAACGGGAACGCCTGTATCAAGAAAACAGGAAGTTGAAGGCGGAGCTTCAGAGTCAGATCGGTCTGGATGAAATCGTGGGAAGATCTGAAGGAATGCGCCGTATTTTCGATACGCTCCGCAAAGTGGCTCCCTACAAGACCACCGTCCTGATCACCGGGGAGAGCGGCACCGGCAAGGAGCTCATTGCCCGGGCCATCCACCGCTACAGCGACCGCTCGGAGGGTCCCCTGATTCCCCTCAACTGCGGAGCCATTCCTGAAAACCTCCTGGAGTCCGAGCTGTTCGGCCATAGCCGAGGGGCCTTTACCGGGGCGGTGCGGACCCGAAAGGGACTCTTTGAGGAGGCGGATCGAGGAACCCTCTTTCTGGACGAAGTCGGGGAGTTGCCCTTGGCCCTCCAGGTCAAGCTGTTGAGGGTCATTGAGGATGAACAGGTGAGGAGGGTGGGAGAGACCCGGCAAGCCAAGGTGGATGTCCGCCTGGTGGCGGCGACGGCGAGAGATCTGGGCGCGATGGTGTTGGAGGGGGGGTTCCGGGAAGACCTTTTTTATCGACTCAACGTGCTTCACCTTCGGGTTCCCCCCTTGCGCCAACGGCGGGATGACATCCCCTTGCTGGCGGAGCACTTTCTGGCGCGCATCTCCATCAAGCTCCGCCGTCCTCTTTGTCTCCTTGATCCTGAGAGCCTTCGCCTGCTGGTGGCCAACGATTGGCCCGGCAACGTCAGGGAGCTGGAGAATTCCCTGGAGAGGGCGGTCATTCTCTGCGAGGGGAACACGATCCTTCCCGAGCATCTGCCCGGCCCCCTGATGGAGACCCCCTCCCGCGTACAGTCTGTGCCTCAGGGCGATCTTTCCATCAAGAGAGGGACTCGCGCCCTGGAGATGGATCTCATCGCCCGAGCTCTCAAGACCACCCGGGGCAATCGCACTCGTGCCGCCGACCTGCTGGACATTTCCCATCGAGCCCTTCTCTACAAGATCAAGGAATATGGTCTGGGTGGCCCTGAATATCGATCCGTTGGAAAAGGAGAGACAACGGAAGGAACCTCGCGGGGAAGTAGGGAGTCATGAGCGCAGCTCTCTCCTTGCCGGGACCTCCCCCCACAGAGGACGGCTCACCAGGAGGGAGACCACTCCTCCAGGGGAGGTGGGCCCTGGTGGGAATTCGACCTCTGGCCATTGGGGCCGGGGTCTTGATGGCTGCGGTGGCGGTGGTCGCGACCCTGGTGTGGAGGAGCCCCGCGTTCTGGTGCTGGCAGGGAGACCGTGCCCTGAGGGGGGGACAACTGGTGGGTGCAGAGAATGCGTACAACCGAGCCCTGGACCTGGAGGACACCCTCCCCGAAGCTATTTACGGGCTGGGATGGACCTACCTCCTCGCCGGATTGACGGATGAGGCGAGAGAGCAGTTTCGCCGCTGCACTCAAGTCGCCCCAGGCTTTTTTGGGGGCTGGCGCGGTCTGGGGGCTCTCGCCGCCCAAGAAGGGGAGGTGCTGGCTGCCGAAACCCATCTCCGCAAGGCCCATGGGTTGGCACCGGGAGACCCGGGAGTGCTGACCAGCTTGGGTGAGATGTACACTGCAGCAGGTCGGTATTCGGAAGCTGAGGGCCTCTTTCAGCGAGCTATCGCGGCGGAACCTTACCGGGGGGAGTACCGCATCGCCTTCGCTGAAATGCTGTTTGCACGCTCCGATTTTGTTGCCTGCCGAAGAGTGCTGGAGGAAGCGGAGGCCCTTTCCATCGAAGAAATTCGCTTCCGGGTCGCCATCTTGGAGATGAGGGCGAGGCTGGAGCTTTTTGAGGCCATGGCTGTGGAAGAAGCTTCAGTGACCCTCTCTCCCTCTTCCCGAGCACAAGTGGAGCAGCACCTCCAGCGGGCAGAGGAATGGCTGAAGGAGGCCTCTGCCCAAGGCCTGGAAGAAAAAACCCTGGCCCGACTGAGGCGAGGGATCGAAGAGCAGAGACAACGGGGGACTCCCAAAGCGATCCCTCCCTCTCTTGAACCATGACAATTTTGCGTAGCTCCAACATCTCTTGCGTAGCGATCCAACTCTCTGGAGGAGAGGAAATCGGGTCTCGCGCTGGTTCTACCCACGAGAACGACAAAAGCAGGGGGGAAGTGTCGCCAGTTTTCCCAATACTGAACAAGGGAACGAATCTTGCATTACCTCCGGGAGTGGGTGGTCGGGCGAGTCTTTCTTCTTGTTCCGGCTACACCCTGGTCGAATTGGCGGTGGTAGTCGCCATCGTCGGAATTCTGGCCGCCCTGGCGGGGCCGGATGTTTCGTCTCACCTGGGTCGTTTCCGCTTGAACGGAGCGGCCAGGGAGCTGGAGGCGCAGATCGGGACATGTCGCCTGCTGGCCATCTCCGAAAATCGCGAGTACGCGCTGCAACTGGTGACTCACGATCCGTCTCCGGACGAGGGGCCGAAGTCTTCGGGGGTGGGGGAGTACAGGATTCTGGCCGGGGACGCGGGGAGCCATTCCACCACGTGGGACGTGCTTCCCATTGGAGCGGGCGACGGGGAGGGGATCTTCAACCTCGCCCACCCCATCAACGGGTGGAAGGGGATCAGCATCGAAGAATGGTCCCCCCTCCAGGGCCCGTCCGGGTACAATATGCCCGACGCCTTGATCTTCAGCCCTCGGGGCTACCTTTTGAACCCGTCCTCGGATCTTCCCGGGGGTCAAATGGCCATTGTGCTCCGCAACCGATACGCCCTTCCTCGTGTCGAACGTCGTGCCATCCTGGTTCGCCAGGGGGGAGATGCTCGCATGATCCAACCACCGCCATGACCCATCTTCCCTCCGTTGCCTGTCGGGAACCGTCACCCCTTCATCGGGTGGAGGGCGAATCGGGTGTGACCCTGATCGAGTCCCTCATAGCCATGGTGGTGTTGACCATCGGGCTCCTGGGGCTTTTCGTCCTGCATCAGACCGCCCTTCACAGTAGCGCCCACGCATTCCGGGTGAATGTGGCGACCTGGCTTGCCGAAGACGGCATGGAGTACCTGCTCACTCGGGAGTACAACGTCCAGACCCAGGACGCCCTGTTGGCTGCCAGCGGGACGGACCCCACCACCACGACGGATCCATACGTGACCCTTGGGCGCTACCTGCCTGGGGAGGCGCTGGGCACCCTGGTGAACGGCATGGGGGGGAGCGACGCCACCTATGGGAGCGCCATCTTCCAACGGTCCTACCACGTCGAGGCCATGGAAACCGATGGCAGCCGAATCATGTTGAAGGTGCGGGTGAGTTTTGATGACCCCTACACCGGCAAGACTCACGGGGTGACCGTGGGTCAGAGCCGTTCCTATGACACCGTGCAGATGGAGGCTCCGGGTACATGAGCCATCACCGGGAGCCATTCCACAAGCCCGTGTCGGGGGGGTTCACGTTGGTGGAACTCATGATCGCCATGGTGATCACCATCATCATTGCATCCATGATTTTCACCGTGTTCAACGCCCAGGCGGCTTCTTACCGGCGCCAGGAAGATCTGGCCAAGACCCAACAGAACCTGCGGTTGGCCATGGAGATCGTGGCCCGAGATATGGGCATGGCTGGGTTTGGTTTCAGCACCAATGGGCAGGCATGGGGAGTGCGTTCCTCGACAGCAGGCTCGGATGAGGGCCCCCTGGTGGCAGTAAATGTCATACAGAACTGGAACGGGACGGGGACAGATGCTGTGGAGGTGGCCTATCTGGAACCGGACCAGGCGGATTGGGCGGTAGCTTGGGATGACCTTCCGCCGAGCTGCAACACCACCTCGGTCACCTTCCGCAGCGTGGATGCCACCAAGGCGGCGACCTTTGCAGCGGGGGATCAGATCGCCTGCTACGACCCCGGTGGTGTGAACGGCCCCCGGGCCTTTGCCTGGGCAGTGTCGGGGGCTGGAAATGCTTCAGACGGGGTCATTCCCGTCACCGAGAACACCCAGAGCGACTACAGCGCCCATTGCACGGATACTGCCGGGCTGGCTCGGGAGATGAGCTGTGGAAAATTGAGTTGGCTCGCCTATTACATCGACGCCGATGACGCGGGCGGAGGGCCGGGGACGGCAGAGCAGCCGGCGTTGATGCTCTCTTTTGATCAGAACTACCCCACTTCTGATGACATCCCCATCGCCCTGGGGATTGAGGACCTTCAGTTTGATGTGTGTGTGGTGGGCAACGAATGTCGGGATACCGGGGACTACCAGAATGACGTGGATACTCGTGGGCCAGACGTGACCGGAAATTCGGCCGATCCCGATTTCTACAACCTTCAGTCGGTGACAATCCGGATGCTGGCTCGTTCTCTGCGCCGGGATACCGTCAACAGCAGCGTTTCCAGGCGCGTGGACATCAGCACCGACGACGCCGTTGACACCTCCAATTCCGATGCCGACGGATTCCACCGTCGCATCGGCTCCACCATGGTTTCCATGCGAAATTCGGCCACTTCCTGGTCGATGAGCCAGACCTACTGAGGAAGGTTCTTCCATGCGGTCCTCCCGGTTTCATCGCCCCGTGACTCCTTCCGCCCTTGCCGGTGAAGAGGGGGGATTTGCCCTCATCCTCGCCCTGTTTGCCTTGGTGATCCTCACCGTGCTGGGCATCACCGCCGTCACGATTTCCAACGTGGACCTGAAGATTGCCCACAACGTAAGGCGTCACGAGCAGGTGTTCTACGGGGCACAGGCGGGGCTGGACCGGGCGCGATGGGCGGCGGCGGAGCTGACCCCCGACGACATCCAATCGATGATGACCGCCTTCACCCTGGGGCAGAGCGTGGAGTGGATGGACATGGGAGAAGGGGATCCGGTGGAGACGGGGGGATTGGCCCTGGCCTCGTACGCCCTCAGCGCCAGCTATCGTCAATGTGCCAGCAACGTCGCCGGATACTCCATCCAGGAGGATGGGGACTTCGACGCGGTATTCATCGACTGGGTCTCCGAGGCCCAAAACATGGACCCAGCGGCGGGGCGAATGCTCTCTCCTGCATCCGCGACCACCGGGGCCATGGTGCGAATGGTAGACCGCGAAATGTGCGGTGGAGCCATGTTCTGAGGCTGACCATGAACCACCTTTCTTTCTCTTCGATGTGGCGCGGTCTTCTGGCTGGGGTTCTCCTGACGGCTGTGGGGCTATCGCCCAGGGCAGTCAGGGCGGATCCGGTGTATGTCACCGGGGCCCCCAAGTTCATCTTCTACATCCAGAACAGCGCCACCATGGCCAACACCTGGATGGGGATCTCGGGGGGCCGGATCAAGTATCAGGTGGTCGCAGATGCCATCGAGCAGGTAGCGAGGAATGCTCCCCAAGAGATTCACATGGGAGCCGTCTTCACCAAGTTCCAGAACATCGGAAAACTCGCCCACCTCGCGTCGGGGCGAGATGATCTGATCGACGCCATCAACACGTTCATTCCCAATACTGCCAACGCCTACCAGGGGGCTGTCTCCACCGCCAGCGTGACCTGGGGACGAAGCTACCAGTTGCTCATTGAGGACTACCTGGAGAACACCTGCGAGGATCCCACCACTTGTCCGGGATGGGGCCGGGCGGTCTTTGACGACAGTTGCTCCACGGTGCATGTGATTGCCATCGGGGATGCGCTGGGGTTCAACGACAGCTTCGTTTCCGCAGCCTACCGAGCTGGCTATACGGGAAACTGGACGACCCCTACGGTCTCGCGGACCTACCTGGACGATCTGGCCAATTACGCTGCTACCAACGACATGAACTCGGTCCGCACGGGCAATCAGTACGTGGTCACCCATGCGATTCAATTGGACTCCATCGGTTCTTCTTCGGACATCCAAGGTCTGTACGCTCAGACGGCGATAGCGGGAGGCGGCCTGTATTTTGCTGCCACCCAGCCTTCTGAGGTGGCCACCTCTATCTGGCAGATCATCACCGATGCTTTTCAGGGGATGTATGCCCGCTCGGGGCCGATGGTGAGTCCTGAACTGGACCACCTGTTTCAGGGCTATTTTGAAGTCATTGGAGGCAATCCCCTCTTTCGGGGCCATCTCAAGGCGTTTCAGTTGGAGGAGGATCCCACCAGCGACACCTATGGACAGATCATCGCCGGTCCCGGCGTGGACGGAGAGCTTTGGGATGCGGGTCAACTCCTTGCCTCCCGACTTGCCGAACACGCCGAAGAGAATGCCGCTGACCCCACCGTGTTCGATTACAACAACCAGCGGGGCATCTACACCAACTATGAGGACTCGGGTTTTCCCTTTGATTCCGCCCCTGCCGCCCTTCAGCCCTTCGATTCCAGCGAGGTGTGGGATCCCATCGGAGGGGATGGGGACCTGGTGGATCTTCTTGTTCCACAGCAAGCCTTCGACATCACCAAGTGCGACGCTCTGGAGTACGACTTCGATAACGACTGCGACGTAGACTACAACGACGCCCAGATGGTGGTGGACTTCCTGCGGGGTGTTCCCGATTATCCCTACGGCTCCTTTGGTTCCAGTCAGACACTGACCCGGGGGAATTGGAAGCTGGGAAGCATCCAACACTCGGTCATGGCCTACGTGCCGGCTGATCCCAAAATCCTGACCAGCAAGACGGACTTCTACAATTTCCTGGTCAGCATCGAAGCCATGGGGTCCATGCTCTACATCGCCGCCAACGATGGCGCCCTGCACGCCTTCAACGTGCCGGAGTTGGCCGATGGCGCCAGCACCGATCCGGATGGCGGTTGGGAGTGGTGGGCCTACATCCCTCGTCACATCCTGTACTACAACAGCGAGGATGTCTGGCACGAAGTGGAGACTCGGGCCATCGAACAGAAGCTGGCTGGAGAGACCTACACCAACGATGGTGCCCTCAACATGGAGTATGTCTGGATGGACGGGGTGTGCAACAACCTGCCTACCGGAGATCCTGATTACTGCACCCAGGCCAGCGGGGACGGCATCAAGGCAGAAAATGGTTCGGAGTGGCATCGGATCCTGGTCGCCACCATGGGCCAGGCGTCTCGCCACGCCTACGCGTTGGATATCACCGATCCCCAAACCCCCAAGTTCCTCTGGGAAATACCGTCGGGGGATGGAGCCGCTGCCGTGGGGGATACCGACGCCTACGAAGGATGGGGACGAGGACTCACCACTTCTCGTCCCACCGTCGGTGTGGTGTATGACTCTTCAGGGGCCGCGTCGGAGGCACGGTGGGTTGCTTTCTGGGGGTCTGGGGCGCCTCCCGCTACGGCACTCAGGGATGGGGGCCAGTATCAGGCCCACCCCAACCTCTACATGGTGGATCTCCTGAAGCCCACCGGAACCGGATCCTTCGATCTGGGAGGGTTCCCTGCCCCCGTCGCCACCGCCAACAGCCTCCTGCTGGAGTCTCCCGATCCCGATACCGACTCTCAGTCCGAGTATTCCCTGAGCACCACCGTGGCGGCCTATGGGGCCCCGGGTGCCTTGTATGGGAGTCCATCGGCGGTGGACGTAGACGGCGACGGTGGTCTGGATGTGGTGTACATCGGTGACCGGGCGGGCCAGCTCTACAAGTACGTGATGAATCCCAGCGATCTAAACGCTCCCACCTCCTGCCTTTTCTCTACTCCTCCTGCGGGGGCGGACGTGGCCTCGAACACGTTCAACCTCTACTACCGCCCTGCGGTTACCTATGACCTCAACGGCGACTTGCGCCTCTTCTATGGCACGGGGAGCCCCGACAATCTTACCGACGATGACGCCACCGGCTATCTGTACATGTACACCGACCCCAACCCCTTCGGGTGCGATTTGGGAGTGGCGGCCTCTTGCGACACCGATGGCCTGTTGACCTTGGAGCAGGGGGAAAAACTGGTAGGTGCCCCGGTCATTGCCGGTGGTGTGGTGTATTTCACCACCTACGTTGCTGATGCCGACCTGTGTGTCCTCGGTCAGGGCTACCTGTATGGTATTTCGGTGTCCAACTGTGACGGGGCTCTCCTGGACTATGACGGGGACTCCTACACCGTGGAAGACGACACCCGCATTCCCATTGATGGCATTCCCTCGGAGGTCACCTTTGCCAACGATTCCATCTATGTGTCCTCCACGATTCCCGGTGACGCGCCCTCGGTCATGAACCCGGTTCGGATTGGCAACAACGGCAGCGTCATGAATCGATTCAACTTCGCCAACTGGCGCAACGTCTTCTAGAGCTTCCCCTTTCTTATCCCCTCGCCTTTGTCTCCACCCCGAACGGGCGGATGGAAGCCATGAGTGCGCCCTTTCTAGAGGGAGGGGATCTCCCTCGTCCCCATCCTGCCTGGTTGGCTCGGCGTCGCCTTCTTCATCGGCGTTTTGAGGAAAAAGTGGGACTGGTGGATCCCTCCCGGGTCGCCTATATGCGAGGTCCGGAGAGGGGGTTCTCCGAGGAGGAGATGGGGGACCTGTGGCGAGAGGCCCTTCAGGGAGGCGCCGCCTTCCCGGGCTCCGCCAATCATGTTTATGTCCATGTCCCCTTCTGCAAATCTATCTGCCAGTTCTGCAACTACCAGAGGCTCAGGCCAGAGAACGCGGATCTGCTTCATCGATGGCTGGAGAGGGTGGAAAGATCTCTCTCCGTGCTGGGACCTGCGGTGTCTTCCCTGCGGTTTCACACCCTCTACATCGGTGGTGGAACTCCATCGGTCCTGCCTTCTCCTTTGCTGTCTCGGCTCCTGGAAGGATTGGGGTCGGCGCTGCGCTGGCACCGGGGAGCGGTAAAGCAATTCGAGTTGGATCCGGCCGTCATGACTCAGGATCGGGTAGAAGTCCTGGCGCGGCAAGGAATCGGCCATTTCTCCTTTGGCATCCAGACCTTGGATCCCGCAGTCAACGTGGCCCACAACCGAGGCCCTCAGGATCTGGCCTTGGTGGCCCGCCGGTTCCAGGAATTTCAGGATGCGGGTGTCTCCTCGGTCTCCTGTGATTTTCTCCTCGGGTTGAAGGGTACGACTTCAGAGCAGATGATCGGCGAGATCGAGAGAGTGGCCGCCACCTTCCAGCCTTCGTGGATCGACATCTACTTTCTGACCCCCACTCCCTCCTATGTGGAGACCCACTTTGGGGGCTCCCTCGCCTCTTTTTTTGCCCATCTGGCCCAATTCCAGGGGGTTCCCCAGGCCCTTGCGGCGGTGGCCGAACGCACCGGGTATCACCTGGAGCCGGGGCGCAGTCATCACCTGATTCTGAGGAGGACTTTCCCCACTCACGGGTTCGTGGGGAGGAGGGATCGGCGATTTGCATACACTCAACTGGCGGCTCACGCGGGTCGTCCCCTCCATCTCCTGGGATTGGGCTCTTCGGCCCGCAGCCAGATCTTTGCCCATGCGGCGGTGGCGGCTCGGGACCCCGGGGAGGATCCCTCTCTCCCCGGTCCATACACCTATCACGGACATCGCCTGACCCTGGCGGATGAGGCGCGGAATTTCCTGGTGGCTCGGCTCCGGGACGAAGATCGGGTAGGGCGGCGGGAGTTTCAGCAGACGGTGGGGATTCCCCTGGAGCAGGCCGCTCCCCAGGCGATTTCAGCGTGGAAAGAAGAGGGAAGGGGGAGTCTGGGGAGGTACGGCCTGAAACTTCATCCCGAGGATCGGTTGGAGAGGATCCGCACCCTCCTGTGGCTGGCGCCCGAGGGGGCCATGGAAGACGATCTGGCACAGGCAATGGGTCTGGATCTTTCCGCCGAAGGCCTGGACCAGGCCCTTCACCGTCTTCTCCGAGGTACTCCCCTGCCCGACGGATGGACCCTGCTGCCCCCCGAGCACGGGCATGTTCTTCTTCTGGCTCCCTCGGGAGAGAGGGTGCGGGTGAGGGTCGGCCCGGGTCTGCTTGATGAGGAGGGGATTCGCTTCATCTGGGAGGAAGGGATGGGCCGAGAACCGCCGCCGGGTCTTGTCAGGGCGCTACGGCTGGTAAAACACGAACTGGGAAGGAGAGCTTCTCTGCGGGTCCTGTCGAAGGGGGGAGCTTCTCCTCTCCCTCCTGCTTGATCGGTAAATCAAGCACTTTGCCGATTTTTTGTCCCCCTCCTCTCTTCCCTCTCCGTTCTCAATCGCCCTGTTCCCGATTACCCTTTCCGAATCGCAACGGCATTGCCGCGCGGGGGAGGGCCCAAGCCCTCCCGATGGGAGCACGAGATGGGCAGGGCTTGGACTGGGGACGACGTGACAGGCTACCGAGAATGGATAGATGGTTGGATCGCCGAGCGGGCCGCTGGTGGTGAAAAAGCAGACTGCGCCGACCTGGCCTTGTGGGCGATCATCACCTATGCGGGTCAGCATGGCCTTCACGTTCCCTTCTTCTACATGGACAAAGTAGATGGAAAATGGAAGTGGAGGAGGGCATCAGAGTTGGAATTCAAGGGGAACTACCCCCGTTTTGCCGCCTGGGCACGGTTGATGCTCGGCGCCCGAAACCTGGCGGACCATGTGAACACCCGTCCGGTACCGGTGGAGGGGATCAAGGCCGGGGATCTGCTCATCTTCAACTGGAAACAGACCGAGACAGAGCCAAACATCCCCTTCTGGCACACCATCCTTTATGTCGGCCCGGATCGCCTGTGGATGGGAAACGAAGACTTCGAGAACAAGCCCACTGTTCCCGAGTTGATCACCGCCGACAAGCCCCGAGGGGCCCGCTACCCCAAGGACTATCTGGCCCATCCCGACCTCTACGCGGAGAGGGGGGGGGTTCCTTCTGCCAGACGCTGGAAGTTCTTCCCTCGGGATGTCTGAAGGGAGCGCATCGGGGGAGGAGGTCACCCCCTCTCAAGATCCCCTGGCTCGAAATGCATTCTTCTTGATCCTGGCCCAGGGCCTTGTGCTGGGGATTTCCCTGATTCAGGTGGGTCTCCTCTCCCGAGGATTGGGGGTGGCCGGGTTCGGGGAATGGTGCTTCCTTTGGGCTGGTGTTTCCCTGGTGCAGGCCCTCGCCGATGGGGGTACATCCACCACCCTGGTTCGAGAATGGGTGGCGGGGCGGGTGCCCTTTGCGTCTTTGGTGCAGGCGGCATTGGGTTTGCGGTTGGGGCTGGCCTCCCTGGGAACCCTGGCGTGGCTGGGGGTGGTCTTCGCCCTTCAAGATTCTCTGCCAGTTTCTCCCTTGCCAGCCTTTATCCTGGGTCTGACTCCCCTCCTCTCGGCGGTGGCGGGGGTGGGAAGGGGGATCCTCAGGGCCAAAGAAAAAATGGGAGAGGTGCTGGTTCTTTCGGCGGGGGAGGCGGGTGCGAGGCTGCTTTTGACCGCAGGGGTGATCCATGAGGGAGGAGGGATCGCCGAAGTGGCTGGAGCCTCGCTGCTGGCGTCGTTAGGGGGAACCCTTCTGTCGGTGTGGCGGGGAAGATGCTGGATCTATATGGGAAAATCTCCGTCGGCTCTGCGCTTTCTCTCCACCACCTCTACCCCTTTCGCCCTCTCGTCTCTCTTGGGGATGATCAACGCTCGCATGGACGTGTATTTCAGCGCCGCCTTGCTGGGGGCGGGTCCAACCGGCCTGCTGGGAGCAGGCGGCCGGGGAATCGATGTAGGAAAATCGGTAGGAGCGGCCGTCTATGACGCAATCCTTCCCCGACTGGGTCGCCGGGTGGAGTCTCTTTCCGGAGAGGAGTCGGAAAAGGAGGAGGCCAGGGGAATGGTGACCGTGGAGAGGGGGATGATGGCTGCCTTTGGGGTGGCGGTGGCGGTGGCGCTCGTTTTTTCGGTCCCCCTCCTCGCGCTGGCGTTCGGGGCGGGGTTCGAGAAGGCGGCCCCGGCGTTCCGATGGCAGGCCTGGAGTCTTCTTCCCAGTGTCCTGGGAACCTTGACCTGTGCTCGGCTGGTGGTGCGAGGGGGAGGGCGCTGGATCGCAGGTTGCGATGCCGGGTGCGGGGCTCTGGGTATTCTTCTGCACCTGCTTCTGATTCCCCGCTTCGGCCTGGAAGGGGCGGCATTGGCGAGTCTGGGCAGGGAGTTGAGCCTTGCTGTGGCCTATCGGGTGGGACTGCTCTGGGTGAAGTACTCATGAACCCTCCCGGCACAGTGCTTCAGGTGGTGGCCAACCGGGGGCATGTGGGCGGAGGGGAAGTGTCCATGCTCCATTCCATCGAAGCGCTGACGAGGATGGGGGTTCCCACCGAGGCCCTCCTTTTGACTCCGGGAAATCCTCAGGAGACCGCTGTCTGGAAGCGGTTTCTCTGGGAGGGGATCCCGTTTGGGGCCGCGTCGATGGCGGGAAAGGGAGACCTGAGAGGGTATGTGGCCCTCCTACGTCTCCTCGGCAGCGGCCGGTTCTCCCTGGTGCATACCCATGGTGAAAGGGCCCTTCTGGCCATGGGAGTCGCGGGGAGGGCCTCTCCCCTTCCCTGGGTCCACACCGTTCACGGTTGGGTGAAGGAAGGAAGGAGAAGCACCATCCATCTGGCCCACCGTCTCCTATCGCGGGTGGACAAGGTGGTGGGGGTCTCCCTCCCCCTTCATCGGCAACTGGCTGCGGAGTTTCCCGGAGCGGCGGTCCATCTTTCCAATGCCGCCCCCCCCTTTCCTTCTCCAGAGGGCCGGCAACGCTTCCGTCTTGGATGGGGCATTGAGGAGGGGATTCCCCTTGTGGGATGGGTGGGAAGGCTCCAGGCGGAGAAGGATCCCCTGGGCTTTTTCACAGTGATGAACCGGGTAAGGAGGAGCAGACCCGAAGCCCAAGGAGTCCAGGTGGGAGATGGGGATCTGGCCGGTGCCTGCCGGGAGAGGGGACGGGGAGGGGAAGGGATGCGGCTGGAAGGAGGGGGAGTCGATGGCGCGATGCGAATGGGGGCCTTCGATGTGCTGGTGCTGACTTCCAGGACCGAGGAAGATCCCCTGGTGATTCTGGAGGCCTTGGTGGCGGGAACTCCGGTGGTGGCTCCCCGGCTGGGTGGCATTCCCGAAATGGTGGAAGAGGGGGTGACGGGGCTTCTCTATCACCCCATGGACCTGGAAGAGGCGGCGCTAAGGGTCGTGGAGGCCCTGTACCTTCCTCGAATCCCCAAAGAGAAGGCGGCGGCGATGTTGGAGGAGGCCGGCAGGGATGGACTCACCCACGGACAGCGCCTGCTGCGGGTGTATGACGAGGCTTGCTCTGCATTCAACCTGAGGCGCAGGCTTCCTTTTGTTTGACATGGTAGGGAGATCGGGCTGTCATGGCACCGTCTTTCAGGAGAGCGGATGCATATCCAAGAAATGCTGCTGCATGCCGTCCAGGCTGGTGCTTCTGACCTGCACGTAGGGGCTGGGGAGATCCCCGCCCTGAGGATCAACGGAGAGATGGTTCGGTTCAAGGACTGTCCCCCTCTCAAGGCCGACGAGGCCAGGCGGCTGATCTACGGAGTGATGAATGAGAGGCAGAAGGGGCACGCCGAGGAGATGCTGGAGCTGGATTTTGCCTTGGGTATCGAGGGGATAGGACGTTTTCGGGTCAACGTGTTCAATCAGGTGAGGGGGGTGGCTGCGGTGTTTCGGACCGTGCCCGCTCGGGTGAAGAGCATCGCCGAGATGGGGTTGCCCGCCATTCTGGAAAGAGTGGCCGAGTTTCCCCGGGGGCTGGTGCTGGTGACCGGTCCCACCGGCTCTGGCAAGTCCACCACGCTGGCGGCCATGATCCACCATATCAACCACACCTCTCCCCTTCACATCCTCACCATCGAAGATCCCATTGAGTTCGTGCATGTCCCCTCCCGCTGCGTCATCAACCAGAGGGAATTGGGGGCTCACACCCACACCTTCACCGGAGCCCTGCGCTCAGCCCTGCGGGAGGATCCCGATGTCATCCTGGTGGGAGAGCTGCGGGATCTGGACACCATCAGCCTCGCTCTGACTGCGGCGGAGACCGGTCACCTGGTGTTCGGAACCCTGCACACCAAGGGGGCTCCTGACACCATTGCTCGCGTCATTGACGTGTTTCCAGCCACACAGCAGGAGCAGGTACGGGCGATGCTGGCCAACTCCCTCCAGGCCGTGATCTCCCAGGCCCTTCTGCCCCGGAAGGGGGGAGGCCGAGTGGCCAGCCTGGAGATCATGCTGGTCAACTTTGCCATGAGAAACCTGATTCGAGAGAACAAGGTCTTCCAGATCCCCTCGGCGATGCAAAGCTTTTCGGCGGCGGGGAATGTCACCTTCGAGCAGAGCCTGTTGAACCTGGTGAAGCAGGGAGCCGTGGCCCGGGACGTGGCGGCAGAGATGGTGGCAGATCCCAAATTTCAGGATGCGGTGATGGCGGCGGAGGCCGAGGGAAGGGAGGCGATGCGACGAGCTCGGGAGGAAGGGGGGAAGACCTTGACCACCGGTTCGCGTCCGGGGGTTCCCCTCTCCAACCCGCCGGCAGGACGTCGATGAGGAAGAAGATGAGGATGGCAGATTTCAACAGGGTAACGTGGACTTCATTGTTCTTGCTGGTCTTTCTGGTGATGATAGGCCCGTCTTCGGTTGAGGCCTTGGACCTGTTCACCTTCCGGGTCGAAAAATCGGTTCGCCTGGGGAAGGCCAGGCCCACCCTCACCGTGTTTCCCGATGCTGATTTCAAGAGCGTCAGCTTCACCGGAACCCGAAGCGACGGAGCAGTCGTTCGCACCGGCGGCAAGCCCGCCACCCGGGGCAAGCCGGTCCTGCTGACCTGGGATCAGCCGGAGGGGGAGCAGAGCTACGAAGGGGTGATTTCTGGGGTGTATCCCAATGGAGAGCAGTACGACGTGCCGGTGTCCTTCACCGTGTTTGTGGGAGGGCCGCTGGGAATGACCGTGCCTCGGGATCGCATTGATCTCGCCAAAGGGACGCTGGAACTCACCCTTTCCAGGGCAGCAGGCAAGGTGGAGCTGGTGGTGCAGGGCCCAGATGGACCCCTGGTGGAGGAGACGGCGGCCTTCTCGGGAGAGGCAGCGGGGACCCCCCTGACGGTACACTTCTCGGCAAGGGGGGAAGTGCTGAGGCTGGACATCAAGGGATACGACCAATGGGGGTTCTTCGCCACCGAGGAGATTTCTCCGTGGACCTTGGACATTCCCCATGAGGACGTGGTGTTTGCCACGGGAAGTTCAGTCATTGAGGGATCGGAGGAGCCGAAGTTGGAACGAGCCTGGCAGCAGGTGAGGGACGCCGTCGAGAAGTATGGCCGCATCGTCAACGTAAAGCTCTTTGTGGCGGGGTACACCGACACGGTGGGAGATCGGGGCAGCAACCAGACCCTCTCCGAGGCCCGGGCTCGTTCCATCGCCACCTGGTTTCGCCGCAAGGGGTTCTCAGGAAGCCTTTCCTATCAAGGATTTGGAGAAGACGGACTGGCGGTTGCCACCGAGGATGGCGCCCCTGAGATCCGGAATCGCCGGGCGGCCTACGTGCTTGCTGCCCAGACCCTGCCCACCTCATCCGCCTTCCCCCGGGGAGCGTGGCGCCCCATTCCTTGAACCCGGTGAGCCGTTTGTGGCGGCGGAGCGTTCCCTCGATTTCGGGGGGCAGGCCGTCGTGCTTTTTCTGCATTGGGACGGGGCGACTTCGCAGGGTGTGGCTGGGGGTGGCTTTCCTCTTGGGGGGAGCCCCAGCCCATTCCGGAGACGAACCCCCGGTGTGGGGGCAACAGTCTTCTTCTCCCGCCCCTGAGCCGGGTTCGGTGTGGGATTCTCCTGTCTCCGCTGAGGCTCCAGGAGCCCCGCTCCCTGATTTGACGCCTGCTCCCCAGTCGGTTCCTCAGGCGGTGGAGCCCGTGACGCCGTCCCCTGCTCCTCTCCCGTCCCCCGTGCGAACGGGACGGTGGGCGGGAGGAAAGAGGACCTGGGGCACTCCCCCTTTGACGGGCCCTGCCCCAGGCGGGACCCCTTCCAACCCTTCGCCCCGCTCCCTGCGGGAAGAGCTTCCTCGGGGACCGATTCTCGCCCGAGAGCCGGGTCCGCAGGTGTACCCCCGCGGGTTCAGCCAACCCAACCTGGCGGAGGATGGCAACGGCCGATTATGGCTGTCCGATGAGGGGCGTTTATACCGATATGATTCTGGGGTGGATGGGTGGCAACTGGCGGACGACGGATGGCGTTCCCAGGGGGGGTCTGAGAGGTTGGTGCGCCTGGGAGGAGATCGGGCCTATGGCATCGCCCTCCTGGCGGGAGAGGAAGTCGGGGAGTCCCCCCAGTTGGAGATTCGGGAGATGCGCCTGGCCTCTGTGGACGATGGGCAGGTGACGGAGGGCAAGCTGCGACGGGCCTCTGCCTGGCGGGTGGCCAGCGAGGCCCGGGTTCAATTGCCAGACGGGGAATTTCTCATTCGCGATGCTGAGATCGGGCCGCCTGTGGCGGGAGAGGACGGGGCCCTGTGGCTGGTGGTGGGGGATCGGGAGGATCGGGGGCGTCTGGTTCGCATTCCCCTGGTAGGTGGGGAGGTGGGACTGGCGGTGGGACTGCGCTTTCCTGGCGCAGGGGCCTCGGTGGCCACCGTCCGATGCTACCGGTCCCTTCCCGGCTCTCCATTGCTGGTGGGCACCGATCAAGGGCTGTTTTCGGTGGATACCCAGCATCCCTGGGCCCTCCCCCAACGAGTGGAGTCCACCGCTACCAAGGCCATCACCGCTCTCTCCCCGGGAACCCGGGCGGTGGGGGAGCTGTTTGCCGGCACAGCCTCGGGGGAGTTGATTCGGCTCCAGGCCAGCGCTGCAGGAATCACTGCGGGCGTGGTGGCTCGGTGGCCCGTCGCAGCAAACGTGGTGTCTTCCCCCATGGATGGGGGTGCCCTACCCGGCTCCGCAGCCGGGGGAGTGGAGTTGGGAACACCAGCGATTCGTGTAGTGGAGGTGGATGCTCACGGGCTGGTGTGGTTTGGCCCTGCGGACTCCAGAGGGCTTTCGGCCTGGATCCCCGTTCTGGGCCGGGTCCTTGCCGTTCCGCCGATTCCATCGGGGGAATGGGTGGAATCCCTCTTCCGGGATGGAGCAGGAAGGATGTGGGGAGTGGGGGTGCGGACGGGCTCGCGCAATCGCTACATCGTCCGGTTTCCCACAGATTATCGGGAACTTGCTGACATTCTCGGACTGGAGGACATGGAGGTCATTCCCCTGGGCGGGGACGTAGTGGTGAGGCTTCCCGCCGCGAACGGATCCTTTCGGGTTCTGGTATGCACGGGGGGATGGTGTCAGTCGGCGGCGGCGGGAGCCCTGCCCGAGTCCCTGATGCAGAGCCAGGGCCCCCTGCCGGCGCTGGATCGGTGGGGCAACGACATCCTGGTCTGGGATGCCCGAGGGATTTTGAAGTGGACTCGGGGAGGGGGAGAGTGGAAATCGTTTTACGAACCCTATCCGGTGGGCTTTCTCCCGCGACAGCCATTCCTTCGTCCGGTGCGAGGAGGGGCTCCAGGGCAGGGGTGGGTGAGCGTCCAGGCGGGAGGGGCCAGCCGTCGTTTGTGGTCCATCAAGGCGGGAGCCGATGGAGGAGTATCCTTGGAAGCGGCCCCCCGGCTGTTCTGCGCCGATACCGTGGTGGGGGATTGTGTCATCCAACCGGTGGCCAGCGGTTCCTCCTCGTTCCTCCTGGTGGCTCGGGATTCGGTGGGACAGCGATGGGTGTCTCCGGTTCCTTTCGCCAGCGCTCGCAGGCACCCCTGGTTGGATTGGCTGATGCCTCCCCGCTCCTCCTTGCATCCTCCCTGGGACAAGGCCCCCGCTCCTTTAGAAAACCTGGGAGCGGCCGCCCAGGTGCTCATGGCCACCAGCGACGGCGGCATCTGGTTTCAGCGGGGGGACGTGATCGGCCGAGCCGGCTCTCAGCTCCCCGGAGCCATTTTCCCCCGGGCCGCCCATGGGTACCAGGTCTCCCGGGCCTTTGAGGACCGTCTCGGGCAGACCTGGTTTCAGGTCACTTCCCCGGGAGCGGATGTGCGGTGGGTGTTGGGCCCCCCCATCGTGGCCCCCACCGAACTGCGGTTGTCGGCGCCCTTGTTTTCCACCAATCCACGGCTGGAGACCCGGATGTCCTCGGGACACGCCCTCAGCCGCTGGGAGGCCCGTCCCGCCGAAGTGCTCTATCGCTGCGAAGGACCGGCAATCCGCTCCAGCGCCCCTGAGGTCACCATGGATGTGGGATGGCGCCCCCTGTCCCAGTGCTCCGTCCAGACGGTGGGGGTGGATGGTTGGGTCAGCAACGCCGTCAATGCCCGGGTCTTCCACCTGTCCATGCCCCATCTGCTGTTTGTAGTGGCTGCCATCGGCCTGGGGTGGGGAGTGGCGTTGCGGGGCCGGCGACGAGAGAGGGAGTTGGAGGGGCAGGTGGTGGAGATGAAGTGGCAGATGGAGGATCTGGAGGAGCGCATCCAGGTGATGGACACCCGGTACATCATCGGCATGCCCCTGCGGGATGATGCCATGTTCTTCGGGCGTCGCCATCAGATAGCAGAGCTCCTCCTGGCGGTGAGAAATCGAGCCGTGGTCACCGTTTCTGGCGACAAGCGAATCGGAAAGACCAGCCTCTTGTTCAAGCTCAAACGCTATCTGGAGACTCCGGATGTGGTGGCCCAAGGCGTGGATCTGCCGGTCTATCTCTCCCTGGAGCAGTGCGCCGATGGCTCCCACTTCTTTCGGCAGCTCCTCAACAAGATCGCCGCCGAGGTGGGGTTGTCGGCAGAAGATCGAGAGGAACTGGGAGTGGACCGGGTGGATGGGGAGATCGCCGCCCGCGATGTCATCGTCGAACTGTTTTATGGTTTGCAGGACCGGCGCCGACGCCGGGTTCTTCTCCTTCTGGATGAGGCCCAGAGGTTGTTCCACGACCTGGGCTCGGAAGGGACCCGGATCGCTCAGGGGCTCCGGCACCTGGCCTCCGAATATCCCGACGTCTTCGGCCTGATCATCGCCGGGGTGGATTTGATGCGGTATGGGTCCACTCAAGGGCCCAACAGCGACCTCTTGGGGATCGGGAGGATCCTGGTCCTGGGGCCCCTGGACGAGGCCGACGCCCGGGAGTTGATCTCCAAGCCCTCCCGGGCCGACGGGGTCATGTACGAGGCGGCGGCGGTGGATCTTATTTGTCTGTATACCGGATGCCGCCCCTTGCGGATTCAGCGCCTTTGCTCAGATATCATCGCCGGATGGAGAAGGACCTGCGCCGAAAAGCGCTGGAAGCCGGAAACTCCGGTGCCTTCGTCCTTCGTTCAACGATACTTCCAGGAGCAATATGGGGGTCAGGGAACGCGGTTGGACGCCGCCTGACCCTCTCCAATCACCATGGATGACAACGAAAACCAGACGCCGGTGTGGTCGGGAGACGCATCAACCCGCGCCGATCGTTACGCCCCGGGAATGTGGGCCGATGAAAATCGCTATCTGGGCAGAGGGGTTCTGACCCGGACCCTGGTGGGCACTCACGCGTCGGTGTGGGTGATCGGTCGCCGTCGCATCGGCAAGACCTCCCTCCTCAAGGCGATAGAGAGGACTCTCCTGGAGGGAGGGCCGGACGGGGAACCTGCAGTTCCGGTATTCCTCAACATGGCCTATGACCCTAGCGGTCCCGGCTTTGCCCGCCAGTTGTTACGGACGTTTCGTCGCGCCTGCCAGAGGGTGGGGCTGGCGGTTCCACAGGCGCCGACGGCGGGAGCCCCCAGCCAGGAAGTGCTGGATTATGTAGAGGATTGCTTGGAAGCCTGGGGGGACCTTCCCAAGCCCCCTTCGGTGTACCTCCTCATCGACGAAGCCGAGGCGGTGATGGCCCCTTCCGATGTGCCCGGTTCAGCAGACACCCTGGATCAGGCCCTTTTGGGAATTCGGGATCTGGTGGAGAGAGGGCGGGGACGAGTGCGCTGCATCATGGCCTCGGTCAAGACCCTGCTCCGGCGGTTTGATGTCGGTACCCTGGTCTCCCCTTTCCTGGAGTTGTTTCATCTCGCCTACATTGGCGCCTTGGAGCCAGAGGGGGCGAGAGAGTTGGTTTCCTGGGGATTTCCCGATTCCGAGGATCAGGACGCCATCCTGGAGCGAACCGGCGGGCACCCCTGGCTCATTCACACCCTATGCCACACAGTGTTGAGTGCCTCCTCACCCCACGCGGTAGAGGCGCTGGCGGGGAGTCTGGATCGGCAGGGGGCGGCATCCTGCGCTCAGGCCATTACCCGGGAAGGGAAGATGGGAGAATCCTTGCGAGCTGCCGGCTTGCGGGGAGGAGCACTGGAGAGGGCCTGGGACGCCCTCTTGGATATTTCCGCCATCCCCGAGATGCGGGCCCTTCAATTCGATCTGGACCATCTGGAACCCCGGGAGACCGCGGCTCTCCAGGCCCTGGCTCGGGGCAACCCTTCCCTGGTCTCTTCGCTGGAGCAGGGGGATCAGCGGATGCTTCTCCGTCTGGGGTATCTTCGCCGGGACGAAGGGGGGGAATTGCACCTGGGGGAGAATCTCTTTGGCCGGTGGCTGGCGAAACGGGAGACTCCAGCGACCCTTCCCCCCGTTGAGCCGGCGATAGCGCGGCTGGATCTGGTGGAGGACGGTCGGAGGGCCAAGATCGTCGGCCGCCTCTTCTGGAACGATGTGCCCGTGCCGGTGGGTCCCCAAAGCTACTGGCTGGCGCGGTTGGCCATCGAAAATGCCCTGGAGGAGCGTCATTCTGGCATTCAGGCCTGGGCGGCTGCTTATGCCATCCATGCGGTTCTGTCCCGGGATGATGTGGCCCATCGCCCCCCCAAGGCCACGGCCTTGTTCTGGGAGTTGAAGAGCAGCCTGAAGAAGGCGGGGGCGTGTGTGGATGACGAGGCCCTGGCGGCCCATCTCCCCATCGCCCGGGGAAAAAGGGCCAATGGCTACACACTTCAGGCGGTGGATCTGACCAAGGTGAGGGCCAGGCTTCAAGGACAACCCCGTGAAATCCTTGATATCTACGGCGCATGGATGGATGGATGCCGCAGAGCAGCTCCCCGCCTCGGCTCAACGGTCAAGGCGATGCTGAAGTCGGCCTCCCAGCCCTTGGAACAGTGGGCAGGGGATCTGGTGCTCAATTGCGCCGCCCGAGGGGGGGGGCGTGTCTACCACCCCACCCACCCCCACAAACCCCCGGTGTTACCCATACATAAGGGGGGGGTCGGGGGAGAAAGCCGTGGGGGGGGG
>CAYRTW010000026.1:0-34930 GCA_964426935.1 uncultured Rickettsiales bacterium
CATCGGCGGTGGCGTCGTCATCGGCGGTGGCGTCGTCATCGGCGGTGGCGTCGTCGTCCCCTTCCAGGGAGGGCTCGCAGCCGGCCATGGAAAGAATCCCAAGAAAAACCAAATAGTTGAATCGATACACAGCAGCCCCTGGAGAGCAGCCCCCTCTCCCCGCTCGAGAAGATACGCGGCACCTCGGGGAAGTGCCAGCCTGATCCAGGGCGCACGCCGGGAAAGTGAGAGTGTTGCGAGAGCCTTGTGTGTAGGCATTTTTCCTTCGGATATAATATCCGAAGGATATGCCATGAACCAATCTCATGGGGTGCCGCCCGACATCCAGCCCTTCATCGACGCCCTTCCCTCCGTCTTGCCGGCGCGGCGCGGGGCGGTGTCGGAGCGTTACATGAAGTGTGGCAAGCCGACCTGTGCGTGTCAGACCGACGATGCGGCCCGCCACGGGCCGTACTATTCGTGGACTCGAGTCATCCATGGGGTGACTCACTTCTCCGCCGGATGAACATCGGGATGTCCTCCACGCCCTGGGCTTGGAGACTGGCGACCACGAGGTCGGACTCGTCCATGATGCGGCGGACGTCGGCGTCCGCCAGGCTCGGCCGCAGCACCGTGATGGCCGCGGCGCGAGCCTCCACGCGCGCCTCGGCGCCATGAAACGAGTCACCGGCCTGCCCCCGTGACCGGCGTTCCACCGCCGAGGACGGTGCATCGGCGAGTTGGGAGACGAGATCCTCGTCCGCCACTGGACGCTGCCGGCCGACGCTCGCGACCACCAGGAGGCCCCCCACCGGACCCAGTACGGCCAGGGCAACCAGGGCGGGCGCAGGTCGCCGTCGCTGCCTGGCGGGATCCGGGGTTTCCACGCTCACGGACCACCACTCAGGCCCGAGTCGACCTCCTCGTAGTCACCGGCGGGGATCGTCACGATGTTGTAGGGCCGGCCCGAAGATGCCTCCAGGCTGATGGGCACGTCGAGGAACTCCTGGACGTTGAGCTTCGTGCCCTTCCGCGATATCGAGGTAACTCTCAGCTTGTAGTTGTAGTAAGGGCACCACGCCGTGAATGAAACCAGCGCGACCTCATCCGGAAACGCCACCTCGCGATCAAGGGGGACGGGACCGAGATTCGCTTCCAGGACCTCGTCCAATTCCCCCTGGGAACCAGCCATTTCCACGTGGAGCTCGGTGCAGCAGGCGTCCGAATCCCCGGACGTACACGCCTCGTCCTCGACACCGACGCTGCCGGAGGCGATGGTGTCGAAGGAGACGGGCGCGCACCCCATCGCCGGGAGGAACACGGCCAGGCAGGCGGCGGCGAGGGCGAGGGGTAGGAGGCGCAACGGAGTTCCGGGGCGGAGGGGTCGGCGGCGCGGGCGCCGTGGCGGATGGTACCACCGGCAGCGGGAGAGGGAACAGGGACGAGGGAGGCGCGTCCGGGTCCGAGGGGGCTCAAGGCGCCGGGCCGGTGCTCTGGGGCCAGGTTGCCATGCGGCGGCGTGGCCTCCGCGGGCCGTGAGGGTGGGGCGCCGTTGCTCGGCGACCCGTCACACATCGTCGGTGGCCGGCTCGGTGCCGGCACACGGCATGCCCTCCTCGCCGGTGCCGACCTGGGTGGCGTCGGGGGTCAGCTCCATCACCCCTCCCTGCTGGGGAGTGACCTCGATCACCACCGGCTGGCTCGCCTCGTAACATGCCTCGGAGTCGTACTGGTCGTGGTTGGGGAACAGGACTTCGAGGGGGCAGAGCCAGGAGCCTTGGAGCTCCAGGACGACGTGGTCGTCGTCCGCGGCGGTGATGGTGACCGTGCCTTCGCGGACACCGTAGTAGACGCCTGCGTCCGGAGTACCGAAGATCAGCCTCAGGGAGCCGGGATCGTCATCGTCGTACAACCCAGGTTGGACGTCAGCGGTGGTGCCAACATCAAGGGGCTCGTCGAACATGAATCCGGCGGCGATGTCCGTCTCATTGCTGAAGGCGAAGGTCCAGATCTCCCAGCACGCCTGGCCATCTCCAGGAGCGATGTGATCCTGATACACGAAGGAGCCCGCCGATGCCACAAACTCTCCGATCTCCGACGACACCCGCGAGCCGTACCTCGGGGGCACCTGGGAAGCGCCGGTGGTCGTACACGCCGGCGCGCCGATTCCCGCTACTGCGAGAATCCCACGGAGAATGGCAGGGAACCACTTGTTTCGAATGTCCATGACATCCCCCCTCCGCCACTAGGCGGGCTCCACAATGAAGAACATCTCGGAGATGACGGCGTTGTCCGCCTCGCTCGTCTCCGGGACCAGGTTGTCGGGGTCGATCCGGGCGCATACCCGGTACGACCACTGGGGATTGGCCTGCTGCGGGATGCACCAAGCTGACTGTACGATCCCGGGGACGTTGACGCCCACGCTGGGTAGGATCACCATATCCAGCTCCACATCATCGCCGTTGAAGCAGGTAGCGTCGGCAGTCAAGGTGTACTGCACCTCTACATCGGCGATAGGGGGAACGGTGCCTACCGCGAGTATCGTGAGAGCGTTGGGCTTGCTGCTGCCGACGATGCACGACCCCACCGGTTCGCTCCAGTCGTGCGACTCGATCAGCGTCTCTCGCACAGAGTTCCACACCTCGGCAGTCTGCCCTGCACCGTTGTATTCGAACTTGGAAAGCATCAGGTTCACGCCCGCGGACGAATCTCCCTTCGCCGAAACGAGCCCCCCGTAGTCGTCCTCGCTGATCCGCAGCGTGCCTCCCGGGTCTCCTCCGCCCGGGTACTGGGAGTCCAAGGAATCGATGCCCCGGTGGTCGGCTTGGTCGGCGTCGTCGTGGTCCAGGCCAAGGGCGTGGCCGAACTCGTGGAGCGCAATCTGAGGCATGGAGACGTAGCCGGAGTTGCTGGCGCTCGGAAGGACGGGGGTCATGTCGACGTCACTGTTGAAATAGATGTCCGTCTCCAGCCGCTCGCAGAACAGCGGCTCCCAGGTGGTGACGTGGATCGCGGGGCAGTTCAAGGGGGCGCCTCCACAGTCCACGGGGAACTCGGCCTGAAACCAGGTCGCATCCCGCTTGGTGACGTCGAACCTCAGGTTGCCGTGGTAGGCGGTGGCGTGGGCGACGTCCGCCCCCCGCGTCCAGTGCCAGTCGGCACCTCGGACGATCTCGCCGCTGCCGGCATTCCAGGCCGCCGCACCGTCGTCGATGGCGTCCTGCTCCCAGGCCAGGAAGATATCGGACAGGTGGTAGGTCTGGCTGGTCCCATCGATCCACGCGCACGCGTTCGCCGGGTTGCCGCACTTGCGGATGCACACCCAGGCGTAACCGCTCGTCGCCCCCAAACTCGCGGCAAGTACCACGCCTGCCGAAATCCATTGTGATGGTCTCATCGTCGTCTCCACTCCGATGGTTCAAATCTTCGGATATCCCGCCAGGCGGACCTCGGACCCCGCGTCGACGGCCGCCAGCTCGATGGCCCCCTTCACCACCTCGCGCAGTTCGTCGACGCTCAACACACCAACGGCGTCGAGCCCGAGGAACGCCGGGTCGATCTCCTCGGCGTCGGTGTCATTGCACATGGCCGATTGTTCATCCGACGCGGCCTGGTCAAGGTAGGTCTCGTAATAGACCGGCTGCTCCACCGCGTCCAGCACGTCGATCAGCTACCCCTGCGCGTCCACCACCGCCGCTTCGCCGTAGTCGGTGACCACCACCTTCATCAATCCCAGAGACCAGTTCGCCAGCACCGCACGCTCCTCGTCGACGGCCAGGGCGTGCACGAGAACCTGGTCCCCCAGGTCGACCGACGGGGTACCGGCGACGCTGATGTGTGCGCCGTCGGAGCGGATGCCTCCTGGAAGGGTCAGCAGGATGCGCCCGGACTCTACGGCGCCCTTGTACTGGAGCGAGGTGTCAACCACGATCCGGGTCACCGCCAGGCCAGGTTCGGACTCCAGGTCTTCGTACCAGAGATCGATCACCTGGCCTTCAAAAATCAAGTCGGCCAGCGCCGCCTGTTCGTAGGGCGTCGGACGGTTGATGGTCGAGCCCGGGTCCCGGTGGGCGAGCCCGTGCCGTTCGCCGCGGGGACCTAGCGGGAGCGCTGATGGACCGGGAGCGGTTCATCGAGGACCGGGTGCACCCGCTCCAGGAGGACGCCCGGGACCACGGGCGCATGGCCCTGAGCGTCCTGCGCATTCCACGCTACCGCATCTCTCCGAGGTCTGCCGATGCGGGAACCGTCAGGCGGGCATGGCGGGTGGGGACAATGGATGTACGGGGTCAGCCCTCCGGAGCGGGGACGACGACGACCACCTCGGCCAGGAAGTAGGTGCCGTTGGTACAGTAGTCGGGTTCGTCCACCGGTGTCCACTCGAAGGTGTGGGTGGCGTCGTACAAGGTCACGCCGGACTCAAGATCGACGATCACCACCTCGCCTTCCGAGGGTCGATCCGCCCCAAGGGGGAGGCCAAGCTGCATCCCTTGATCCGCCGCCCATTCGTACCAGGGCGCATCATCTCCGGTAGGATCAGCCTCAACCTCTACTTCTGCCAGGTCGGCAATGCGTATCCGAGCCGCCTCAGGAGGGTCACCCTCGAACGCCGGGATCAGCAGGAAGCGATCCGCGCACTCCTTGGGGGACTCCTCGCCGCCCATGCAACCGGCAGACGACACGGTGCCGGCGCAGAGCGCCAGGCTCAGGGCGGTGTGAACGGAGGTCCCACGGGTTCGACGCTGAATACTGCGTGTCATGGGTCCACTCCGTTCAACGAGACCTTGCCGTCCCAGCACGTCGAAGTGACCAAGCTCTGGTCCAGGGCGGAGTCACGCAAACGGCTGGCGACGATTGCTGAGTACCACGAGTTGGGATTCGCGCCGTCCCAGATTTCCAGCATGTCCCCATATGAGGTGCTGCAGTCAGTGTGCACATCCCAAAAGAACGTCAGCCAATCCACCGCGACCCCACGGCTGCCATAGACGCCGCCACATTCGTCCACCATGTGCTGGGCGTTGTCCTCGCAGTCGTCGGCGGCGACAATGTTGGCACCCTTGTCATCGAACTCGCAATCCGACTCCGTCCAGTCGTTCCACACGGTCGCGACATAGAACTCCACGAATCCCTCCATTGCCGCGGCAGTACGCCACTCCTTGCTGTCCGTCGACCAGTTGTCGCCGCCGGGGCAAGGAGAGCCTGCTTCCTGCTCCAGGGTATAGGTGTGGGCGGTCATCAGGGACCCATTCCCGTAGTAGTTCACGTTGTGTCCGGTCTCGTGAACGATGCTCTCTTTCACGTCGGCCACCGCACCCACCCACGATCCATCGCCCTCCAGTGTGCAGGTTGTGCAGTCCGGGTTCGTCGTCATGTAGTAGCGGAACAACTCGTCGGCGATGTCGCCATTGCGTTTCTCCACTGCGTACGACGAAGCTGCGGCGACGTTGATCCAGTCCTGCCATCCAGAACCGAAGTCCGAGCCTCGAAAAATGAAGTCGTAGCGCCCCGACCCTTCCAGGGGCCAGAACGCCTCGTCCACGTTGAATGTGTAGGTGGTGCGGGGCAGCGTCCACTGGTCCCAGACCTCTGTCCTGTTGTCCTGCGTAACCAGGTTCTTCACCTTGACCTGGATGGTGTACGCCCCTGCAATCGAATCGTCCATGGTTACGGGCGACCGACACCCAGTGTAGCTTCCCGAGTAGTAGGTGTACCCCTCGTCGATCACCGTCCCGTTGTTGTTCTGGATCACCCTCACATAGGGCCCACGGGCATCATACGGACCGGTGCCAGTCCAGAAATCGCCAACCCAGTCGTCAGCGTACTGGACCTCGTACTCAATGCAAACGCGGGCGGAGTAGTTTGCCGCCCATGCATTGCCTGCACCCGGGGCCACAAGCGCGAGCAGGATGACAAACAAGAAGCAGACAGCAGGTCTCACGCGTTGCCCTCCCAGGTGGTCAAAGGCCATCCTCAGGCACGAAGAGGTACACTCCCGACCCAGCGCCAGGGGCGACCTCCACGTAGGTCCCATCTTCCCCATTGCTCTCCGCTTCGGCCAAGGCCACCGAGGTGCTACGCCGCGCCCGGGCTTCGTCGGTCAACATCCCGTCGGGATAGGTGGAGGCGAAGGTCTGGGGGTCGTATAGGAGGGGGGTGCCCGTACCGGGGTCGAATACGAGCGAGCGATGCTCCATGAACTGGGTGATCGGGCGACTGGTGCCTTCGAACGACCACTTGACCATCGCTCGTACGGTGGTTGGGTGGTCCGCTTGGTTGGGATGAAGGGAGAGGGCGTCGGAAACGGGGATGGAGATCGTTGTGGACGTCCCGGCGGGGACTGTCCAGTGGCCAGCAATCAAGTTCGCGGAAACGTAGCCGAGGACGGCCTCCGCAAGCACGTCCGCTCCGGCGTCTTGGTCCGGGGGCGCGGTCAGCACCAAGTTCGTGACTGGGCTGGTGTCGTCCTCGGCCAGCGTCGCCGCCCCAGACCCAGACCAGGATGCGCTGGCACCGAGGAGGGTGGCATCTACATCGGATCCCTCCTCAAGGTGCGTCGGGAGGTCTCGGAACAACCCACCCGCTCCCCTATCTCCCCTCTCCGGAGACGACTGCCCCTCCACTGTTCGGATCAACGTCGAAGCCGTGCCCAGCAGCCCCGACAACAAGGAGAGTCCGGCAGCGATGGCAATGGCCGAAAGGGTTCGATCGGTCATGACGCCTCAATACGCGCAAGCTCGGGTTCATGTGGATTCGAGATCGGCGTAGCAGCTTCGACTGTAACATCTTCGGACCCTTCGTGCCAATATGAGTGAGACAGCGACGCCCCCGCCTCCTGCCTCAGCCCGGCCGCCGCCACCTTGAACCGCGCCGCTTCCAACCCCGCCCCGGCGCCGTCCACCTCGGCGGCCTGGGCAATCACCTCCTTGCCGCTGGCGACGGTCCAGTACGCCGCGAGTCCGGTGAGAACCTGTCCCAGGTCCGTGAGCTTGCTGGAGATCTCCTGAAGCTGCACCTCGGTGTTCCAACCCGTCATCGCCCCACGGAACCCCTGCTTCAGGTCCGTCAACCTCGCCTCGTGCGTGTCCAAGGTCCCCGGGAACAGCGTCCTCCACGTCCGGGTGGGGAGGGCCCATGGAAGGCGCCCGTCCGCGGCCAAGCGGGGGTCCGCGGGGGTCCTGGCCTCAATCCTCGCGCCCCATTGGGCCAGGACCTCGCGCTGGAGGAAGGTGCACCCGTCGATCCACGGGACCGGACTCCGCCGGGTCAGCCTCGTCAGGGTGAGGCCGTCCTTCCGGTCCTCCTCGATATCCTCGTCCGTCAGCATCACCCCGAGGGCCACGCGGAGGGAGTGCCAGGGGAACTGCCCCCGCGCGTCCCCGCCGCCCGCTCCGGTGGGCCGCATGCCAGCAGCAAGCCCTCGGCGAGGTGGCGCGTGCGGACCCGGGTGACGAGTTCCCGCGTTCGCCCCCGGCGCTGCATGGCCTGGTCCTCCACGCTCCCCTCCGGGTCCGCCAGGAACGGGGAAATCGTCGCCTGCCACGCGTCGAGATCGTCCACCAGCCACGCGTTCCACAGGGCCGTCCAGAAGGTGGCCGCGCTGGGGACCAGCTCCTGTCCTGGGGCTCCCGCACCAGCCAGTCGTGCCTCAGCGGGTCGTCAACCGAGGGGACCTTCCAACGCAGGCGGCTGCTCAGGGCCGCCTGCACTCCGTCTGGGTGCAGTTCGTCGCCCCGGCGCCCCCGCGCCCACCGGAGCAGGTCGGCCCCCGCCAGGACCAGGGGCAGGTCGGAGGACCCCGAACCCTGACCGCCGTTCACCGACTTTAGGCAGGTGGCGATCCAACTCCCCAGGACCGGCTCCAGCACGTGGACCTGGTGGTAGGCCACCGTCACCCCCGGGTCGCCACTGGCCTCGGCCATGTGGGCCAGCAGGATAGCCCCATGGAGGCCCGCCCTCGCCTCCCAGGGACGCCTCGACCTGAGGGCGCAGCGGACCCACCACAGCAGCGGCGAGACCTCGGCCTCGGAGCCTTTCAGTCAGCGCCCCTTGACCCCCCGCCCATTCGTCGCCCCAAGGGGGGCGAGGACCTCGCCCACCGGCACGCCGGCGTAAGCACAGGTGAGCGTGACCTCGATGGCCACCGCGCAGAGCAGCGCCTGGGTGTCTTCGTCCCACGCTGTGACCTTCTCAAGGAGGGAGCCCAGATTGCCGAGCCACGAGAGGTCGGTCCCCTGGTACAGGTTCCCGGAGTGGGCCCGGCGCTCCCGCTCCCGAGCGCTGTCCGGAACCCGAACGGAGTGTCCGGATCCCGGTCGGTCGCCGGACGAAGGTCGCTCGCTCCGCATGGACGCCCGTTTCCAGGATCCGCTTCTTTGACGCGGACTTGCCACCGCTCACGCGCCGCGGCGCCCGTGGGCACGTTCCTTCCCCTGGCCGGCCGCAATGTCGGCCGAGCCTTCCAACCGCGGCTACGCACCCCGCGACCCAACGTGCACGGTGCTGTACGGAGCGATCCTGGAACACTGGCGCCCTTTCGCCGCTTCGATGGACGAAGGGGGCCGCGGGCTGCCCGCCCACGTGGTGCGGGAGTTTGAGGCCTTCCTGGCCTGTGGCATCCCCGCCCTCGGCTTCGCCCGCGTGAGGTGTGTCGGATGCTCCCTGGGCCGGGTGGTGACCTTCTCGTGCAAGTGCCGTGGGTTCTGCCCGAGTTGCGGGGGTCGCCGCATGAGCCAGACCGCCGCCAACTTGGTGGACCGGGTGTTGCCGAAGGTCCCCGTACGACAATGGGTGTTGACGGTCCCGATGCGCCTCCGCTACCTCCTCGCGCGAAGCGGCTCCCTGCTCCGGGAAGTCCTCAAGGAGTTCCTGGGCGCTGTGTTCGCCAGTCTTCGCCGCCGCGCCCGGGCCCTCGGGGTGTGCCGGGCCCGATGCGGAGCCGTCTCCGTGGACCAGCGATGGGGCAGCAGCCTCAACTTGAACGTACATTTTCATTCGTTGGTGCTGGATGGGTTGGACCCCAGGGTCCAACGCCCAGGGTCCGCCGCCGGTGGCGGATGAGGGTTCGGGACGGACCCGGAAGGGCCCTGGGCTGGCCCCTCGGTCGGGGCCCTGACGGCCCTGACCGAGGGGTCTACTCCTGGTCCCCAAGCGGTCGCCGCCCCCTGTTCCACTCCCTGGGGCCGCCCAACGCCGCCGAGGTGGAGCGGGTGGTAAGGGCCGTCCGGCTCCGCATCCAGCGATTGCTCGCCCGCCTGGGGCTGTCCGACGGGGACGGCAGCGAGGGGGATGGATCCGGGCCCGCCGCGACCGACCCGGGGCATGCCCACATCCAGGAGGCCTCGGTCCTGGGGCGCGTCTCCACCGGGGCCCGCCACGGCCGCTCGGTCGAACGCGATCGCGGGCCCCTCCCCGCGAGGTCACCGTCGGGAGCCAGGCCGCTTCTTCGGGGTGGTACAATCTCCACGCGGGCGTCGCCATCGCCGCCCCCGACCGCGCCGCATTGGAGCGCCTGTGCCGGTACATCGCCCGTCCGCCCCTGCACGCCCGCACTCCTGCTTCGCAGGATGCAGGTGCTCGGGCGTTTGCCTACAGGCTGTAGCAGGAAACGATCCGCGCACTCCCGTTTGCTGCAACAGCCTGTACGGCTTCACCCCCACCGCGCCGTCATACCGTCCACTACCACGGCGTGCTCGCCCCGTCCGCCGACTGGCGCCCCCACGTCATCCCCCAAGGGGAAGATCTGGACACCCCCCGCCGCCCCCGCCGCGCGCGAACCGGGACCGGCCTCGTCCCCGGAACTTGGATCTCCTGGGTCGAACTCTTCGCCTTCTACCTCGACCTCCCCGCCACCGTCCCCCCACCCGCCTCACCCCGCGCCGGCCCCGACTGGGACAGAGACTGCTTGGCCTGAGTGCATAGGGCGACTTCGGCGGACTGCGCCGCGTGACTGCCGGGGCATCCTGGGACGCCGTCACTTTCGTGACGTGCGCCCCCTGATCCCACTCCGACGGGGAACAGAAAGAGGTCTCTCCCGCCACCGTTCTAGCGGGTCTCCCCCACCTCCGGCCCCTCCGTGCTCCAGGGGGGCATCCCCTCGCTGCGAGCCACCACCACCGCGCAGGCCAGATCCCCGGTGACGTTGACCACGGTGCGGCACATGTCCAGGAGGCGATCCACCCCCAGGAGGATGGCGATGCCCTCCGGGGGAACCCCCACCGTGGCCAGCACCATGGCGATGAAGGGGAGGGAGCCGGAAGGGATCCCCGCGGTGCCAATCCCCGACACCACCGCCAGGACCATCACCGTTCCCTGCTGGGCCAGGGTCAGTTCCACCCCGAACACCTGGGCCAGGAACAGGACCGCCAACCCCTCGAACAGGGCGGTGCCGTTCTGGTTGGCGGTCGCTCCTACCGTCAGCACGAAGGCAGAGATGGAGCGGGGAACCTTCAGGGTCTCCTCGCACACCCGGAGGGCGGTGGGCAGGGTGGCGTTGGAAGACGAGGTGGAAAACGCGGTCAGCATCACCTCCCGACTGCGGTGAAAGAACTCCCTGGGAGAAACCCTCCCCAGGGCCCTCAGCAGGACGGAGTACACCACCACCTGATGGAAGGCCAGGGACAGGAGCACGCACAGGACAAAGGCTCCCAGGGACACCAGCAGCTCCCATCCGAAGCGGGCGGTCATGGTGAACATCAGACAGAACACCCCGTAGGGGGCAAGGCGCATCACCCCATGGATGAAGGCGGAGACCGCCTCAAAGACGCCCGACAGGGCCGCCACCAATCCCCGGGACCGGGCTTCGGAGAGAGAGGCGAGGGCCGCCCCAAAAAGGAGAGAGATGGCCATCACCCCCAACATGTCGGGAGGAGATCGGGTCATGGCCGCCAGGGGATTATCGGGGAGGACCTCCACCACCACCTGCAAGGGGGATTTGGCCTCCTGCCGACCCGCCTTGGCCACCTCCTGAGCCTTTTCCCCATATCGCTCCTGGAGGGAGGCGCGGATCTCAGGGGTCAACCTCTCCCCGGGACGCACCTGAGCGGCGACTCCCAAACCGATGATCACCGCCACGCCACTGACCAGCAGGGTGAAGAGGAGGGTCTTCAGCCCCACCCTCCCCAACTGCCGCAGGTCCCCCAAACCCATCACTCCCAGCACCAGGGATGACACCACCAGGGGAACCACCATGCACAGGAGGAGGCGCAGGAAGCCCTTGCCCAGGGGCTCGGTCACCTGGGCCACCCACCACTCCAAGCGGGGAGATTCCCCCAGCAAGGCGTGGGACAGGATGCCGGTCACGCTGCCGATGAGGAATCCAGCGAGGATGCGGACATGCAGGGAAGGGCGCATCCCTGGAGGGTATCCTCGCCGCTCCCACCCGGCAAGGCGCCCCGCGATTGCCACCGACCGGCCTTCGGTTCAGGATCCCCCCATGCGTCTGGTCTGCATCTCCGATACCCACGGGCGCCACGGCGAGCTCAGCCTCCCCGAGGGGGACTTCCTCCTCCACGCCGGGGACTTCACCTCCCACGGCGAGTTGGCGGAGATCGCCATGTTCAATGCCTGGCTGGGCACCCTGCCCCATCGCCGAAAGGTGGTCATCGCCGGCAACCACGATTTCGCCTTGGAGCGGCTTCCGGAGATCGCCCGGCCCATGCTGACCCACGCCATCTATCTGGAGGACGAGGAGGTGAGCCTGGACGGCCTGCGGATCTACGGCAGCCCCTGGCAGCCCCTCTTCTTCAACTGGGCCTTCAACCTGGAGAGGGGAGAGCCTCTGAAGAGGAAATGGGAGAGGATCCCCGCCGGAATCGACGTGCTCCTCACCCACGGCCCTCCCCAGGGGATCCTCGATCTCACCTCCCGGGGGAGCCCGGTGGGCTGCGCCGATCTGCTCTCGGCGGTGGCCCGAGTGAAGCCCCGACTGCACCTCTTCGGCCACATCCATGAGGCGTATGGCCAACAGACCCGAGGGGGGGTGACCTACGTCAACGCCAGCTCCTGCGACCTTCGCTACCGGCCTGTGCAGGAGCCCATCGTCATCGAGCTGGAATGACCCCGGCGGGTGGGGAAGGCTTCCTGCCCCAGGCCAGCCACAGCCCTGAGGGCTCCACCCGATGAAGAGTCCGCCGCGCCAGGGCAGCAAGGCGCCTCTCCGCCCCCTCTTTTTCCCGCCGCCAGAAGACATCGAAGTCGGCCGATCTTCCCCCTCCCAGGCGATGCCAGCCCTCCAGGATTTCGGCGTCATCCCCTCGGAGCACCGCTTGGAGCTCCTTTTCAAGCCACGCCCGATAGCGCTCATTTCTGGAATCATAGGGAGGGGAAAGACAAAGAACCGCGGGGGCTTGCCGAATTTCCACCCTCTCCAGGCCCCCTTCCCGCAGGAGCCGGGGCAGGTGGAGTCCCATCCTCCACCCCGGAGACCCTCCCGCGATGAACGACCAGGCGACCAGACGTTGGGCCCGGTCGGTGGCGGCCTCCTCTTCCCCCACCGAATCCCAGGTCCCCATCGAGGCTCCCAGACGATCCGGCTCCGCCAGCAGCACCGTTCCGGAGGGGCGGACCACCCGAATCATCTCCGCCACTCCCAAGGAGGGATCGGGCAGGTGGGTCAGCCACAATTGACAGACGGCGGCCTCGGCGGAGGCGTCGGCCACCTCGGCGAGGCGCGTGCCATCCCCCTCCTCAAAGCGAAGCCTCCTGGCCAGCCCCGCCTGCCGGGCCCGATTCCTCCCCTCCTCTATCGCTCCCCGGTCCAGATCGAAGCCTTCCACACGACCCGACGCAGGAAGGCTCTCCAACACCAGACGGGAAAAGGCCCCCCAGCCGCAGCCGAAATCCACCACCCGGCGAGCGCGTTCCAGGCCGGCTGAGGAGACCAGAGCCTGGAACTCCTGGGGATTCCACAGAAGGGGGCGAACGCCCGACCGCCGGGGATCTCCGGCCTCCTCCCCATAGAACGAGAGAGATGAGGAGGACGAGTCGGCACCGGGCGGGGCGGTTTTCGAGGCGGAGCCTGGAGGAGAGATCATGGGCTCCAGGATAGGCGGGGGCGGACCCCCGAACAACGGAGGGCTCGCCAACCTGTCCATGCCCCGGTGGCTGGAGAGTCGATGGAGGGAGAACGGCCTCGATGTCCTGCCCTCGAAAATCGAGGCTCGACCCTTCAAGCCCGAGGATCGAAAGTCGAGCTTCGCCCATCGTCTCTTCCTTCTCCCCCTAGCTGAAAGGCCCCTTGGAGGGTAGCATCCCGCCTCCCTTACCCTGACTCGGGGGATTCTCCGTGCCTCTACTTCGCCTCCTCCTTCTTTCCCTTGTGGGCCTTGGCTTCCTCGGCTGCGCCCCTGCCGAAGGGCTGCGGGCCACCCCCGACGGCACCGGCCCCCTCATCGTGGTGGACTGGGACGCCGAGCCCCTGCCCGAACTCCCCTTCCCCAACGATCTGGCCACCCGCCCCGATCCCCACTCTCCCACCGGACTCCGGCTGAACTTCTCCACCGAAGCCCCCACCGAGTTGGAGAGGAGCGCTCGAAGAAAAGTCAATGAACTCAGTGGGTTCGGGGTATTCACCCCCATCACCGCCCGTTTCTCCGCCCCCCTGGATCTGGAGGACCTGGCTTCGCGCCATGCCGATGACGGCAACCTCGCCGACGATGCGGTGCTGGTGATCGATGTGACCCCAGGCTCCCCCACCTGGCTGCAGGCCGCCGATCTGGACCTGGGCTCGGGGATCTTCCCCGGGGATCTGGTGCAGACCGATGCCTATTTTCCCAACGATCCCAGGAGTCAGGTGCCCTCCCTGTTTTTTGAGACCTGGGACGAAGACCTCAACGGAAATGGGCAGTTGGACGAGGGAGAGGACACCGACAACGACGGCCTCTTCGACCATCAACCCAACGTATATCCCCAAGGAGGAGACCCGAGGGAGGATCTGCTGACCTGGTACGAAAGGCAGACCAATACCCTCATCGTCCGCCCGGCGGTTCCTCTGCGGGAGGAGACCACCTACGCGGTGGTGTTCACCGAGAGGCTGCGAGGCGAAGATGGCCAGCCGGTGCGCTCCCCCTTCTCCCAGGTCAACCACACCCGGCAGACCGCTGCCCTTCTTCCCGTCCTGGACGCCCTCCCCACCTGGGATCTGTCGGTCTCCGACGTGGCCTTCGCCTGGACCTTCACCACCGGGCGCATCAGCGGTGACCTGCTGGATCTCCGGGCGGGGCTGCACGGAGAAGGACCCTACGCCTTCCTGGCCAACCAGTATCCGGAAGGAGTCCACACCGCCCTCCAGGTCCAGGTCGACGAAGACGGCAAGAACCCCTACCGGGTTCCCACCTCCCTCATCGTGGAGATGTTCGCCGCCGTGGGCCTGTTCCCCGAGGAGTCCGCCGACGCCCTCATCGAGGGGTACCGATTCTCAGAAGCGGTGGTGGGAGGAACCTTCACCTCTCCCTACCTGCTGGCGGATCGAGACGATGGCGGGAGGGACACCTCGGATGAGTGGTGGCAACTGGATCCCGTCGCCGGCACCGTCTCCGCCACCCCCATGGACATCGCCTTCACCTGCACCCTGCCCATCCCCGACGATGAGCATCAGGCCCCCTTTCCCGTCGCCCTCTACGGTCACGGCTACGGCTCCAGTCGCATCGAGTTTGCCGGCTTCGCCTGGGCCTTGAACCGGGTGGGCTACGCCGCCTGCTCCATGGACTTTCCCGGCCACGGCCTGGATCTGAACCCCGACGAGAGGGAGACAGTAGCCCAACTCCTTGAACTGGCTGGACTCCTCCCCTTCCTGGAGCACCTGGAGAACGACCGGGCCAGGGATCTGAACAACGATGGCCGCAACGATTCCGGCGCCGATCAGTGGATCGCCGATGGTTTCCACACCCGGGACATGGTGCGCCAGGCGGTGGTGGACTGGTTCCAGATGGTGAAGTCCCTGCGGGACTGTGGGGAGGGAACCATGGGGGTGGACGTGGATGGAGACGGTGCCGAAGAGGTGTCCTGCGATTGGGACGCCGACGGAGTGCCTGACCTCGGAGGCCCCGACGTGCCGATTTCCCTGTTGGGAGGGTCCTTGGGGGGAATCGACGCCGGCATCGCTGCGGCGGTGGAGCCCGAGTTCACCGCCGTGGTGCCGGTGGTGGGAGGAGGGGGCCTGATGGACATCGGCTGGCGCTCCAACCTGGGAGGAGTGGTAGAAGCCCTGGTGGGGAGGCTCCTGGGACCCTTCATCTTGGGATTCCCCAATGAAGACGGGACGTTGCGAATCAGCCAATACGTCAACTCCGCCACCGACATGAGGGAAATTCCCATCGCCACCCTTCCTTCCATTCCTTCGGGAGGGCGAATCCGCGCTGAGAATCTGGCCAATGGGGAGGTGAAGGAGGCGAGCATCCCCGCGGACGGCACCCTGCGCCTCTCTCTTCCCTCCGACGCCCCCGATCCTCTGGAAAAGGCCATCCTGGCGGGGATTCCCGAGACCGGGCCTGAGGAGGGAGTGGTGTACGAGGTGGCCGACAACCAGGGGCTGGGAGACCCCTGGCGCATCACCCTTTGGGACGCCTCGGGAGCCGAAGTGGCGGTGCTGGACACCTTTGAGAGCGAGGCGGTTCACGAGGGAATCACCTACCGAGCCGGCTCCCCCCTGGTGGCGGGGACCTCGGGCCTGGCCCACATTCGAGGCACGCCCCGCCTTCGTCGCGTCTTGAACGTGCTATCCCTCATCACCGAGCCGGGGGATCCGGTGGTGTACGCCCCTCACTACCTGAACGATCCCTTCCCAGAAATAGGTGGTGAGCCCCGTAACGTGCTGCTCATTCCCACCCCGGGGGACACCATCGTCACCGTGTCCTCGGAGATCAACGTAGGCCGGGCGGCGGGGTTCTACGACCGTCACGCCATCGACGAGCGCTACGGTATGACGGTGGATCAGTGGTTGGTAGACAGGCAGGTGATACGCGGATTGGAGGAATGGGGGCCCTATACCAACCCGGAGGGAGTGTCGATCCTGTTTGATCCCGACGATCTGGATGGAGGGGAGGACGGCACCTCGGCTCCCTCCGACTCCCCCTGGAGGCCCACCCTCACCACCTCGGTGGGAACCTCAGGGATGCGGATGCCCTACGTCAACCCCCAAGGGTCCCACGCCTTCGGAACTCCCACCCCCGACGCCCTGTTCGACATCAACACCTTCGCGGTGATGCAGGTGGCCCGCTACATCCAGACCGAGGGGCAGGAAATCTCCGATGACCCCTGCCTGGCCACCGCCGACTGCTCTTTCTTCCGCTCCTTGCCCGAGGACGCCCCATGAGGTCCTTTTCCATTTTTTCCTTCTCTGCCCATGCCTGGTGCTTTCTCCTGGCCCTGGCGCTTCCCGTCCCGGCGGGAGCGGTGGAGCTTGCGGTGGGAGACCCTCCCCAGGACGGAGCCCTGTTCCGACTGACCGGGGAATACCGCCTCCAGGGCACCTTTCTCAGCGAGTTCGCGGTGGACGCCGAGGGGACCTCCTTCGGCCAGGGGAAAGTGCTGGATCAGAGGCTGCGAATCGGCGGGGAGATTCGGGCCGGCACCCTGCTCCTGGGGGCGGAGGGGGATTTCTTCTCCGGGCAGTTTGCCGGGGACACCTGGGATCCGGCGGTCACCCTGGATGAGAGGCGAAGGGACACCCTCTCCCTGACCGGGGCCGACGCCTTCGCGGCACGACGCCTGTCTTTGGGGCTTTCCTGGCCGGGAATCTCGGTGGACGCTGGGCTGATGACCTCCCGCTGGGGCCTGGGAATGGTGGCCAACGATGGAGCCCAGGAGGTCCAGTTCGGCCGCACCGACTTTGGAGACCGGGTGGTGAGATTGCGGGTGACCGGCCAGCCGGGGCGCCTTCGCCAGGGAACGGAAGAGCCCGATGCGTTCCGGGTCATCGGGTCTTTCGATTGGGTGGTGGCCGACGATCTGGCCCGCTTCGACCGAGGACAGTTGGCCTTCCAAGGGGTGCTGGCTCTGCTTTGGAACCGACCGGGGGTGGACGCCCTGGGGGTGTATGCGGTCATGCGCCATCAATTGGAAGCGGACCGGGAGAGGCAGACCAACATCAACGTCCTGGATGTCTATGGAGACAGATTCCTGCCCGTCTCCGACGGGGCCTTCACACTAAGAATGGCTGCAGAAGGAGCCCTGGTCACCGGCGCCACCGACCGCTCCCTCACCTATCAGGGCAAGGTCGGGCTGGGGATCGTTTCCGGTGGGGCCACCGGCCTGGTCCAACTTCAACGCGCCGACAAAAAGGGGGCGGTGATGGTGAGGGCGGGGTTCGCCTCCGGGGATGGAAACGCCGACGACGGCACCTCCACCGACTTCACCTTTGACCGGGACTTCGACGTGGGCTCGGTCCTGTTCCACACGGTGATGTCGGGGATCGAGGCGGGCACCTATGGTCTGCTGACCGATCCCCAGTACTCCGGCCAGCCCCCCGACGGCGTCGATGCGGTGCTGACCGAGGGGGCCTTCCGGCGAGCCATTTTTGTGCAACCGGTGGCGGAATTCTCTCCCCTCCCCTGGCTGAGGCTGAGGGGTGGGCTCCTGTTCGCCTCCTCCGCCTCTCTATTTTCCCAGCCCTTCTACACCGCCCGGGCGGGTGGAGACCCTCGGAATCACTTGAATCAGGCGCCAGAGGGACGGCATCTGGGAACGGAATTGGACTGGTCGGTCACGGTGGGAGGAGTCCCAAAAGGGAACCCCCAAGCTCCCCGTTTCGAGTTCCTGGCCCAAGGGGGGCACCTGATCCGTGGGCCGGCGATGGTGGGGGAAGGGGCTGCGGCCATTCATCAGGTGATGTTGACGGGGAGGATGAAGTGGTAGGGAGGGGTGAGAGTCCCTGTATTCAAGGGCTGGCAAGAGGCTGACTTCGAACAGGCGATGAGGATCCTGGATTCACGGGGACGTTCATTCTCTGTATGCGTTCAGGCAGTCCCGTCCGTGTGGCTGGACCTGACGCTGGAATGGTTTCCACACTTTTTCATGAACATCGCCAAGACATAGAGACGTCAAGGCGCCGAGGAGGCCGATCGTACCCGACCTTCCTGCTTGCCGGGCTCAGACCCCACCGAGAAGGGTCGATGGGTGGGTTTGTCTCCCCCGTCCCCTCCCTGCTTCCAGGCTGGACAGGAACGATCCTCCCCCTTGGTGATTCCTTCGTGTCCTTCATGGTGAAAAAAGTCTGTATAGGTCCAGGGAGTGAATCCAGCCTTCCCACGGATTTCTGCGAGTAGGAGACGGGGATTGCCGACGGAAACGAACCACAGAGAGGATCACAGAGGAGAAGAAGCGTGCGATCGTCTCTCCGTTCCCTCCGTTCCTCCGCTCCTCCGTTTCAAAAGCATCTTTGGAGTGAACGCCTGGCTTTGAGGTGGGATCGATCTGAAGTGCGGCGAGAACCCAGACCCTGCACTCACCGGCCTCGATAAATCGAGCCCCTACGTCCGGCGAAAGAGGCTGCTGAAAGCAGAAAGGGCGTTGCCGGAGGGTGAGACTGGAGGAGGAGACTCTGAAGGCCAATTCCGTTCCAGAGACTGCCTGAACGCATCCCATTTTCTGATTCCTTCGGACACCAGCGACCGATGAACCCACTTCCCCCTCGAACCCCAGCCCCCTACCCGCAGGACCCGTCGCCAGCGATGTCGTCCTCGTCCCTCGGGGTCAGCTCCAAACCCTCCACCTCTTCCAGCTCGATGTCGGTCATCACCACGTTCAGGCAATAGGGTTCCCCGTCGGAGTTGCAGTCCTCGCAGCTCACCCCCACGTAGCCCAGGTAGCCACAGGTATCCCCCTCGGAGCCGATGTACTCGTCCAGATAGCGAGTGTCGATGGCGGTGATGAGCTCGCCGTTGCTGATGGAGTTCCCCCCCTCGGCGATGTCCCCGGAAAACAAGCTGGCTTCCAGGTCCACCACGAACCCGTCGTAGCCCACGTAGAGTGCGGCAGGGCCCACGGTGAAGCTGGGATTCTCAAAGCCGCCGTCTTCGCCGGGCATGTCCACGGTGGGCTGGCAGAGATCCTGGCTGCCGTCCTCGGCGGCGGGGGCGATGCGTCCGTCCAGGCGCTCTGAGGCATCGTCCACTGCGGTGATCTGGAACAGGCCGCTGCCGATGAGGCCGATGTAGTCACCGATATAATCACCAATGCCGGCGGGTTCGGTGAGCTCACCAGTGGCGTAATCCAAGGTGTAGGTGCGCCCGGAGAGATCCCCGGTGTCCACCGGACAATCCCCCAAGCTGCCATCGCAGTTCTGATCCACGTTGTCGCCGCAGATTTCCTCGGCTCCGGGGTAGGCGCCGGGATCGTCATCGTCGCAGTCCACGCAGACGTCGTGCCCATCGTTGTCCAGGTCGGGTTGGTCGATGATGACCGAGATCTCCGCTTCGGCCAGGTTGCCTCCCACGTCGGTGACCCGGGCCCCCAGGATGTGGCTGCCGTCTCCGGCGCCACAGGAATCCACCATCCCCTCGTAAGGGCTGTCGAAGTCGGTGGCGAAGGAATATCCATCCAAGAGCACGTCCACCACCGCGCCATCGGCGTCGTCGGTCACGTCGGCAGCCAGGGTGACCATGCCGGACACCGTGGCTCCCTCGCTGGGGGAGGTGATGGTGATGGTGGGTGGCTGGTCCACGGTGACGGAGCGCTCCGCCTCGGCCTCGTCGCCGGCGCTGTCGGTCACCTTCACCGTCAGGACATGACTTCCGTAGGCGGCTGCGGTGGTGTCCCAGGCGAAATCGTAGGGGGAGTCCGAGTCGCTGCCCACCTCGTCCCCATCTACCCACAAGGTTACGTTGTAGGGGCCATCCCCGCCGGTGACGTCGGCAGCCACCGCAACGTCCCCGCTCAGGGTGTCTCCATCCCCGGGGCTGGAGAACGAAATCTCCAGGGGATCCGAGGAGTTGTCGTCATCATCGTCGTCGTCGTCCTCGCTGGCTCCATCGTCGTCGTCCAGGTTCAGGGTGCCCGAACCGCATCCAGAGGCGAGACCCACGGCGAAGAGAAGGGCCCAGGGAAGGGAGGAGGGGAACAGGGAGCGAGGCATGGGGGAGGTCTCCGTTGCCCGAATCAAGGCGCGTGCATTCTATTCGCAATGCAGAGAGGGGTGGAGTGGGAAGCTGCCCGGGGTGGTTCATTCTTGTTCATTTTCGACAGGGGTTCTAGCATTGTTACTATTTTGTATAGATTATGTTCTGGCTTTACCGCGCTGCGGCGCCCGTGTTGAGGAATCCCATGTTTGAAGGTTTTGCCCGCCAGTGGACCGCCGTCCTTCCCGCCCACCACCTGGGGAGAAAGAAGCCCCTGGGAATCACCGTGGCCAGCGAGAAGGTGGTCCTGTTTCGCAATCGGGATGGGGAGGCGGCCGCCCTCCTGGATCGCTGCCCTCACCGGGGAGTGATGCTCTCCCTGGGAAAGAGAACCCCGGACGGATGCCTCGCCTGTCCCTTCCACGGCTGGGAGTTCGACTCCACCGGGGCCTGTCAGCACGTTCCCCTGAACCCCGCCCCCGAGGAAAAACGTCGCCACCTGGGGGCCCAGGCCCTGCCCATCCGGGAACGGGGGGGGCTGCTGTGGCTCTATACCGCCCCGGGAGCCGAGCCCGGCACCGAGCCCCAGGTCCCCGAGTCCCTGGAGAGGAAGGACGTGGCCCGTTGGTACGGGGTGTTCTCCTGGTCCACCCACTGGACCCGGGTCATGGAGAACATGTTGGATACTCCCCACACCCCCTTCGTCCACGCCACCACCATCGGCGCCGGCCTGAAGAAAAGAATGACCCGGAACTCCACGCTGGACATGCGAACCGAACCCACCGACCAGGGCTTTGCCATCCTCGCCTCCCTGGACGGAGCCCCGGCCACCCGAATGCTGGAGTGGGTTCGCCCCAACGTCATGACCCTCTCGATTCCAATTCCTGGAAAGTTGATGAAGATCCACTCCCTGTGCGTACCCAAGGACGAGGGGCACACCGAATTGATCGTAGCAGCCACCAGGAACTTCGGTCTGTGGAACCCCTTCTTCCGCCTGTTCGATGAGTTCAACCGGGTCATCGCCAATCAAGATCAGGCGGTGGTGGAGTCCCACTTTCCGGTGGAAGTTCCCGACCCCTCCGAGGAACGCAGCGTGGCCTCGGATCGTCCCACCTTGGCCTTTCGCCGCTGGTACCTGCGAGAACTCAAGGATTCCCGGGTGGAGGTGGGGAGGCAGGGGCCGGCCACGGAGATGTGAGCCTCCCAGAGGGAGGGCTACTGAGGCTTTCGCCCCCTCGCCAGCACGTAGTCCAGACCCTCGGTGAAGCGGGTGTTGGAGAGGATGATTCCCCGGGCCAGGGGATTCCAGCGGGTGGCCTGGCTGCGGTCCCGAGCGATGGCCTGGGCCGCGCTCCAAAAACTGGGGTAAACCTGATTGCGAATGGAACGAACAGAAACATCAACGAATCCAGCTCGTTGCATCTCGCGTTGATACACATCCGCCTCATACCAGTTGCCGTCGGGGATCTGCCAGAAAGCCACGTTCACCTTCTCGAACCACCGGGAGCCCGTCCAGGGGGTGCCGGGCAGGGGGAGGATGTCGGCGGTGCCCAGGACCCCTCCCGGTTTCAGCACCCGGAAGGCCTCGCGGAAGAAGTCCTGGCGATGGACGAAGTGAAAGGCGCATTCCAGGGCGGTCACCCTGTCCACCGAGGCGGCGGGGAGGCGGGTGTCGGTGGCCGAGCCCTCCTGGAAATCCAGGCGAGGATCGGGGAAGCGGGAACGGGCGGTGTGGACGTGCAGGGGAGTGATGTTGAGGCCCCGGATCAGGGAGGGAGAGAAGCGCCTCAGCCAGTATTCGTCCTGATCTCCGAAACCAAATCCCACGTCCAGGACGGTTTGATTCGGGCCCAACTCTGCGGTGAATCCCAGTTGTTCTGCGAGAGCATCGCAGGCGTCGTCGTAGTCCCCGATGGGGGTCCCTCCCGGCCCTTCCCAATATCCCAGGTTCAGGTAGCGGGTGCGACGCCCCAGGGTGTGGTGCTCCCCCAAGAGGGTGTAGACCCGAGCGGCGGCTCCCCGGCCCGAGCCCAGGATGAGGGACAGGGCGGAGGCGGTTTCCCGGGCGACGACGGAGAAGGAGCGAGAAGGCATGGGGCATTGTACGGGAGGTGGCGTTGCGCCGATCCTTCCAGCCCCTACAATGGCGGAACTTCGGCGGCGGGGGAGGAGGCCGGGGAGGAGCATCGGGATGTCTTTGGCAGGGAGCCCTCGGCAGAGGGGATTCAGACAGCCGGCGGAGTGGACTCCCCACCGGGCGGTGTGGCTGGCCTGGCCCGCCGCAAAGGATCTGTGGGGGGATTCCCTGCCTCCCACCCAGCAGGCGTTCGTGGCCATGGCCAGGGCGATTGCCGGCACTCCCGGCGGCGAGGTTCTGGAGGTCCTGGTTCGCAACGAGGGTGAAGAGCGGGAGGCGACCGAGGCTCTGGAGGGACTTCCGGCTCGCTTTCACCCCATTCCCTACGGAGACATCTGGATGCGGGACATTGCCCCGCTGTTCCTGGTGGGGCCAGAGGGGGAAAGAGGCACGGTGCGTTTTCGGTTCAACGGCTGGGGTGGAAAGTACGTTCTCCCCCACGACTCAAAGGTAGCGGAGAGGGTTGCCAAGAGAGTGAATCAGAAGGAGTTTTCCGTTCCGGTGGTGCTGGAGGGGGGAGCCTTGGAGGTGGACGGAGAGGGAACCTGCCTGACCACTCGCCAGTGCCTCACCCATCCCAATCGCAATCCGAGCCTGGGGGAGAGGGAGATGGAGGAGGTACTCCGAGAGTCTCTGGGGGTGGAGAAGATCCTGTGGCTGGAGGAGGGGCTGCGGGAGGATCACACCGACGGGCACATCGACAATCTGGCCCGGTTCATCGCCCCGGGAGTGGTGGCCTGCATGGTTCCTCGGGGAGAGAACGATCCCCAGCGGGACATCCTGGAGAAGGTTCGGGCCGACCTGGGTACCTTCACCGATGCGGGGGGGAGACGCCTTGAGCTCCTCACCGTTCCTTCGCCTGGGCGGATAAAAGACCAGGAAGACCGGGTGCTTCCTGCCAGTCACATGAATTTCTACATCGGCAACTCAGCGGTGGTGATTCCCCTCTACGGTTCGCAGTGGGACGACGAAGTGGTGGCCACCATCGGCGCCTGGTTCCCAGGGAGAAAGGCGGTGGGCATCGACTCCTCGTCCCTCCTTACTGGAGGCGGTTCCTTTCATTGCATCACCCAGCAGGAGCCCCGGATGGCAGAAATCTCCCTCGCCACTGGCATCGGAGGTGGTTCATGACCCGGGCGATTTCGGTGGCGGTCATTCAGTGTCCCCTTGCCGGCAGCCGGGAGGAGAACGTGGCCCGGGTGGAGGGGCATGTCCGGGAAGCGGCAGCCCGGGGAGCCCAGGTGGTGCTGCCTTCCGAGCTGTTCGAGGGACCCTACTTCTGCTCCACCGAGGAGGATCGCTTCTTTGCCACCGCTCGACCCTTCCTGGCTCACCCCACCATCGCCCGGATGAGTGCCCTGGCCAGGGAGCTTTCGGTGGTGATCCCCGTGTCATTCTTCGAGAAGGCCGGCCCGGTCTACTACAACTCCCTGGCCATGGTGGATGCGGGAGGCGAAGTCCTGGGCCTGTACCGCAAGAGCCACATTCCCGATGGGCCGGGCTACGAAGAGAAGTTCTATTTTCGCCCCGGGGACACCGGTTTCCGAGTGTGGAGCACCCGTTACGGCCGCCTGGGGGTGGGCATCTGCTGGGATCAGTGGTTTCCTGAATGCGCCCGGGCGATGATGCTCAACGGAGCGGAATTGCTGCTTTATCCTACTGCCATCGGCAGCGAACCCCACGAACCGGAGCTGGACACCCGCCTTCCCTGGCAGAGGGCCATGATAGGCCACGCGGTCTCCAACGTGGTGGCGGTGGCGGCGGCCAATCGCATCGGGGACGAGGGGAGCCAGCGCTTCTACGGGTGTTCCTTCCTGGCCAACCACCGGGGTGACAAGGTGGTGGAGTTGGGAGCCGGGGACGAGGGAGTGGGGGTGGCGGAGTTCGACCTGGATTTTCTGGCTCGTCATCGGGCGGCCTGGGGATTCTTCCGGGATCGGCGCCCCGACCTGTATGGCTCCTTGGGAACCGCCGGGGAAGAGGAATCATGAACCGTTTCAGAGAGATACATTGGAGTCTGGGGCTTGCTTTCGCAGCGTGTCTCCCCCTTCTCGCCTGCACCGATTCCGGGGAGACCGGAGACGATGACTCGGCGGGAGACAACGGTACCGGGTGCTGGGAGGACCTTTCGGTGGGGGATGCGGTGGCTGTGGCGGAGGGGTTCGCCGATGGCACCGAGGGCCTCGCTTTTCAGGACGGGCGTCTGTTCGTGACCGCCCCCGACGGGGTGCATGAGGTGGCCGCCGATGGCAGCACCCAAAAGCTGGTCTCCTTGGAGTCGGCTCTGGGGCTGGCTCCCTGGGACGGGGGACTGGCCGTGGCGGTGATGGGGGAGTTCACCTTTTCAGGAGACACCGATGGTCAGGTGATGGCGGTGAGCCTGACCGGGGAGGTGACCGAACTGGCCTCCGCCCTGTCCAACCCCAACTTCGTGGTGGCGACACCGTGGGGGAGCCTCCTGGTCAGCGACGACACCGCTCCCCGCATCGACGAGATCCGCCCGGGGGTGGCGGGATTTTCCTCCTGGACAACGGCCGTAGAGTCCCCCAATGGAATGGTGTTTTCCGCCGATGGCCTGCGTCTGTTCGTGGCCAGCACCTTCGTGACCGGGGGGCCCTTGTGGCGAGTGGTGGTGGAGGGGGAAGACCTGGCGGGACAGGCCGAGCTGTGGGCGTCCTTGACCGACGGAGGAGCCAACGATGGAGTGGCCCGGGACCAGGAGGGGGGCATCTGGGTGGCCGCCAACCTGACCGGGGAGCTGTGGAGGGTGGAGGAAGAGACCGGGGAAGCGGAAATCCGGGTGACCGGTCTCACCAATCCCGCCAGCCTGGCCTTCGGAGAGGGGGAGAATTGGGACCCCTGTTCGATCTATCTGACCGAACTCTATGGGGAGAGGGTGATGCGGGTGGCTACCGGGATTTCCGGGGGCTGAACGCTCAAGCCAGGGCCACAACCAGGGCATCGACCACCCGCTCCAGGTCCGACTCCTCCAGGGCCGGGTGGAGAGGCAAGGCCAGCCCCCGATCCCCCAACGCCAGGGAACCAGGGAAGGCCATCGGGTCCGCCTGGTAGATGGGCTGGCGATGCAGACAGTGGGCCCCCACCGAGGTTTCGATTCCTTTGTCCTTCAGGACGGCCTGAACCCGGCTGCGGTCCTTTCCCTCCGGCAACAGCACCAACAGGGTCTGCCAGGTGTGGGCAGCTTGGGGAGGATCAGCCGCCAGCCCCAGGCTGGGGCAACGTTGTCTGAGCCGTTGCCGATACCCTTGGGCGAGACGGTGTCGGGCCTCTTGGATGTCCCCCATTCTCCCCAATTGCACCAGCCCCAGGGCGGCCTGAAACTCGGTGAGGCGGTAGTTCAGCCCTGCTTCCAAGAAGGTGTAGCCCGAGGGGCCGCCGGGGATCATGCCGTGGTTGCGAAACAACCGAACCGATTCGGCCAGGGCGGGGTCGGAGGTGGTGACCAGGCCCCCTTCCCCCGTGGTGATGGCCTTGCGGGGGTGGAAGGAGAAGCAGCCGAAGGTCCCCCAGGAGCCCACGGGACGAGGCTTCTTCCCGTCCATCACGGTGGCTCCCAAGGCGCAAGCAGCGTCTTCGACCAGGTGGATTCCCCTGTCCTGGCAGAGCCCCACCAGGCCGGGCAGGTCGCAGGGAAGGCCAAACTGATGAACGGCGATGACCGCTCGGGTTCGGGAGGTCACGGCCCTCTCCACCCCCCGGACGGTCAGGTTGGCGGTCTCCGGCTCCACATCCACCAGAACCGGTACCGCTCCCACCCGGACAAAGGCAGCGGCGGTGGCGGGGAAGGTGTAGTCGGGAACGATCACCTCGTCCCCCGGCTGAAGTCGCAATGCCAGGGCAACCAGGTGAAGGGCGGCGGTGCCCGACGCGCAGGCCATGGCGTGGGGAGTCTCGATCACCCGGGTCAGGGCGGCCTCGAAGGCGGCGACCCGTGGCCCCTGAACGAACTGCCCCGACTCCAGCACCTCCTGAAGGGCCAGGGCCTCCTCTTCTCCCACCGTGGGGCGATGGAGGCGAATGGGGGCGGTGGTGCTCATGTCCCCGTCTCTTCCTGGCGCTGCCGATACCAGGCGATGGTGCGAAGGAGCCCCTCTTCCAGGTCCACCTGAGGCTCGAATTTGAGGATCTGCCGGGCCTTCCCCACGTCGGGGATGCGAAGCTCCACATCGGCAAAGTCCCAGGTCACCGAGCGAATCTTGGAAGAGGACTGGGCCAGCCTCACCACCTCCCGAGCCAGGTGGTGAATGGTGACGGTGGAGCGGGGATTGCCGATGTTGAAGGAGTTTCCCACCGCTTCGGGAACCAGCAGGGCCCGGATCACCGCGTCGATGATGTCATCCACATAGCACCACGCCCGGATCTGGGAGCCATCGTTGTGGACCACCAGATCTTCTCCCCGAATGGCCCTCTGGATGAAATGGTGGATGGCGCCCTCCCCCACCTGCCGAGGTCCATAGATGTTGAAGGGGCGCACCGCCACCGTGGGGAGGCCGAACTCCTTGTGGTAGGTGTGGGCCATGTGCTCGGTGGCCAGCTTGGATACCGCGTAGGTCCACCGGGCCTCTCCCACCGCTCCCAGGGTGGTCACATCCCCTTCCCTCACCTTGTAGGCGTAGGTGCCGAACACCTCCGAGGTCGAGAAGTCCACAAATCGCTTGATTCCCCCCGAGGACACCGCCGCCTCCAGGAGGTTGTAGGTGCCGATGATGTTCACCCGCATGGTCTTGGTGGGGGCGTTGATGACGGTATCCACCCCGGCGATGGCAGCGCAGTGGATGACCTGGGTGGCTCCCCGAATGGCCCGGTGGACCGAATGGGGGTCGAGGATGTCCCCCTTGATCATCTTGACGTGGGGGTGCCCTTCCAGGCCGGTCCCCGCCAGGGCGTTGCGATGGAAGTTGTCCAGGACCACGATCTGGTTGTTGGGGGCCAGCCAGGAGGCCAGGGTGGAGCCAATGAATCCGGCCCCTCCGGTGATGAGGATGGTCTCTCCGGCGATTTCGTTGACGATGGAGCGGGGTTCAGTCACGGGGATCCTGGGAGGGCTGCCCACCCTCCCCTTCGCCCGGTGGGGTGTACCCCCAAGGCGAGGCCTCCGTCAAACCGGGGGAGAGGAGGTCAGGGGCAGAGCGGAGGAGCGGCGCAGCACCTCCACCACCCGATCATGGGACTGGGGGTAGCTGTCATCCAACCGGGACAGGCCGGCAGCCGTCAACACCACCACCAAGGAGCGCTGGGCGGCCCTTCCCTGGGGTGGCGGGGTCGGCCCCAGCAGGATCTCCGCCCCCAACAGGCGCCCCTTGGGATGGGGAGCCCAGATCCCGTCTTCCATCACCTCCAGGCCCCCTCCCAACAAGGCCACCGCCCCATCTGAGAGGGGATCGCCGGTAAAGACCCGTTCTCCCTGGTGAATCATTCTCATCTCCAACACCTCCGCCAGAGGAACCAGGGCGGTCGTGGGCAGAGATGAAAAGGCATCAATCCCCTGGAGCATGGCGATGGCGGTGGCGGTCTCCAAGGGAATGCCCGGAGCGGGTGAGGGGGGCAGGGAATCCTGAGGGCGCGCAGAGGAAAGGCGAAGAGAATGGGGAGAGGGGTCCGCGCCGCTATCGGCGGAGGAGGGAAGAACACCGAAATGAGCCAGAAGGTCTGAGGAGGTGGACAGGACCGAAGAGGAGAGGGTTTGCCCCCGAGGCAGGGGAAGACGGGAGGGATCGGCCGCTTGAAAGGCGTCCTCCCGAGGCGGGGATTCTCGACCCGGGGGAAACGAAGGAACGGGCAGAGGCAAAAGAACCGGGGAAACCCGCAGCCCGCCGGTGGCAGGGGGATGTGAGGGGCTCCGGGGCGGTTGAGACGGGTTGAAGTAGATCAGCTTCTCCTCCCCTCTCTCGGCGGGAGCGGAGGACCAAGAGGGAGAATCGTGGAGAGCTTTTCCCAGATTCTCCCCCAGGGAGGGTCCGGTAGGGAAGTGTCGGCGATGGATGCGGCGGAGATCGGAAGCGGCCTCCCCCTCCCCTGCCTCCTCCAGGGCAGCCACCCACTTCTCCACATCCCCCTCTCCCGCCGCGACCGCTTTCTCCACCGCCAGTCGTGCCGCCTTGCCCCCCTTGCGAATCAGGACAGGAACCTCCTGCCATCGACCGAGACGGCCGGAGATTCGGGTCACCCTTCCCCATTCCCCCTCCCGAGTCCAGGCCGCCAGGGCCAGCTCCGGGGCCCCCCTCTCCAGCACCTGCATGAGGCGTTCTTCCCCCACCATCCACCGTTGTCCCTCCCGGATGGCCCTCTCCAGCACCGCCAGCACCTGGGCTCCATTCCCGGCTTTTCCCCATGACTCGGCAGCCTTCCGAAGATCCCCCGCCTCGGCGAAGAGGGGGGCGGCCAAGGCGTGGTCCCCCCCCTTTACCGCCTCCGTCGCCGCCAGCCCGGGATGGCCTGAAGCGGCATAGGCTTGGGAGGCCTCCTTATGCTTGCCGGAGCGGGAGAAGCATTCGGCGGCCTCGTGGGTATAACCATGGACCAGAAGCAGGGGGGCAGCCTTCAGAGGCTGATCGGCCTTGCGGTACATCAGGGCCGCCAGCACCACGTCTCCTCCCCGCTGATATTGCTCCCCCGCCTCCCGAAACCTGCCCATCTCCTCGTAGACCTTGCCGGCAGCCATGGGCTCTCCCCGTCGCTGAAGCTGCACCGCCCGACGCGCTCTGGCCTCAGGGGAGGGAACAGGCCGGGGTCGATAGCGCAGAAACAGGACCAGGGCGGCGATTCCTGCCACCGCGAGAAGATGGGGAAGAAAGGGGAGGATGGGGAGTACCCGATCCATCAGGTCAGTCATGGGGCAACGAAGGAGGAGCCGTTCGGGCGGATGGCGGTCCACACACCCCGATCCTCAGTGCCCCCATTCTGGCAGGGAGAAGCGAAGGTGAGAAGCGGAACATGGCTCCTCCGGGTGGGCGATCAAAAATCAGATTCTTCAGCCAGAGACGGCTTCGCTGGCGACCGTGGAGCTGTGGGTGCACCCCTCAGGCCAGGTGGCATCTTCCGTCCCCTCGGTGGGAGGATAGACGGTGATGACCTCGGTGCCGTGCCACACCAGGCTCCCCTCATCCAGGCTGGCCTCCCCGATGATGCTGTACAGCACCGAGCGGTCAGGCTGCCGATCCTCCACCACTCCCGTGCCGTAGGTCAGGTAGGACCCGCTCTGCAGGGTGCCCTTGGCAAAATAATCATAGTCGGTGGTCTCGGGATCCCCGTCCCCGCCCTCCCGAAGGGCGTAATACACGTTCACCTGGGAGCCATCGATGTTCAGGCAGTACCAGTAGCTCTCCGGCTCCAGGGTGCCCGCCTCGTCCACGCAATCGGAGGAATCGGCGGCGACGGTCACCGCGTAGACCTCATCGCATTCCACCGCCTCCTCCTGGGAGGTACAGGCGGCAGCAAGGGCCAAGGGAAAAATCCACCAGGGGCTGACGGTTCGCATGATCAAGAAGGCGCTCCAGCGACAAGAACCCTCCCCGCAGGAGGAGGCAGGGGATCGGACATCACCCCATGATCTTTGTCAAGAACCGGATTTTCTGCTCTCCCCCTTGCGCGATGAAATTTATATATTACATATCGCATATGAAATATGGAGATTTTGAACGGCTGGACCCGCAAGGGCTGGCCGCTGGGGCTGCCTTTTTGGAGGCCTTGGCCCACCCGGTTCGGTTGCGGATCGCTTCCGGTCTGCTCAGTGGAGAGTGCGGAGTCGGCTCCATGGCGGAGTGTCTTGGTCTCCCCCAGGCCTTCGTCAGCCGCCATCTGGCCATCCTCCGCCGCGCTGGTGTGGTCCACACTGAAATCCGGGGTAGGGAGAGAGCCTACCGAGTGATTCATCCGGCCATTCCCGGCCTGGTGGCTCTCCTCCAAGAGCACTTTCCAAAGTAAAATCCATGAGATGTGATTTCATTTCTCTATGGGAATGCCTGAATCAGCACTCCCGTCTTTCCTGAAACCCTCCCCAGGAGGCCCATCATGACCCCCTACGCCGCTTCTGTTGACCTGCCCCTTTCCCTCCAGGACGCCATCGAGAGCGTCACCACCGCCCTCACCCAACAGGGGTTTGGCGTCCTTACCCGGATCGATGTCCACGACGTCCTCCTCAAGAAGCTGGGGGTGGAAAGGTCCCCTTACGTGATCCTGGGTGCCTGCAACCCCCACTTCGCTCATCGGGCCTTGGAGCAGGAACCCGCCATCGGCATCCTCCTCCCCTGCAACGTGGTGGTGGAAGCCAGGGAGGGAGGAAGCCGGGTGTGGATCACCAGACCCGAGGCCTTGTTCTCCCTGATTCAGCGAGAGGACATGAACGAACTCGCTGGAGAGGTGGAACGTCGTCTGGAAGCCGTCACCGCCGCTCTGGCCAAGGGAGAGAAATGAAGATGCTGCCCTGGCTCGTTTTTGCTCTGCTGATTGGATTCATGGTGTTCATGCGCTTCGCTGGAAAAGGCTCTTCGGAGGAGGCTCACGCCCTGGTGGCCCAGGGGGCACGGCTTCTGGATGTGCGGACTCCCCAGGAGTTCACCGCCGGCCACATCCAAGGAGCGGTCAACATCCCCATCGCGGAGCTCGAACGTCGCCTCTCCGAGGTTGGCCCCAAGGAGACCCCGGTGGTGGTGTACTGCGCCAGCGGGGCCCGAAGTGCCGCCGCCACTCGCCTCCTCCGGGGAAAGGGGTGGCAGCAGGTGATGGACCTGGGGGGAATGTCCCGCTGGTAGCGAGCCTCTCCTCCCTCTGCCCCTCCACGCCACCTACGACACCGGCACCGACCGGCGAAAACGGATGACTCCTTGGAGGATCTCCCGATCCGCCGAGGTCAGTCCCAAAATCGCCAGGGACAGCAGGAAGGTCACCAACATGGCCAGGGCCACCAGGGGAAGGCGACCGGCAGTGTTCATCCCCTCCAGCGCCCATCTCGTTCCCTCGCCCACCACCAGGGCCAGAATTCCCGCCATCAGGGGACCCAGGTAGCCCCGGGAGAAGGGCAACAGGCCAAAGGCGATTTTCACTTGAGCCAGCATCAATCCCTGAAGGAGGACGGAGCCCACCGCAGCGGCGATGGCCGCTCCGGCAAGGCCCATTCGGGGGATGAGGAGGATCCCGGTGGTCAGGGCGATTCCCTGGCTGATGATCCCGTTCCAAACCATCCAATTTTGCCGTCCCCCCATCTTCAGCACGATCCCCACCGATCCGACCGATCCGTTGAGGAGGCCGGCAAACACCAGGATGAGGAGGGAGGGATACCCCCGCACAAAGCCCGGGCCGAAGAGGGCCAGGAGATCCCTTCCTTCCACCCACAGACCCACCGCACCCAGCCAGGTACCGGCAAAGGTCCACCTTGCCACCACCTGAAAGGGGATTTTCAGGGCAGAAGAGCCCCCATGGGCGAGGCGGGAGGCGGCGACAGGAGAGAAGAGCACGTTGAAGGCGAACAGAACCACCGGCAGAACCAGGGCGGCGCGGGAAACCGGGCCATACACCCCCAGGTCCTCGGCGGGGGCCAGGGCCCCCAGAAGCTGGGTGTCCATCCACATGCCGGCGGTGGAAAGAAACGAGGTCCCCATCAGCGGAAAGGCAAGGCGGGCAAAGCGAGGCAGGGCGTCGGGCACCTGGGGAGGAGACCGGGGAAGACCGGCGTCCTTCATGGATAGCAGCGCCCAGGCCACCGCCGCCGCCACGGTGATGGGAGTCGCCAGGAACACCGCCATCATCGCCCTCCCCGGGGTGGGCCTTCCCCACACCAATGCCACCGCCAGAATCAGGGTCAGCCCCGGCCACAGGACATCGTCCACCCACACCTGTCTCTCGACTCGTCGCAACGCCCGCAGGATGCCCAGTGCCCAGTGGAGAACCACCATCAGGGGCACGGTCGCCCCCGCCACCGCCACCACAAAGGCCACATCGGGCTTGTGATACAGAGAGCCCGCCAGGAAAGGGGCCATCACCACGATCAAGCCCCCCAAGGGAAACCCCGTCCACAGGGCCACCTTCAAGCCCGCCCGCGCCGCCTGGACGGCGTCCTCGGGACGAGTCACCCGGGCGACTCCGAACTCCCGGACCAGGGCATCGCGAATGCCGGCCCCCAATGAGAATCCCGCCAGTTGCACCAGGGAGGCCCCTACCATGAACAGGCCCAGGGGTCCTTCTCCCATGGCGCGGGCCAGGACGTAGAGAAGACCAAACTGAAAGGCCCGTCGAGCCCCCTGACCCAACAGAAAGGAGCGGGCTCCTCGTCCCACGTCCCGCAAGTCTCCCTGATCATCGGGGCGCTGCGGAGGAGAAGGCGGGGTCAACTCGCCCCTCGGCCGCTCACCACCGCAGGGAGGGTCAACAGAAGGATCCGCAGATCCAGCCACAGGGACCACTGGTCGATGTAGTGGAGATCCATCTCCATCCACCGTTCAAAGGGGACCTGGTTTCTTCCACTCACCTGCCAGATGCAGGTCAACCCCGGGCGCATGGAGAGGCGGCGTCTCTGCCAGCGCTGGTAGCGGGCCACCTCCTTGGGCAGGGGAGGCCGGGGACCCACCAGGCTCATTTCCCCTCGCAACACATTGAAAAGTTGAGGTAATTCGTCCAAGGAATACTTGCGGATGAACCGTCCGAAGGGGGTGACGCGGGGGTCATCGCGAATCTTGAACACCGGCCCTGACAGCTCGTTCATCCCCTCCAGAGAGGCCCGCCGCGCCTCCGCGTCCTGATACATGGAACGGAACTTCAAGAAAGAAAAGGGACGTCCATAGAGCCCGGAGCGGGTCTGGCGAAAGAGGATGGGACCGGGGGAGGACAGCTTCACGCAAACGGCAATCCCCCCCATGGGCAGGGCCAGCAGGAGGAGGAGGAGAGAGGCCAGGCTCAGGTCCATCCACCGCTTGAGGGCAAACTGAAGGCGGTACCCTGGGGTGGGAACGAAGGCCAGAAGGGGGAGGCCGCCTGCCGATTCCATGCGGACCGCTGAAAGAGAAAGTCCAAAGAAATCAGCAACGATACGTACTTCCACCCCCACCTGCTCGCATTGCCACAGGGCGTCCTGGGTTGCCGCGTCGGCCAGGGCGGAAAAGGGCAGGGCAAAGGTCACCTCGTCCACCCCCCGGGCATCCACCAGGGCATTGAGATCGGTCAGGGTCCCCAGGATCGGCCCGGGCAAGGGGGACGGCGATGGGGAGGGAGAAGGTGAAGGACGGCCCTCACCTTCAGTCGGCATGGGAGACGAGAGCGCCTGGGGATTCGAGAATTCAAGGAATCCCAGCACCCTCGCTCCCTCCTCCGGGCGCATCAGGGCCCGGGCCACCCGCAAGGCCTCCCCGCCGGTACCCACCACCAGCACCTGCCGGAGGGTCTGCTCCCCCTCCCCGAGGAGGAGACGAGCCCCCATGAGGCTTCCCATTCGCGCCAAGGCCAGGGCCAGCATGGAGAGGGCCAGGAACAACAGGAAGAACCCGCGGCTAAAGTGGGAGATCTGCTGGAGAAACACCGCAGAACCCAGGATGGGAATCAGGAAGGCCGAGGCACGAACCACCGGCCCCATCCAGGAGGCCACCGACCGGGAGCGCAGGGGGTCATACCCTCCCTGGCTGTACAGGGTGAGCATCCAACCGGGGATGGCCAGGCTGAGCATCCAACCGTTGGTGACGAAGTGATCCATCAGCGAAGAGGGGCGAGAGTAGGCATAGAGCCACTCGAAGCGAAGCAGATAGGCCAGGCAGAAGCATCCCAACAAGAGGAGTGTGTCAATCCCTCCTCGGCCGAGGAGGGCAGCGGAACGGTGTGATCGCCGCATCACGGGCCCTCACCCGGGGTGGCATGGTGGAGAAGGGCCGTTCCCAGATGAACCAAGAAGGCGGTGTGATCCCAAAGGGTGCGCCGCCACAGCCGCCGAGGTTCCTGGCCAAATCGATAGAGCCACTCCAATCCAGCCTTCTGCAACCACAGGGGGGCCCGGGGGATCCTGCCCGTCACCACATCGAAGGCCCCCCCTACTCCCATGGCGAAACGAACTCCGGCGGTGTCCGCCCATCGATCCAGGAACAACTCCTTGCGAGGAGTGGGAAGGGCGCAGAACAGCAGGTCGGCAGACGCGGCGGCGATGCTTCGGGCCACTTCGGCCTCGGCCTCCACCGAAAAATACCCGTCACGAAACCCCGCCACCCGCAAAGAGGGATGACGGGTCTGGTAGAGGGCGACCACATCGGCCACCACTTCGTGCCTTGCCCCCAGGAAGTAGACCGAGGCCCCGCTCACAGCAGCTCCCCGCACCAGGCGATCCATCAGATCGATTCCCGCCACCCTCTCCGGCACCGGGTTTCCCAACAGGAAGGCTCCCCACACCACCCCCTGCCCGTCGGCGGTGACCAGATGGGCCCGCTGAACCGCAGCCGCCAGCTCCGGATCTCGACGAATGGCGCTGATCTTGGCGGCATTGAGGGCGATGTGACGTATTCCTTCCCCCCTGGCCACCGAGCCCTCGATGGAGAGGGCAGCCTGCTCCAGGGTCAAAGGATGGAGGGGCAGTCCCATGAAGAGAGGAGGTGGGTGCATGGAGGGAAAGGGGATTCTATCAGGGAGACTTCCGGCGAGGGCAGAGGAGCGGCGAGACCCGACGAGTCACCTCACCAGGCACCGAACGGGGAAGCTGAACCGGATCTCTCGGAGAGTATCACACGAAATGCTGCTGCACGGCCGGATCGCGGCGTCGCGGGTCCCCCCCAAA
>CAYRTW010000027.1:0-34738 GCA_964426935.1 uncultured Rickettsiales bacterium
CATGGCTGAGGATTTCACTTTCCAGAAGACCTTTGAGGGGATGCGAGAAGGTCAATCCATCATCGAAATCACTGCCAAGGCACGACCGGAGGCCGCAGTGGTGTGGGGAATGGTGGTGGTCACCGTGCGCTCCAACGACCTTCTCCCCGTAAAAATCCTGTATCACGACGAGGACTTGCGTCTCGCCCGCACCATGACCTTTTCCGAATACAAGACCCTGGGGGGCCGCCTTCTCCCCACCCTCACCCGCATCTCCCCTGAGGACAAGCCCGGGGAATTCACCGAGATCAGCTATCAGCAGATGGAGTTTGGCACCTCCCTCTCCGACTCCTTCTTCTCCATGCAGAATCTCCAAAATCTCGGCTCTCCATGAAGACCCTCCGGTTCGCCTGGCGCAACCTGGGTCGAAACCGAGGGCGCACCGCCATTTCGCTGGCTGCCATGGTGGCCTCCACCTCCATCCTCATCTTCTCCTTCTGCATGGTGGAGGGGTTGCGTCACCAGATGCTCACCCGCACCGTTCGCCTGGGAGTGGGGGAGGCGGAAGCCCATGCCAAAGGCTATCTCCAGGATCGCTCCATCTACACCTCCCTGGCCGATCCCGACTCCCTGCTCCAAGCCGCAGCCGCCTCGGCCATCGCCGCCTCTCCTCGGGCCATCGGGGGAGGCCTCCTCTCCTCGGGCCCCCGCTCTGCGGGAGTGGTCCTGGTGGGAGTCGATCCTGCGGCTGAAGCCCTGACCGGCGACCTCCCCACCTGGCTCAAGACCGGCCGCTATCTGACCCCCGGCCAGCGAAACCAGGTGGTGCTGGGTTCCCGCCTTGCCCGCTCCCTGGATGCGACCGAGGGCTCCTCTCTGGTGGTGGTGGTCCAGGCCGCCGACGGTTCCATCGGCAACGAGATGGTGACGGTGGCGGGTATCCTCAAGCCGGTTTCTGACAACATCGACCGGGGCACCGCCTTCCTGCTCCGCTCCGATTGGAACTCCCTGTTTGTGGCCCAGGATCGGGTCCACGAGATCGTCTTCTCCTCCAATGGCAAACTTGAGACCTCGGCACTGGTGGCCACCCTGGCCCCCCACGCCGGGGAGGCCACCGTGGAGACCTGGCAGGAACTCCTCCCCGAACTGGCCACCCTCATCAGCTTCTGGGCGGTGGTTCGGTGGATCAGCGCCACCATCTTCATGGTCGCCGGCGGCCTGGGAGTGATGAACACCATGCTGATGGCCACCTTTGAGCGCATTCCTGAGTTCGGGTTGATCAAGGCCCTGGGAGCCACCCCCCGGCAGATCGTCGGGGATGTGGCCGCCGAATCCCTGGTGCTGGGACTGTGTGGGGTGTGCATCGGAACCCTTCTGGGAGCGGTGGTGGCTCTGTGGGGGCAGAATCAGGGCCTGAACCTGGCCATCCTGGGAGGTGATGATGTTTCCCTGGGAGGGATGATGATGGACCCGGTGTGGAAGGGGCGAGTCACCGCCGCCAACCTGCTCCAGCCTCCTGGGGTCATGCTCCTCACCTCCCTGGTGGCCGCCCTCTACCCGGCATGGAAAGCCTCTCGCCTCGATCCGGTGAAGGCGATGACCCATGTCTGAGACCCAGCCTCCTCAGACCTCTTCCTCCCTTCTTCCCGCCATTGCCCTGGTGCTGAAGCTGTCCTTCCGCAGCCTGAGTCGAAACCCCAGGCGAACCCTCATCACCACCGCCTCCATTGGCATCGGCCTGGTCCTGGCCCTGTTCTTCGTCTCCATCGGAACGGGGGTCTACGCCAAGGCGGCTCGGGCGGCGACCCGCACCCAGGCCGGTAATCTCGCCGTTCAACATCCCCTCTATCTTCAGGATCCCTCCCCTCAGCACACCGTCCTCATCGCCCCGGTGAGGGCCGCCGCCGCCTCTTTTTCCGAGGTGGAAGTCATCAAACCCATCCTCTTCGGTCAAGCGGTGGTGGCCACGGGGGCAGGCTCCCAGGGAGTGGGCATGATGGGGGTAGACCCGGCGGCGGAGGCCCTCACCTCCCCCGTTGCCCAAAAGGTGATCAAGGGACGGTACTTGCAAGAAGGAGATACCAAGGGGCTGATGATGGGGGTGGCCCTCGCTCGCCAACTGAAAGTGGAACCCGGCAAGAAAGTGGTCCTCACCACCTCGGATCTGAAGGGAGAGCTGGTCAGCGAGCTGTTGCGCGTGACGGGAATCTTCCAGACCGGGTCCGATGAGGCCGACGCCTTCCTCATCCAGGTTCCCCTTCCCATCGCCCGCACTGCCCTGGGTCTCCCCGACGGCTCCGCTCATCAAGTGGGGATGGTTCTCACCGACCCCTCCACCCAAGCCGACGTGTTCGCCCGCCTGAAGGATCGGGTCACCACCCCCACCACCTCCCTTGTGCCCTGGCAGGTCCTGATCCCCCAGGTGGCGGAATGGATTGAGCTGGACCACCGCATCAACCTCGTCCAACGGGGATTCATCCTCTTCCTGGTGAGTTTCACCATCCTCAACACCATCCTGATGAGCGTCCTGGAACGCACCCGGGAGTTTGCCGTGCTCCTGGCCCTGGGGACCTCGCCTCGCCTGCTGAGGGCCCAGATCCTGATGGAGTCTGTCCTTCTCGCTCTGCTGGGGACGGCAGTGGGCATGGCGTTGGGGGTGCCCCTTTGCCTGTGGCTGGAGTGGGAGGGATTCGATGCCAGTCCCTGGCTTCCCGACGGCATCACCATCGGCGGATTCTTCCTGGACCCCATCATCAAGGGGGATCTCACCGTGCCGGACCTGCTCTTCCACGCCGCCGTCGTGCTGATCACCACCGTGATCATCGGCCTCTATCCCATGATGCGCTCCACCCGGGTTCGCCTCGCTGACACCCTCCGCTCCCGTTAGGGCTCCCGCATGGCTCGTGAAATCGTGTACCTCTCCTCTGTCTCCCGCTCCTACGGCCAGGGAGAGACCCTGGTTTCAGCCTTGAAGGACGTGTCCCTCACCATCACCGAAGGAGAAATGGCCGCCATCGCCGGACCCTCGGGATCGGGAAAAAGCACTCTGTTGAACCTGATTTCCGGCCTGGATCGCCCCAACTCGGGCCTGGTCCGTGTGGACGGCAAGGACACCCGCTCCCTCAGCGATGCCGAGCTTTCCCGCCTGCGACGAGACCGCATCGGCTTCGTGTTTCAGGCCTACAACCTCATTCCCGTCCTCACCGCCTATGAAAACGCCGAATACATCCTCCTTCTCCAGGGGAGGCCAGCGGCGGAGAGGAAGGAGAGGGTGATGTCCATCCTCCACACCGTAGGCCTGACGGGCATGGAAAAGCGGTTTCCCCGGGAGCTTTCCGGCGGACAGCAACAGCGGGTGGCCATTGCCCGGGCCATCGCCGCCTCCCCCGCCCTGGTGCTGGCCGACGAGCCCACCGCCAACCTGGACTCCCACACCGCCGCCTCCCTCCTGGACCTCATGGGGGAGTTGAACCGTTCCCAGGGAGTCACCTTCGTCTTCTCCACCCATGATCCCGCCGTGATGGAGAGAGCCCGACGCCTCATCCGACTCCACGATGGTCGCATCGGTTCCGATGAAACCCGGGCCCTCTGAGAAGACCTCCCGACGGGGACCCCTGGGGACGAGCCGAGCCCTTCCCTCGTCTCGGTGGGGGACCCTGGCGACCGCCTTTCTCCTCTCCCTGAGCCTCCTTCTTCACAGCCTCCCGGCTCGGGCCTTGGGAAGATTGGAATCCGAATCCGCCGCCCTGAACGTGGGGGGCAGCATTCGCACCACCCCCGCTGTCCTCCTCTACTACGACTCCCCCCTCTTCGGAGAAGGCAACACCGCCGACGCCCTGTCCCAGACCCGCCTTCGCCTCACCCTGGCAGCCCGCTTCGGTCGGGTGCTGCGAATGGAACTCCACGCTGTTCAGGGCCTCGATTTTTCCTCTTCAGAGGTGGCCTCGGGCTTGGGTCTGACGGGAGGAGGGGGAGGGGCCCTGCGATATCGACCCTGGGCGGGTTCTTGGGAGCTGGCCAAGGAAGAGCCCGATCTGTCTGCCCCCTTGGGCTTTGACCGTCTCAACCTGAAGCTGACCCTGGGGCGAGTAGACATCACCTTGGGAAGACAGGCCATTCATTTCGGCAAGGCCTGGTTCTGGAACCCGTTGGACACCTTTCTCCCCTTCGACCCCGCCAGCTTCGACCGGGACTACAAGCCGGGGGTGGATGCCGCCCGCGTCGACCTCAGCCTGGGGGAATCCTCGGGATTGAACCTGATTGCCGCTCCGGGACGGACCCTCACCTACGATCTCGGTTCGGGAAAGGCAGAATCGGGGGAGGAGAAGGTGGACGCCTCCTTCCATGGAACTTCCTTGTTGGGGCGCGCCTACACCACCCTTCGGGGCTGGGACCTCTCGCTGCAAGGAGGGAAGGTCTACGGGGGCTATCAGGTCGGCGGGGGATTCTCTGGAGACCTGTTCTCCTTGGGAATCCGTGGAGAGGTCAGCTACACCTTTGCCACCGAGGCGGAGCCGGAAAAAATCCTCACCCCCGAAGGGGAAATCCAGGAAGTGGACCTCGTTCCTTCTCACTTCCGGGCCGTGGTCGGGGTGGACCGACGCTGGGATAATTCCCTCTACCTGGCCGCCGAGTATTTCTTCAACGGAGCCGGGGACGATGACGACCTGCTGGCGCCTTCCCTGCGCTTGTCCCTGGGAGAAACTCCCAACCTATCCCGCCATCTGGTGGGCCTCCTGGTCCGGTATGATTTCCTGCCCATCCTTACCGGCTCCCTGTCGGTGATCCTGGCCCCTGGCAACAGCTCCGCCCTCCTTTCCCCGGGCCTGTCCATCTCCGTTTCCGATAATGTTTCCGCCGACTTCGGCGCCCTCATCGGTCTGGGCCCTCGCCCGGAAGAGGGAGAGGGCCTCCTCTATCCAAGGCCTGTCAGCGAATTCGGAACCTATCCCCAGGTGATCTACCTCCAGTACAAGCACTATTTTTGAGACGCGTTTTCTTCCCCCACCGCCTCCACCGGGCAGGACTCCAAGGCAAACTGGAACAGCCGCTCCGCTTCGGGATCTTGCGGTAGCCAGGCTCTCACAAACGCTTTTCGATTTTCATCCCGGTCGAACACCTCGGGAGAAATATCGGTGCAGGCGTCACAGGAAATACACTCCAGGCTCACGAACCAGGGGCCTGGAGCGTTGCGAGGATGTCTCCGGGTGGGATCGGCCATGGATTTATCCATTCACCTGGCGAAGACCCTGTATCACCCGCCGTGACGCATCCACTCCTTGTTCCAATACGGAAAGACCCTTTCCACGCGCCGGAGGCCCGTTCAATACCGTCCCCCCACCGGGTTGTCTCATCCCGTGATCGTCAGGCTGCTCGTCGCTCCGCATTCCTCGTCGGGCCAGGATCCTCTCCCGAAGCTCGGGTTCCGGCTCCCTTCCCAGCACCTGTCGCATCACTTCGGTAGGGTCGTGGAACACTGGAAACAACTCGGCTTCATCGTAGTGATACCCCATGCTGTACAGGCCGGCGCAAACCGGATCCAGGGAGCAGGCGCGACACGCCTCCCCTTTGCCGTGAAGAAACTGCTTCTGTAGCACAAACCCCTTGCGGTCCAGAAACCGGATGCACCTCTCTTCCTCCTTGACGATCTTGCGGGTCTCCGTGGAAGCAAAGGCAAACTCGGGCATGTAACACAGGGGCACTCTCTCAGCCCGAAAGGTCCGGCCGCTGTGATGCAGAAACTCCATGGCTCGTCGGAGAGACACCTCAAACTCTCCCAGCCTGGGAATCACATCCGGGTGTTTTTCCGCCCGGTTCATGTTGGGATCCATGTTGTTCCAGACGAAGTGTCTTACCGCTGGAAAATGGTGACACACCCACTTCACCGTCTCGTCCAGATGGTCGGAGTTATAGGCGTTGATGACGGTGTTGATATCGGCGGTGAGGCCCGCTTCCAGGGCATTTCCCAGGGCGCTGGTAATGGCGTGGAAGGCTCCGGGGGTCTGGGTCAGGAAGTCATGCACCTCGGATCGACACGAGTGCAGGGACAGGTGCAGGTGAGACAGACCCGCTTCCACCACCTGGCCCATGAACTCCACATCGGCAAGGCGTTGGCCGTTGGTGATCATGCGGATGAACAGCCCCCTCTCCCGAGCGTAGGCGATGGCGGGCACCAGCAGGGGGGCGATGGTGGGTTCGCCACCGGTGAGGATCACCCCGTCGTAGCCCCGTGCCACCAGATCGTCCACCATCTGCCTCATCTCCCCCTCTTGAAGCTCCACTCCGCTGGGGGGATTGGAGCAGAAGCGGCAGTGCTGACGGCACTCCCGGGTGAGCTGGAGATAGCCCAGGTTGGCCATCAGCTCCGCCGGGTCCCGTCAGGGTGATCGATGTGGGGAACCGGAGTCAGATCCAGCCCGTTCAGCACGGGAAGGCGAGTGGACTTCTTCCTCTCCAGGGGGAGCTCTCCCAAGGTCAGCCGGGGGCCCCTCCCTCTTTTCTCCAGTTGCTCAAGGGCGTCCCTGGCGAAACCCCCGCTGAGGGGCTGGAGCATGGCAAATCCGTGGTGACGAATCTCCTGGACATGGGCTCCCGAGCACTGGGAGTCCACCGCACAGGTGCGACAGCGCTGGGACTTGGCCCGATAGTCCTGGCTCACGTAGCGATCCACCAGGGGGTCGATGGCCAGACGCCCGTCCTCATGAAACAAGGCATGGGGCAAGATCCGCGGAGCCTCCTCCAGGCGGGATCCCGGGCACAGACAGGGAGGGAGGTTCTGGCTGCGGGGCCGGATGAAGCGGCTCAATTCCTGAAACAACTCCACCCAGGAAACCGGATCGGCAGCCACCTCCGCCAGGGTCATGAAGGTGGTGCCGTGATACACCCAATCAGCGGCGTGGTTTATCACCACATCCAGGTTCCGCTCCAGCCAGGTGGCGATTTCTCCCCGAAGACGAACCTCCACGGTGAGCCCCTCCCGAGACACCTCCCGAAGCGCGTCGAGGTGCTGGGGTCGGGTAGCCACCAGACGAACCCTCTCCGGGAGGGTCTGGGGAACCAGCCGGGAATAATCTTCGGCTTGAAGAACCATCCCCACCCCCTCCGGCCAGGGCGGAAGAAGGGAGGCCTCTTCGGCTTCGATTCCGATACTGGTAGTCCCTGAGGGCAAGGCTCCAGAACCTACCGCCTCCCACTGCTTCCCCACCCAGAACACATCAAATGCATCTGCCTGCTGATCGGCAAGGAAGCCGTCCAGGGACGCGCAAAAAGGCTCGATGAAACAATGGGGGCAGCGCTCCCCATCCCGGCAGGAAAGGGGCACTCCATCGTCGATCCAGGCCCGATATTCCAGGCGACGCCCCCCCACTTCGTCCAGCATCTTGTGGGGGTCCTGGATCAGCTCCTCCAACCCTTCCAAGTGGGCCAGGGGGAAGCGATTGGTCCAGATGTGAAACCGCGGATGGCGGGCCAGGCGAAACACTCGTTGCAGGGATTCATGATACTGGGCAGGATCGTAAAATAATTCCTCCCGATGCTCAAAGGCAGCACCCTGGGGGATGACATGCAACAGGTCGAATTCATAGACCCCAGCCTGAACACAGAGAGCGACGATCTTGTCCAGATGGGCCACGTTCTGGCGGTTGATCACCACATCCACGTTGACCACCGCCCTGCCGTCCCGCACCGCCCGAAGCATCCCCCGCATCAACTCTGTGAACGCTCCCTTGGCCCCCACCAGGCGGTCATGCAGCTCGGCGGTGTGCCCGTGAAGTGAAAACGTGATCTCCCCCAACCCCGCGTCCATCGCCGCCTGAAAGAATTCCTTCTGGGCAAAACGGCGGCCGTTGGTCACGGTCTGCACTCGTTCATATCCCAGTTCCCGGCCTCGTCTCACAAATGCAGCGAAGAGAGGATGAATCGACGCCTCACCACCAGAAAGAATCAGGCGACTCGCCTCCTTTTCTCGTCGCCCGCGAATCATTTCTGCCTCCACATGCTCCCAAGACATGAACCGACCGTCCTGAGCCTCGGTGTCCAGACAGAACACACATTTGTTGTTACAGGCGGCGGTCACCCTCACCCAGTGCTTGCTCTGGTTGGCGATCTGCTCTCGACGCACCGCCACGGACAGGGAGGGGGCCGGAGAATCAGGGTGGACGGGAGAGTGAGACATCACCCGGGAGTGTACCATGGGGGCGAGATGCCAGCCCCGTATACCCTTCCCACTCCTGGCTCCGACCCGTTCGATGCCCTGCGGGTGCGATACGCTCGCCACACCCTCCGCCGTCTCCTTGATTGGCCCACCTCGCTTCCGCCCTGGATGCAGCTCCCTTACGCCCGGGTTCGGGAGGCCCTGGCGACTGTAATGGGTCAGAGTTCGCCCCCTCTCCTGGCCAGCCTGTGCCTGCCGGTGGTGGGGGCCCCCCTTCACTCCCCGGAGACCCGAGCCGGGGCCGCCCTGGCCGAAGCGATGCCTCACCTGCTGCTGGAGCTGGCTCGCCGCCGGATCCTGCCTCGGGAGGGGGTGTTCTGGGATGTTCCGGTGTCCCGGCTCCTCTCCCCTCCCCTGGGATGGGGGCTGCATCCGGTCCGTCCCATTTCCGGCTCCTGGTTTGGAAACGGGGAGATCTCCTTGCGCCTTCCCGGCGGGCTCACCCGGGAAATCGATCTTCAGGCTCCTCTGGCAAAACCCCCCGGGGCCGGGGACGTCTCCCCGGACTTCCTTCGCCTGGAAGAGGGGGGGTGGTTCTGTCTTCACGACAACAACCCCCTCTCCTCCTTGGAGGCCCATCCTCACAAGGGGGGAAACGCCTTGGATCTGGGAGACGCTTCGTCGTCACGCTGGGTGGATTCCCTCAATGAGGCCCGCGCCCTCCTGGGCCAGGGCCTGCCCGAGCTGGCTGCCGAGCACCGCCGCCTGCTGGCCCAGGTGGTGCCGGTGGGGACACCCGGAGAAATCAGCCTGTCCGCCTCCTACCGGGAAGCCATCGGGATGGTGTACGTCTCCTGGCATCCCCGGGCCCTCACCCTGACCGAGGCCCTGATCCACGAAACCCAACACAACAAGCTGAACCTGATGTCTCACCTGGATCCTCTTCTTGAGGAGGGGAATTCTGTATACACCTCTCCGGTTCGCCCCGATCCGCGTCCCCTGTGGGGGGTTCTCCTCGCCGTTCACGCCTTCCTTCCGGTCATCTCCTTGTATCAGTCGCTGCGAAGACAAAACCATCCCCACGCCCTCACCGCTGCATCACGTCAGCGCCATGAAGAGATCCTGAAAGGAAATCACCAGGGCATGGAGATCCTGCGAACCGCCTCCCGACCGGTGGGAATGGGAGTGGCTCTGATCGAGGGGATGGACTCCCTGGAGAGGAGTCAGTGGGAGGAGGGAAGGGAGAAATAGGGAGGAGAGGGACAGATATCAGGGGAGTGTATTATTACAACACCCTAAAACTACTGAATATATTTTCTCAGGGGGCGGTAAATCTCTCCACCGTCCCCAAGCCCAGGGCGTTCAGCCGGGCCACGATGTCGATCTCCTGGGGGGCTCCTCCTTCACCCGGTACGGTAAGCTTCGCCGGCCCCGCCACCACCACCACCATGCGATCCGCGTTCAGTTTTCCCTTGGCCAGAGAGAGCACCTGGGCGGCGGTCACCCTCTTGGCGGCATCCAGGTAGGACCGCACTGCATCATCAGGAAGGCCGAAGGTGGGCAACCCACTGTAGAGCTGAGCGGTGTCGGCGTTGGTCTCAAACAGGCCGGCCAGATCCCCCCAGGCGGCGTCCCGGGCCAGGGCCAGTTCCTCAGGGGAGGGCTCAGACTCCTGCATTTTTCGGATTTCCTTGAAGATCTCTGCCACGGCTTCTGCTGTCTTGTCGGCCTGGACCCCTGCGCCCACCGCGTACACCCCCAACTCCCTGGCGGCGTTGAAGTTGCCACCCGCCCCGTAGGACCAGCCATGCTCCTCCCGCAGGTTCATGTTGATCCGTGAGGAGAACATTCCCCCCAACAGGTTGCCCATGACCAGGGTGGCGGCGTAGTCAGGGTCCTTGCGAACGATGCCCACCTGTCCCACTCGAATCACCGATTGCACAGCTCCCGGGGCCTCCACAAAGACCAGCTTCACCTTGGGAGGGCTGTCCACCTTGGGAACCGAGGGCCGAACGAATCCCGCCTTGGCCTTCCAGGTCCCGAACCGGGGTTCCAGGAGGGCTCGGGCCCCTGCCTCGTCCACACTCCCCGCCACCACCAGGGTGGCGTTCCCGGCGTGCCAGTACTGCCGGTAGAAGGTCTGAAGATCCTTGACCTGAAGGCCCGCCAGGGACGTTTCGGTGCCGATGTCCGCCACTCCGTAGGGATGATTGGCTCCGAACAGGGAGGCGGCGAAGGCGGTACGAGCGTTGTCTCTTGGCTCCCCCCGACGTCGCTGCAGCTCACTGATCAGGTCCCCTTTCACCCGATCCAGTTCGTTCTTGTCGAATTTGGGATGAAGCACCACATCGGCCATCAGGTCCAAGGCCGCCGCCGCCCCCGCCGACAGGGCGTTGACGGAGACGTAGGCGTATTCATCGGTGGTCCCGGTGACCAGGGTGGCCCCCAGGGAATCGGCTTCGCTGGCGATCTGAAGGGAGGAGCGAGTCTTGGTGCCCTCGTCCAGGAGGTTGGCCACCAGCGAGGCCAGGCCGGCCTTTCCCGCAGGGTTGGCCTCCCGGGTCGCCCCCACCAGAAGCCGCACCGTCAGCAACGGCAGATCGGGGCGAGAGAGAAGCACCACCGGCACCCCATTGCCCAGGGTGAAGCGAACCGGCAGGGGCGCCTCCCAGGTGGTGGTGGCGGCGGCAGGAGGAGTGGCTCTCCACGCCAGGGGATCCACCGGAGGGGGAGGAGGAGGGGTCTCCACCACCGCCGCGGGGGGAGGAGAAGCTTTACCCTTCCCCGCCTTTCCCGAGGCGGCGTGGGCAGAGGGAAGAACCGTCAAACTGGCGGCCAGGGCCAGAAGAAGGGGAACGTTTTTCACTGGGACTCCTTGGGGGCGGCCGAAGGGGCGCCAGCCGAAACGGGAACAACGTGAACCACCGACCGGGACTGGGGGGTCAGCACTTCACTCATGTATTTCTGGATGGAGATCGGGGTCACCGCACGGAAGCGGGCCAGGTCCTTGGGCAGGAAGCCAGGATCCTGGAGATGGTGGTTGTACATGTTCAGCAGGTCCCCCTTGCCCTCGAATCCACCCAGCCGTTCCAGGCCCCGCATTACCTCCGCCTCGTGACTCACCTGGGCCTGACGCAGCTCATCGGCACTGGCCGGAGCCACCCGCATTCCTTCCACCACGTTCCAGGTGGCGGCCTCCAGGGCCTCGGGGGTCTGCCCCTTCTTCCCCAGGATCTCCAGCACCATCACCGAGCCCTCCATCATCGGGTACACCGTCGCATTCACCTCTTGGGCGATGCGATCCTGATACACCAGTTTTTGATACAGGCGGCTGGTTTTTCCCTGTCCCAGAATAGAGGCCGCCAGTTGGAGGTCGGCGTCCCCGGGGGTGAAGATCCGGGGGGTGACCCAGGCCATGAACACCTTGGGCAGCTCCACTTCGTCGGGAACCACCGCTCGTCTCTCCTGCGTGATGGGCTCGGTCTTCACCGAACGAGCCGGCACTTCACCCCCCCGGGGGATGTCCCCGTAGTATTTCGTCACCAACTCCCGAACCTTGGTCGGATCGAAGTCCCCAACAATCGCCACGGTGGCGTTGTTGGGGGCGTAATAGGAGCGGAAGAAGCCCCGCACGTCCTCCAAGGTGGCCGCCTCCAACTCTTCATGAGAGCCGATGACGTATCCATAGTAGGGATGGGGCGCAGGAAACATCATTTGGAACAGCTTCTCTTCGCCGGGGACGTAGGGGGCGTTCTCCACCGACTGCTGCCTCTCCTTGCGAACCACCGCCTTCTGGTTGTCCAGTCTCTCCTGGGTCAGGGTGTCCAACAGGTAACCCATCCGGTCGCTTTCCAGCCACAGGGCCAGTTCCAACTGCCCGGCGGGAAGGGTCTCGAAGTAGTTGGTGCGATCAAAATCGGTGGTGCCGTTGATGAGGGTGGCTCCCGCCCCTTCCAGGTAGCGGAAGAAGGTGTCCTCCGCCACGTTTCGAGAGCCCTGGAACATGATGTGCTCAAACAGGTGGGCAAACCCGCTCCGCCCCGGCACTTCGTTTACCGCCCCGACGTGATACCAGGTGTTCACCGAGACCAGGGGGAGGCGCTTGTCCAGGGACAGGATCACCTGAAGCCCGTTGGGGAGGGTGAAGGTGTCAAAGGGGAGGGAGGGGTCGTCGCCGGCCAGGACCGGCGCCGCAGACGCCAGCAGGAGCGTGGCGGAGAGAAGAAGAGGGGGAAGCATTTTCATGGCGGCAGAGTAGCGATGTCCCCTCCGTTCGTGAAGGTGGCCCCCTCCTTCCCCAGTACACTTGACAATCATTTTTCCGGGAAACGGCCTTCACTCCTCCCTGTTGAGGAGGTTTCATCCCCCAGCCGGCTCACATCCGGGCCACACGGCCTGGGGTCCGCAGGTCAGATACGGGGGAGGGCGATTGGCCGGGGGGGAAGAGGCGGCGTCCACGGAATACACCTCGATGGTGCACCGGGGCGCCCACATCCGAAGCCTCTCCATGGCAAGATTCCCCTGTTCCCACGCCCCTTTGCGTCCCACATGCCGATCATGATTCTCCTCTGAGGCGGCGAAGCGGGGAACCCTTGCTCGGGTCAGGGGGGCCAGCCTGCGAAGGCGAACTTCGTCCGTTTTCAGGAGGGGGTGGAGGGGCCCCCACACCTCGATGCCGGTGAATCCCAGCCTTTCCGCCTCCCACACCAGCGAAACCAGCTCGGGATGAGACCAGGGAGACCCACCCACAAAGGCGATCTCCCTGACCCCTTCCCCCGCCGCCCTCACCAGACGCTGCCGCAGCTTCCTCCCCTCCTCCTCTCCCCATTCTCCACGGCGCGCCTCCCGGGCCAAGCAGCGAGGACAGCCCAGATCACAGGGAGCCTCGACCTGAAGCAAAATCGAGGAGGAGACACCCGATGGTGATACATCCACCCCTGGAGAAACAGGAATAAATTCATCCCATCCGTATCGCTGGACATATTCACGCTCCGGCCCGCGACATTCCCCAGCCAGGGAACAGGAGAGACAGGGGGGTCCTTTCTGGCGCTGGCCCTCGGGAGAGGTTTCTTCCTCTGCGGCCCTCAGAACCGATGGAAAAAGTCGCACCTTTCCGGACCGATCCAGACGATCCCCTGCCGCCTCCGTCCACCCTGGCAGAAAGCACAACGGCACCCCCAAAACCTCTCCCGTCCTTTTGAAGACCTGGGAGAGAAGGCTCAAGCTGTTCAGCAAGGGAGCCTGAAGAAGGGGAAAGCGAGGCGCCAATGACGGCCAGGAAATCCGCGCGTTTCCCTGGGGCCGGAGCATCATGAAGCGGTGGTGGCGCACCTCCATTCCCCCTCCCAACCGGGTGAGGAAGGGCAGATCCCCCATCCCCGAACGGGTCATCACCGTATGCAGGGTCACCCGGACCTGAGCGGCCACCAGGCGGCGAATGCTGAGAACGGCTCCGCGAAAAGAGCCCTCGGTGCCGGCCAGCCAGTCGTGCAACTCGGGACGTGAGCCATGAAGCGAAACCGCCGCATCGGTCAGCCCCGCCCGGGCCAGGGATGCTGCCGCTCCGGGAGCCGCCAGAATTCCCCCGTGGGTCTGGAGCCCCACCTTCTTTACACCCCTCTCCCGAAGCGCCGAAATCATCCGCAGCAGATCGGGGCGCAAGGTCACCTCTCCCCCCGCCAGCCACACCTCCGAAGCTCCTGCCGGCACCCTCTCCAGCACCTCGGCCGCGGTGGCATCGGCAATCCCCTCCCTCTTCACTCCTTGATCACAGAAGCGACAGTGCTGATCGCAGGAATAGCCGGTTCGCAGATCGATTCCGGTCACGGAAGGGCTCGGAACTCTCCGTCTCCGTACACCCCCAGATATCCCCGCCACACCCCCTCGCACACCGGTGAAAATCGGCATCGGGCACAGGTATCGACGTGGGCCTTGAGATCTTGGCGCTTGCGATCCTGCCAATTGAACCGGGCCCGCTCCCCTTCCACCCTGGCCACTCCATCCTCGGAAAACTCTCCTTGAGTAGTAAAGATGGAGCAATCCGTATCCAGGTCCCTGAATTCACCGATATATCGGCGAGACAGGTCAGGAGAGAGAAGAAGGGGGAGGGGCAGGACGCAGAGGGGAAATCCCCCCAGGGTGAAGGTGCGATGATACCTGTGCTCATTGAGAACAATGGCCTTCATCACATAGGGGATGACCTCCGAATAGCGGGGAATCAAGCTGCGATCCTCGTGGGCGTACCCCTCCACGCGGACGAAGTTGGCGCGGATGTCGTCCAGCCCCAATTCAAAAAAGAAGCGCAGCATGGAGGGAAGAGAGCGAAAATTCCAACCGTTGAGCACGATGTTGATGGACACGTTGTCCCGCAGCATTCCCCCGTCACGTCGGGCCATCAAGGTTTTCAGCCCCCTTATTTTTTTATCAAAATTTCCAGGGACCCGGGTAAGCCGATCTTCCATGGCTGCGGTGTGGCCGTGAATGCTCATGGTGACCCGGGTGAGTCCCGCCTCGATGACCTTATCGACAAACTCCTCCCGAAAGAACTTGGTGCCGTTGGTGGCCAGGGTGATGCGGGTGTATCCCAGATCCCGACCATAGGCGATGGCGTCCAGGATCCACGGATAGGTGGTGGGTTCTCCCCCCAGGAATCCCAAGGATCGGGATCCCGAATCATACCAGCGCTTGATCTCGGCCTGCATTTCTGGCCAGGGAAGATAGCGGCGATATTCAGTGGCCGGCATCCCATCCAGACAGAACACACATTTGTTGTTACAGACCTTCCCGACGTTGATTTCTACGTTGCGCCGCAGATCCCGAAAAGTCTCCTCCCCGGAAGGCAGAGGGCGTCGCAGCGAGGGACCAGAAGGAAGGGAAATGATTTCTGTCACCGCTGGCTCTCCCAAGGGATCAGTTCATCCCATCCATGACGATGGGTATAGGCCTGAAACACCCCAAAGCACACCTCCCGGTATCGACACGGAAGACAAGGAGGCCCATGAGTGCGCTTGCGATCAGGAGTCCAGGAATAGATCCCGTCCAGAGACACCGAGGCGGGATGCCGGGCCCATTCCACGGTCACCCTGGGGTTCCAGTGCAGATCGTTGGCGTGCATCCGCGCTTCCCCCAACGCGCACAGAGGCAGACCGAAGAAGCGAACGATGAGATCTGATCCGGCCTCCGCGATCACCCCTTCGGCAAGCTCCCTCCAGGTGGAGAGGGGGACAGCCAGGTCGTCGTAGTGGTCTTCTCCGCCCCCCTCGGGGGTCACGTTGGAGAGGATCAGCAGGGACGCTCCCACCTCCTGTCGCACAAATCGCACCGTTTCAAGCAGATGAGACACGTTGTGACGATTGACGACAGAATTCACAAAGGGTCGAAATCCTGGGCGAAACTGCTTCGCCAGGGCCACGGCACGCACCACTCGCTCAAAGGATCCCGAGCGGCCGGTCAGAGGGTCGTGGACCCCGGCGGAGGGGCCGTGAAGGGAGAACAAGGCCTCGTCCAGATGGGGCATGACCAGGGCAGCAAAGGAGGGGTCGGCGAGGCGCGTGCCGATGGTCCCCACCGAGGTTCGCATCCCCAGCTTCTTGGCCAGGGCCAGGATCTCCCCGAACTGGGGATGAAGGGTGGGTTCGCCTCCGGTGAAATGAACCGCTTGGACTCCCCGGCTCCGCTGCTCCCTCAAGGTTTGAGCAACCCGGCTGAAGGTGACCGGGTAGGGATGAAACGCCGCCATGCGATGCTCTTCGGAGCAGAACACACAGCGCTCTGGACAGTGATAGGTGATGTGCAGCTCCAGCCTCTCCATCACCTCCCCGGACGGGCCAATCCACGGAGTTTCGCCAGGGGGAGGACGAGGAGGAGACAGGGGAATGAGTTCCAGGCTCATGCCACCGTCCTCAGGCGGGGGAGATGACGCAGGGCCACCCAACGGGGGAACAGCCGTTCGCACAGGGAGGTGAGCGCTCCGTCTACGAACCGTGTCGCATCCAGGATGTGTTCGGGAAGAATTTCCTCCAGGATTTTTGGTGTCTGTGCTGCTGCCTCTTCCAGGGCCTGCTGCGACGGCGGATCCTCCAGGGAACCCCGCGCCGTTCGTTGCTTCACTCCCTCAAAGGCCGAGGCCAGAATGAGGTTGGAAGGGTAGATGGAACCATCACAGTCCACCACCATGCCCGTATTGAAGAAGGGCGTGGGGGCCTGGGTGAACAGGTTGCGAAGGTACAAAGGCTCTCCCGCCTCCCAGGCGGCCTCGACAAGCTCGCCGATGGCGGAAAAACTGCGGACCAGATCGTCCCGTTGAGAGGGGCTCCAGGGCAAATAATATCCAGGGAGAAGATTGAATTTCTGCACTCCAAGCTCTCGCAATGCCTGGAAGTTTTTCGCTCCCCGCCGGGCAGTGGCGGGAGAAATCGTCTGGGTGACCACAAACCGCCGACGCCGCATGAGACGGGGAAGATGTGAATACACCTCGTCCCATCCACTCCCCTCTCTTGAATGCAGGGGACGTCGCAGGCGGGTGTGATCCTCCCGGGATCCGTCCAGGCTCACCGTCAGCACGACGTCGGGGTGAGCCTCCAGGACCTGGAACATCAAATCATCGAGAAACATCCCGTTGGTGGAAAGATACAGGCGCAGGGAGGGATGAAGGGCCACCCGGCGAATCACCGCATCCACCGTGCTCGGGGCCAGGAGGGGTTCGCCCCCGAACAGCTTGACGTCCCCTTCTCCATAGCGTTCCAGGAACAGGTCGATGGCCCGGTGCGCCTGGGAAGGAGACAGATCCGCCATTCCTTCCTTGACGGTGGGGCAGTAGCTACAGCGGAGGTTGCAGCGCCGGGTGACCGTCAGGATGAGTTGAGGCCTCACCCCAGCCTACCATTGGCCATGAGAGCCGTGAGAACCGTGGGAGCCGTGGGAACCGTGGGAACCGTGGGAACCGTGGGAACCGTGGGAACCGTGGGAGCCGTGGGAGCCGTGGGAGCCGTGGGAGCCGTGAGAGGCGTGGGAGCAGTGCTGGGCCAAAAGGATGTCCCGGGACGCCGGAGTGCCCTGACGATCCAGCCAGGCGGGATCCAGTTGAAGATCCGCCCCTCCAGGCGTGGCTTGCAGCAGAAGGAGGCTCTGGGTCACCTGTCCCTTCTCAGGTTGGGTGGAGAGGACCTCCTGGGGTTGAAGGAATTGGACCGGCTCTTTTTTCAAAGAAGGAAACCCGTCACTGTCTTCCTCCCCCCATTCTGCTCCCTGGCGGGAGACGCCGGGGAACTTCTCGGGGGGAGCACCTCCCCCAAGGCCACCGGGATGGGAAGGTTTGTTGCTGTTGGATTCGTTCATGGTTTCATCTCGCCCGACGGCAGGCCGGGGGGAAGAGTGCCGGAGCGGGAGCGCACCAGAGTCCAGCGACGAAACACCTTTTCAATCCGTCCATCCCCATCTTGATGAAGGCGAGTGAAAAGGTGCTCCTGTTGACCATAGCGCTCCTGACACAGAGGGGAGAGGGGGCGCTGGCCGAAAAGGTCCCCCTCCATCATGTAGTTGTTGAGAGGATCCACCCCGCAATAGGGCTTGAACACACAGGTGGAACAACCGGGAAGGGCGTCCTGAATGGAGGCCACCGCCAGGGCCTTCACCGTGGGGTGGCCCACCACCGAGCTGTAGGTGGCCGAATCCACCTCCCCCACTCGAAACAAATGATTGCCCATGTGCCCCACCATTCGTCCCTCGTCGGAGGTGTAGATGGACCCATCAAAGTTGTAGGCCACCTGGGCGATGCCGTTCCCGCTGGGGGAGCGGGTATCGGTGTAGTTGGGATCGTCGGGGGTCAGCATCTTGGTCAAAAACATCGCCGCCGCCCTTTCCTGAATCTCCACCCCCTGAAGGTTCAGCTCCAGGATGTAATCCAGAGCCTCCCGATAGAAGGTGAGAAACTCTGCCCGGGTATATCCAATGGTTTTCCAAGCCGACGTCGCAAATCCATAGGGGTTCAGGGGACGGATGTGAATGCTTTTCAGACCCCGACGCACGTATTCATCAACGATATCGCGGGCCCGACCCAGGGAAGCCCGGGTGGTGGTCATCAGGGCGTCCACGTGATACAGGTCAGGGTCCATGCCCCTCTCCACATATCCCTGGTTGATTCGATCCATCCACCGGGTGACGTCCTGGTACGCGTTGCCCCCCTTGTTCCACAGGCGGTTGTAGTTGTGAAGATCCTCGGGGCCATCCAGGCTGGTGCAGATCATCACCCCTCTCTGATACAGATAATCAAGTTTCTCCTCATCCATGGTGGTGAGATTGGTCACCAAGGAAAAGATGATCTCCTTGTCTTCGTATCGATTTTTCTCCAGAGAGTAGTCGCAGACGAAGCGAATCGCGTCGAAATTGACGGTGGGCTCCCCACCCTGGAACTCAAAGTTCACCACTGGAGACGTGGTCTTGAAGGCCAGATCCACCACCTTGCGGGCGGTCGCCAGGCTCATGTCGGTGTCCACCCTGTCCATTTCGGCGCGGGAAGCATGACAGTACCGGCAGGCCTGGTTGCAGCGCAGGGTGGTGATGACGATGTGCAGGTGGGGACCGTGGTTCAAGAACGCCTTCTTGCGACGGAGCTTCTGGGCCATGCCATCCAGGTCTACGTCATGCTTGAAAAACCCCTTGTGACGCATTTCTGCATACAGAGGTTCCCCCTCGTTCAGGTCTCCCCGCAGGAAGGCGCGGAATTGTTGGGGAGAGAGAAACACAAATTCGCCGGTGTCGGCGGTGAGAAGAAACGCCCCATCCACCACACCGAAGCGGAAGAATCCCACCCGGTCTTCATGAAAATCGCTGGGATCGAGGGTGAAGGGAGTGGCCTCGGGAATCACCCTCTCTCCTCTCCACCAGCGGCGCGCTGGTCGCAGATGGTCTGGAACAGGGCATGGCTCTGGAATTCATCGGCGATTCGAGGTCGCACTTTCTCAGAAATCTCCGTCAGCTTCACCGTCAGATGATCTCCCTCTTCCCCCATCTCCGCCTGGGCCAGCCGGGAAAAGCGGGAAGCGGTGGCCTTCACTGCCGCAGATGAATACAGGGAACGATGAAAGCGCAGAATCAGGAAATCGGTCACGGCTTCTGCTCCCAGGGAATGGGAATTTCCAAGGGATCCCCGGCCAGTTCCTCGGCATCCAGCTCGGCCAGGAGTTTATCGATGGTGGACTGCTGATCGGCGGAGAAAAACGCCTTGGCCATGATGTATTCGCGGATGCGCCCGTTGCTCTCCCCGATGCGATGACGCAAGGCCTGATTCAGCAGCTCATTGGCGAAGCTTCCCACCAGAGCGGCGAGACCCTCTTCGGTGGTTTCTCCTCGGGCCTTCAACACCACTCGAATTCGGGTCCCCTCCTGCCGGTCCAGAAACACATAACACCGATCGATGAACAGATAACAGGCCCCATAGACGGCCTCCAACGGATAAACCGTTTCGTCTACAACCGATTCCACCGTGCGCGCGGGGGGATCCAGGATGAAGTCAGAAAATAGACTCATACGTCTGAATCTGTCTGATGAGTCGAGGCGTGGGGCGTCAGACCGGCCAGGGTGTGGAGAGACTGGGGCTCGTTCCTGGCCGCCTGGGAGGCCAGCACCCGCAGGGCTCTCCCCAGACCCTCATCCATGGGCTGCCCTCCTCGGCTCCCATTCATCACCAGAAAATCCAGGTTCCCGGTCCAGGCGGGACCCTTGGGCTCCCCCTCCCTCTTCCGCACCTCCACCCAGGCTTTTCGACCTCCCTCATGGGCCAGGGTCAGGGTCATTGCCCCAGCGGCAGGAGATTCGGAGCGCTCCAGCGCCCATCCCAGGCCCAACGGGCTGCCCACTCCCAAGGGGTGAAACAGGTCTTCAGAGGAGGGGGCTTCTGGAGAAACGGCGGCAGTGGGGAGGCCCGTGGTGGCCACAGCCAACCCCAGGGCGCTCAATCGGAGAAAGTTGCGGCGGTTGTCCATGGGCTCTCCAGGCGGGCGTGGTGGTAGGATAGTCAGGCAACCGGGGCGGAGGGAAGGGTTTTATGAGATGAGATGCGGAATCGGCCCTGATTGTGCGGAAAACAGGAGGGCATGATGGTGGAGAGGGTGGTGGTTCTGGGGGGAGGACCTGCGGGAGCCACTGCGGCGGCCCTTCTGGCTCGGGAGGGCGCCCGAGTGATCCTGGTGGAGAAGCAGCGCTTTCCCCGCCATCATGTTGGAGAATCTCTTCAACCGGCTTCTCTGGAACTTCTGGATCGCTACTTTGGGCTGGGTCCAGCCCTGGCTGGAGCGGGATTTTCCAAGAAATATGGAGCGGTTTACGTTTGGGGAGAGACCCGGGAGCCGTGGCGGGTGCTGTTTGACGAGAGGTTGGAAAGGGACCTGCCCGGCTTGACCCCCACCACCTTGGAGGAGGGGGGGTACGAACATGCCTGGAATGTGGAGCGTTCCCGCTTCGACGCCTTGCTCCTGGAGGAGGCGGCCCAAAGAGGGGTCGACGTGCGGGAGGAATGGGAGGCCCTCCATCCCCTGGAAGAGGAGGGGCGAATCGTCGGGGTGAGGGGGAGAGACGGAAAATCGGGAAGGGAGGAGGAGCTCTCCGCACACCTGCTTCTGGATGCGTCCGGGCAACGCTGCTTTCTGGGGAGACACCTCCAACTGACTCGGGAAGTCGTAGATTTGCGGTCCACGGCCACCTACGCCTATGTCAAAGGAGCAGGGGGGTTTCCCGGGCCCCTGGGGAGGAGGGTGCAGTGGGTGGTGACCATTCCCGAAGGATGGATGTGGTTCATCCCCCTCTCCCAGGAGTGGACCAGTGTGGGGCTGGTCAGTGATGCCCGGGAAAGAATGTCTCACTCCTTGTTTCATCAAAAGGTGCTGGAAGCGGGATATCCCGTTTCAACCGCCTCCTACCAAGAGCGCAAGGAGGGGGATTCTCTATATTTCGCCAAGGATTGGTCCTTTACTCACCAGAGGTTGCAAGGACCGGGGTGGATGCTGCTGGGGGATGCCGCCTGCTTTGTCGACCCCATCCTCTCCGGGGGAGTGGACTTCGCCATTCGGGGAGGATGCGCCGCCGCCCTGGCCGCCCTGCGGATTCTCGGTGAAGAGAACGGGGAGGCCGCAGCCATCCAGGGGGAATACGAAAAACAGATAGGGGAGGATTATCGAGCCTATTTGCGATTGGCCCGCTACTGGTATGGAAACAATCGCTCCTTGGAAGGGCTGTTCTGGGAAGCCAAGACGGCGGTGCCAGGAGGAGGGGGGAGCACTCCCTACCGGGCGTTTGTCTACCTGACCACCGGCCGTTACGGCGCCGATCGCCACACCCGGGTGTTTCAGGAATGGCAGGAAAAGAAGATGTTTCGCGCCTTGGGGGTGGATCGGGGGGTGTTGGCCAGCCAATTGAAACGGCTTCGCAACCCCGAGCGGAAATAAGGGAATCGACGAAGGGGCCGAGGCTCACTCCTCTGAGCCCAGGAGCACTTCCCACAAGGCCGCGTCGATCTCATCTGCTTCGGCGAAGAAGTTGTTGACCAGGGTGGCCACCACCATCTCCCCGCCCTCTTCCCCCTCCCGGTAGCGCAGACGACTCTGGTATCCGTAGGTAGAGCCGGAATGCCCGAAGGTGACCCTCCCGCCGACTTCATCCAGATAGCAGCCCAGGCCATAGCCCGTCCCCGTTCCATCGGGAAGAATCTCCTCGGTGGTCATGGCGGTCAGGGACGCCTCCGTCAACACCTCGCCCCCGTACAGCGCGCTGGCCCATCTCACCAGGTCGGCCGCGTCGCTGACGATCTCCCCCGCCGCCCAGGGGCCACTGGCGTCCATCTCAAAGGTCACATCAATGGGCTCGTCCAGGGTCCCCAGGTAACCGTGGGCCAGATCATCCGGGGTCCCCTCCCATGAGGGAAGAAAGGTGTTGTCCAGGGAAAGGGGCTCGCTCAATCGGGAGCTCACCTCCTCGGCATAGTTCTTTCCGGCGACAGCACCGATGACCATCCCCAGCAGGACGTAATGGGTGTTGGAGTAACTGAAGTCTGTCCCCGGTGCAAAATCCAGGGGCTCCCCGGCGATGAGCGCCAGGAGCTCTTCGGGGGTGCGGGGTTGATCCAACGTGGAAAGAAATTCCGCTGTATACACATAATCCGGATAACCAGCGGTATGGGTCAGAAGATGCTGCAAGGTGACCTGATCCGAGTAGGGAGCATCTGGAACCCACTCGGCGAGCAGATCGCCTCGATTCAATAAATCTTCTTCCTCCATCTGGAGGATCACCGTCGCAACAAAGGTCTTGGTGATGGAACCCACTCGAAATCTCTGCGTGGAATCGATGGGTAGATGAGTGGCCAGATCGGCTTCACCGCTCACCCCCTGCCACATCCCCTCTCCGGCCAGGTAGACCGCCACCGAGGCTCCCGGGGCGGCGATCTCCTGCCGGGATCGATCCAACGCCTCCTGGAGTTGAGAGGCGAGGATCGGGTCAAAGGCCGGGGGAGAATCTTCGGTGACGCTATCGTCATCCCCTTCTTCAGAGCGAGCACAGGCAAGGAAAAGCAGGAAGGGAAGGGCCATCCATTTCATGGTGACATGCTACCCCGAAGACGCTACCAGCGGGGCGTGTTATCACTCTCCCATGAACGATGGCTCCCTCCTCCTTCCCATCCAGCCCGGTCCCCCTGCCATCCCTGTCCCCGATGCCGAATCCCTGGCGGCCCGCCTGGGATGTTCCGTGGAGGCAGTGCGGCTCACCCGCTCCTGTGAACTCATTGACCTTCACATCGACACCTTCATCCCACCTCGCCTGTGGGGATACGACATTCTGACCCGTCACCGGGGTGGTCCCCTGGGCCGCTTCTTCTTCGGGCATCTGGACCTTCCCCGGATGTTCGAGGGGGGCATGAACGGGGCCTGCTGGTCCATCACCACCAACCCCCTGAGGGGGGCGAAATCACGGTGGCGAACGTTTTCCAAGAATCTTGCCCGACTTCAGTCCATGATTGAGGGCTCCCAGGGGATCATGGTCATGGCCCGCACCGAAGGGGAGTACCGGGAGGCACGAAGACGAGGAGCCCACGCCTGCTTTCTGTCCATTCAGGGGGGCAACGCCCTGGAGGCAGCTCCTTTGGGGGTGGCTTCCCTCCCCGGGCGAGATATCGTGCGAGTCACCCTGGTTCATCTCACCGACTCGGTGTACGGAGCGACCTCCAGTCCGCTTGGATTCTTTAGACGAAACAAGCACTTGTCCACAAAAGGGGCAGATTTTGTGCGACAGTTGAACTCTGCTCGAATTTTCGTTGATCTGGCACACATCCATGAGACCGCGTTCTGGGATGCCGTGGAGGTCCACGACAAGAGCCAGCCCCTTTTGGCCACTCACACCGGGGTTTCTGGAGTGGTTCCCCACTGGCGCAACCTGACCGATGCCCAGTTGAAGGCCATCGCCGACACTGGGGGAACAGTGGGGATCATCTTCTCAGGCGTGTTCACCCGAAGGCCCGGAGCCCCCAGCAACGCCGACATGCTGGTGGATCACATGGAACACATTCGCAAGGTGGTGGGAGAGGATCACGTCTCCATCGGCAGTGATTACGACGGAGCCATCTCGCCTCCCCCCGATCTCGCTGGCGGAGACATGTATCCCAACCTGGTGGAGAGGATGCTCCGCAGGGGGTGGTCGGAAGGGGCCATCGCCAAGGCTTTGGGAGATAATTTCCTCCGCTGTTTGAAACATCTGCGGGGGGGAGTGATCTCGCGTGTATCTCTCGATGCTTCAGGTTGACGAGGGGGGGACTCACCGGTTGGACCCCCGTCTCATGCCTTGTTTTTCGCCACATTCAGAAAGACGATACAACCCGATCATCAGATCCCCCGGCGGCAGGCGGATGTCCTGATCGGAGCGAGCCGGAATCCGGGATTCCCGAAAAGACTCCATCCGGCAGATGCGGGCGACCTGGCGACAGGATTCCACTCCTGAAACCCATTCGGGGCCCGGGCGGGTGGCTTCCGCATGGCAGGAAACCCCCTGATACATGAATTCACCACTCACCGGTGGATGGGATGAAAGTCCATGCCAGGGCACCCTCCCTTGGGTCAGGGATTCCATGACCGTTCCGAATTTTTCTGAGCGGTGGGTCGCATCGGGATATCTCACCACCGCTCCCGGGGGGAGGATGGGAACCGCCTGTCTCAGAAAATACCATTCCTCCTGGTGAGACCATCCGTGTCGCAGGGAGAAGGAGACCGGGATCGCGGAGAGGAGAATCATCAGCGCCACCCCCATCCCCCATCTCCCCTGTTGTGACACGAAAGACAAGCCCATCCCCACCGCCACCGACCAGGGGAGGCAGGAGGAAAGCTGCAGGCGCATGGCGTCCGCCAGGGGGAAGGTCTTGGTCAGCACCGGCAAGGTGACCAACGCCACCCATAGGAGGACCGCACCGCTCCACCGCCGAGGAAATCGAAGAAGTCCCACCAGGGCCATCCCCCACCACAGGGGGGGCGAATGCGCTCTGGACAGGAAGGTCTGAAAAACGGCCCCTTCTGACAAGTCGCCAAAGCGGGGGCGGAGGGCGGAGACCCAAAACCAGGGGCTGGCCATGCGGGAGGGGTGCAGCACGTCCTGAACCATCTGATCCTGGGCCTGCACTCCCCTCCAGGCCAGGAGGAGGAACAGGACGAAGGCAAACAAAAGGCGAGAGGGGAGGAGAGGTCTTCCCGATTGGCTCGGAGAAGGGGGCACCGGAAGCATGAACGGGAGAGTCAGCAAAAGCAAAAAGGGGGCAGCGTCGGGACGAATGTGTACGGTGATTCCTCCCGAAAGAGAGGCGAGGAGGGCCAGGCTCCATCCCGGTCGAGCGCGCCAACCGAGGGCGGCCCCCATCGCCAGTACCTCAAAGGTCACGACCGAAACGTGCAGGGCCTCGGTAGCGGAAAGGGAAACGTGAAGGGGGAACAAGGCCAGGGCAAGGGAGGAGAAGGTGGCCGTGCGAAGGGAAACCTGACAGCGCAGTCCCCACCACAGCAGGGGAGCGGCGAGGGTTCCCAGAGCCAGATTGGCATTGAACACCACGTCGGGGTGAAGCCCAAACACCGCCTGGATGGGCCCCATCATCGACGGCCAACCCTCCCCGTACAGGGGATGAAAGGACTGGTGTCCAGAGGAAAGGGCGAGCTTCTCCCAGGCCGCCCCGCCTCCATTGAAGGGGCGATGGGGAGACAGGAGGGCGCGAATGCCCGCAGAGGTGAGGATCACCCCCAAGAAGGCGAGGCGATCCGGCGGAGCCAAGAGAGTCCATTGCCTGCGCCCCGCCCCCAGGATCACCGCCCCAAGGGTTCCCAGGAGAAGGAGGTACACACCCTGAAAGGGGCGCCAGGGAAGGGGGCCCTGGGGAAGGGGCTCCCGAATTCGAGGGAGGGCCGATGAAGACGAGGAGGTGGAGGAGGGGGTGAAGTGGAAGCGCCGAGAGACCTGGGGAAGGCGCTCACACAAGGCCTGCACGGCAGGGTGTAAAGGACCCGGGGGAGCTTCCTGGGAAAGCAATTCCCAACGCGGCTGGAGAGCCACCCCCTCCCCGCCACACACCCCGGAAACCCGGGAAGACTTTTCCACGGCCTCCACCTGAAGGAGCCGGCCATCGTCCAAACGGAGGCCGTAGCGCTCGAACTCAGGATGGGTTTCCACCGTCTCCACCCGGGCCCCGGGGAGAAGGTCCCCCACTTGAGTCAGAGTGCCGACGCCTGGGGCCCCGGGAAAGGCCGGCGAAGAAGCCAAGGAGTCGGCCGAAAAGAGACCGAATAGGAGGAAAAGGAGAGTGAGAATTCGGGCGAGAGCCACCCGGTTACCCCCTGTCACACCAACGTTCCCAAACTCTTCCCCCCAGCGCCGGAGACCTCCCCTCCATCGGCAGCTTCCTGGGCTACCCGGGTGTGATAGTCCCCTTCCTGGATGCGGTATTGATCGATCATGGCACAGAAGGCCGCCACCACCTGGGGATCAAACTGGGTGCCGGCGTTTCTCTTCAACTCGGAGAGGGCGGTGTCATGGGAGGTGTCCCGCACATAAACCCTCTTGGAAGTGATGGCGTCGTAGGCGTCGCACACCGCCACGATGCGGGCCCCCAAGGGGATTTCCTCTCCTTTGAGCCCCGAAGGATACCCGCGCCCGTCCCAGCGTTCATGGTGGTGATAGACCACCGGGGTGATGTCAGCGAGGAAGGTGAGGGGTTCAAGGATGAACCGGGCCGTATCCGGATGAGCCTGGAACATCTTGTAATCTTCGGCGGTGAGCTTCTCCTTCTGATGCAATTTGTCCAGGCGGATTCCCACCTTGCCGATGTCGTGAAGAAGGGCCCCTTGGGAGATGGCATCCGTCTGATCTACTGGCAGACCCATGGCGGCGCAGGTGGCGGCGGTCAGGCGGCGCACGCTCTCAGAGTGGTGACGAATGTAGGGGTCCTTGGTCATCAAGACGTTGGCCAGCCCGGTGAGAGTGCGGCGGCGGTTGCGGACCAGTTCACCGTAGAGACGGGTGGTTTCCACCGCGTGGGCGATTTTTCCCGCAAAGAGAAGGGCCACCTTGCGATGTCCCTCGCTGAAGCGGTGGGCCACGTCGAACGAGAGAGCCACGGTGGCCCCCACCACCTCCCCCGTCCCCAGGGAAATGGGCACTGCCACCAAGGAGGTGATGGGGAGGGGCGGAGAGACAGCGAACCAAGAATCGCCGCCGTCGCTCTCCAAGAGAGGCTCCCGGGCGGCGAAGCGAAGCAGAAGGGTGGGGAGATCCAGGCTCTCCGCAAAGCGATACAGATCCGCTTCTCCCCAGGGGGTGGCGGAGAAGAACGAGGCGATGCCAAACCCCTCCCCGTCGGTTCCCGCCATGTAGTGCAGAACCAGATCGGCTCGCAGTTCCTCCTGAGACGCCTCGGTGTAGATCTCAAAGAGTTGATCCAGGCTGTCACAGGTGGTGGTGGCTTCAGAGAGGTGATAGAGGGACAGGGTACTCTTGAGAGACAGGTTCTCTCGTTCCAGACGTACTTTTTCCAAAGCTCGGCTCAGGGTGGCGGCCACGTCCTTGAGCTTGAAGGGTTTGAGGATGTAGTCGTAGGCCCCGCTCTTCATGGCGGAGATGGCGGTGTCTACCGTGCCATAGCCGGTCATGAGGATGGTGGTCACCGGGGTACGAAGCTGGCCAATCTCCGCGAGAAGTTCCAGTCCTCCCTGGGTGGGCATCTTCATGTCGGTGAGGACCAGATCGTATCGACCCGCCCGGAGGGTGGCGATGGCCTCGCGACCGTCTCCAGCGACCTCCACCAGGTATCCCTGGTAACTCAGGTACTCCCGCAACATCTCCCGGATGGGAAGCTCGTCATCCACAACCAGGATGCGGGTCGAAGATGGGGAAACCATTGAACCGGACACGAAGGACCCCGGGCGGACCCCCACCCACCCCACCCGATCCATAACACGGCCTCGCCTCGGTGGCGACGTGGACCCGATCGCAAAGACGCTTCCCGGGATCTTCCCTTTCCTGATATGGCGCGGCTGATATACCCTCTTCACCCGTCCGAGAGGTGTGCATCCATGTCCCGTTTGAACAAGGAAGAGCGCAAGTCGGCGGACTTCCTGGACGAACTGGAAGCGTTCATGAATCTGGTCCGCAACGAGTATGACCTGTTCTTTCTGGGGCTCATCAAGAAGCCGCCAGAGGACAAAGCCCGGGAATTACGCCGGAAGATCTACGACATGGACCAGATGGTGATCATGAACTCTGGCACCAGTTTCAAGAGAAAGGTGCTGCGCTCCCGTTACAACACCCTCTCCCTGTACTGGCAAAGAGTGGTCCTTCAAATCGAGGCCGGCACCTATTCCCGACTGCGGAGGAGGCTGGCCTTCAGAGAGGCAGAAGCCCTCAAGACCGAAGCGGACAACCGGTTGCGGAAAGAAAGAGAAGAGGCCGCCCGGCAGCTCCTGGAGCAGAAAGCCGTGGAGCAGAGTCGCCCCAAGCCGCCCCCCCCTTCGCCGGAACGAGTGTATGCCCTTCGCTCCGAGGGGCTGTTCGACGCCTACCGGCAGGCAAGGGAACACACTGGAGAGGCCCTTTCCGGACTGAGTGCGGAGAGGCTTCGCCAGACCTTGGAGACCCACGAAGCGGCGATCAAGCAGAAATTCGGGTGCTCCGAGGTGGTGTTTCGGGTCATGGTGGAGAACGGCAAGGCCACCATCAAGGCCGTTCCCCGGCGATGACAAGGTGGTGAGGGATTCGACTGGGGGATGCAGCGCCCTCGGCATGTGAGAGCATGGGAGGTTGGAGGCTCGGAATCGGCTATGCTTCACCTCCCTTGGACTTTTCTCCCCCAGGACCCTTCGCATTGACGCCCCGCCACTCCTTTCTCCGCGCAGTTCTGGCTGGCTTCCTGTGGATGGGATGGGGGTTTCACACCTCCGCTGCGGCAGAGTCCCTGGTCCTGGTCCTGCGGGAGGGAAACCTGATCCACGGCGACCTGGCCCGGGCCGGGACCCGTATCTTCAAGGTGACCCGGGGGGATCTCCCCGCCATCGCCCCGGTAGAGGATCTCCGCTCCTTGTGGAAATCTCCCTGGTTCCTGCACGGCTCGGCAGCCGCTTTTGGGTGCCCCCCCCCTGATGAAATCCCGTCAAAGACGAATTGGATGGAGGTGCTGTCCGCCAGCCGATTGCTAGAGAGGGAGGAAGCGTTGGAGGGGATTTCCCGGGTAGCGGCAGGGTTGGCCTGCGGCGGACTGTCGGTTTCACCGGTGGATATGGGCAGGATCCGGGAGGAAGAGGGACGATTCATGACGAGAGTCAGTGCGACGACCGTCCTCCTGACCGTGTTTGCGCCGCCAAACACCGAAGCCCTGTGGATCGACGGAGTCCGGCAGGAGGGGAGAGAACAAGCGGAAGTGTGGGTCACCCCGGGAATGCACATCGTTCAACTGGCTCGAAAGGGGGATGTGGAGGGAATCGCCCTGGCCTGCGGGGACGGAAGGGTGGTTCTCGCCGACGGAGAGAGGGCCTATCGGGCGGTGCGGGATCGGGCGGTGAAGGCGCCTGAGTGGCTGGCGGGACTGGCGCTGCTGGAGACGGCGTCTCGCCGATGGGTAGCAGATCGCATCTACCTGGTGGGGCCGGGGCGACGGGGGGCGGTGTGGGCCTGGGACCCCCTGACCCGGGAGTTGACCCAAGTGGCCCGAGGAGCGGTTCCGGTTTTCGAGGAAACCGGGCCTTGACAGAAAAACCCTCCCCTCGCCCCTTCATGCGGTCCACATGGCCTGTGCTGACCGGGCTGGCCTTGGGCCTCGCCTGTACCGCCCCGTTTGGACAAGGAAATGAGGTGTCCTTGTCCCCCGATGACGACACCACCCTGCCGGATGATGACACCACCCCCGATGAGGTCCACCTGTCCGATGAGGTCTACGGAGTGGTGCTGGTGGTGATCGACACCCTCCGGGCGGACCTCCTGCCTTGTGGATCTTCAGCGGGAACCATGCCCTTTGCTGAATCCATCATGGGGGAAGGAGCTTGTTTTCCCTTGGCATTTTCCACTTCCTCCTGGACGACACCGGGCACCGTTTCCCTCCTGTCGGGGCTGCATGTGGATACCCATGGAATGCTGGAGCCCAACGTTCATGTCCCCGAGCAGATCCGCATCCTTCCCGACATGACCCGCATCTACGACTTCTTCTCGGTACAAAAGTCTGCCAACAACCTGGCCTCGGACGGGGGGATTGAGCTGCGATTCGACGCCGAGTACAACGAGAACAACAAGGACGGATACATGCCGTCGGACCTGGATGCCGTGGTGGTAACCGATGTGGAGACGGCCCTTTTCGAGCATGATCTCGGCGGCACCCATCCCCGGTTTGCCCTTCACATCCAGATGGCCTCCCCCCACACTCCCTACTGTCCACCTGGATCCACCGGCACGGTTTTTGAGACCGATTCCGGCTCGGTGGACTTCTGTGACGAGGGGGATCGTCAGGCCATCGTGCGTGCCGCCGAGGCGGGGGACGAAGCCATCATCCAAGCCGCTCGGGAGTTCTATCGGCAGGAGGCCGCCTACGCCGACGCCCAGTTGGAGGAGCTTTGGACCCGGTTTGAAGACCACGGGTTGCTGGATCGGACCCTGTTCATCGTGACCTCAGATCACGGAGAGGCCTTCGGGGAGCATGATTGTTGGGGGCATGACCAGGGGGTCCCCGTGCATCAGACCCAGGTGCCCCTTCTGGTGTGGGGGCCGGGCGTTCCCAAGGGAGTGGTGGTCCCCGGCCTGGTATCGGGGGTGGATGTTCTCCCCACCGCGCTGGATTATCTGGGGATCCCCGTGGGACCCAACCTGGAAGGTCGCTCCCTGCGCCCCTTGATAGAGGCTCCCACACCCACTCCCCCTTATCGGGCGTTCATGCGAGATCTTCTGCCCGGGCATGATGCGGTGGCCGACGGGGTCATCGCTACCTCGGTGGATGGAACCTTGTGGGCGATGTTGAGGAGCGAGGGGGAAGAGGATCGGGTGTACCACTTCGAGGTGGATCCACAACAAACCACCGATCTGGCGGGAACCCCAGAAGCGAAGGAGGCCGAAGCCCTTCTCGGGGACATGTTGCTGGACAAACCCCTTGCCTGGGAGGACTGGTTGGCCTGGTTCAAGGGCAAATCCCCATGAGCAGAAGCGGGTTCTCGTTGACTGGACTCCCGGGGGTGACTACCCTTTGCCCGGGTTTGACTTGGAGGGCGAGGGAGCGGATGTGCATATGAATCTGGCTCGTCCAACGGCCTTCGCCTGTCTGCTCTTCTTTTCAGGAGGGTGCTCGGGGCTGTTCAACGACAACGGGGAGGTCCGCGTTCCCGGCGAAGCCGTTGGGGACGATGACGCCACCCTCCCCGACGATGACACCACGCCTCCCGACGACGACACCTCTCCCCCGGACGACGACACCTCCCCTCCCGACGACGACACCTCACCCCCGGACGATGACGATGGCACCCCCCCGGATGATGATTCCACCCCTGTCACCGACGATGATTCCACTCCGCCCCTTGTAGAGCCCCCGGCGGAGTTTGCTGAGGTGGCCAACGGAGTGGTGATCCTGGTGTTGGACACCATTCGAGCCGACCACGTGGGCTGCAGTGAAAAGAAAGGGCTGATCCCCACTCTGGAAGCGTTCATGGATGCCGGCTCCTGCTTTGATCGGACCAAGTCCAATACGGCCTGGACCACCCCAGGAACGGCGGCGATCCTGTCGGGGACCCATGGTCAGACCCACCAGATCCTGCAGCAGAATGAAGACGTGCTCAATCCGGACATCCTCCTGGCTCCCGAGATCTTCGGGGCTGAGGGATACGTCAACGCCCAGTCCTCCGCCAACCGCGCCGCCACCAAGGCGGGGCTCATCGACCGATTTCAGTTTGACTACAACAATGATTACCTGACCGAGCTGAATGACCGGGTCGTGGACATTCACCTGGTGGATCGAATCGTTGAATTTCTGGATGCCCACGTTCCCACCCCCGACACTCCTTTCTTCCTTCACGTCCAATTCTATTCGCCCCACTACCCCCTATGCCCTCAGGAAGCCACCATTCCCACCCTCTACGAGGACTACGATTTCTGCGACTTCAACGACGCCATCGTCATCGGGGATGAGGTGATGGCCGGCAATGAGGAACTGCTGGAAATCGCTCTTCAACTGTACGCTGAGGATACCGCCCAGACCGATCAGGCGGTCCAGGCCCTCATGCGAGCCCTGCAGGAAAGGGGGCTCCTGGAAAACACCTTGTTCGGCTTCACCGGGGACCATTCCGAGGCGTTCAATGAGCACGGAAACTGGGGCCACTCCGTGGGGTTGACCTTTGATCAGGTGGACGTGCCCCTGGCCTTCTGGGGTCCGGGCATTCCTCGGGGAGTCAAATCCCCCATCTCGGTCTCGGGGGTTGATGTGCTGCCCACCCTCCTCGATTACACCGCCCTCCCCATCCCGGTGGAGGTGGAGGGGCGCAGCCTGAGGGCCCTGATGGAAGATCCCGACGGCCCCCATCTCAGCAGGACCTTTCAGATCCTCGGGGAAGCGGACGGAGACCTTCGATACGGGGTGACCAGCAATGGATACGACGGCACCGCCTGGACCCTCATCCAGACCACCCTGATCACCTCGCTGTATCACACCGAAGTCGATCCCGAAGAGCTGGTGGATCTCGCGGATGATCCCGATTCGGCCTCCGCCCTGGCCTGGCTTCAAGAGATGATGGAGGACCCCATCCTCCCTTGGGACGAATGGGAGATGATGTACGGGGAGTGAGAAACAAGGGGGCTGCCGACGCCGGGGGGACTGCGGGGAGGATGGGCGGCTCGGGAGGGGGAGACCTCCTTGGCAAAGTCAACGGGCCCCCGACAGGGTGAGTCAACGCGGGGAGGATGGGAGTGATACATGGTTCCGTCGCGAGTTCTGGCCTCGACCCTGCTCCTCCTGTTTCCTGCGTGTGAAAGCGGCGTAAGCGATGATGACGTGATCGTGATTGGCGATGACGACACCACCGACAACGACGACGACGCCTGGGTGGATGACGACAGCACCCCCGATGATGACAGCAACTCCGATGACGACAGCACCCCGGACGATGATGCCACCTCCGACGATGACACCGCCCCTCCTCCGGTGGAACCGCCGGCGGAGTTTGCCGAAACCGCCACCGGAGTCCTGATCCTGGTGCTGGATACCATCCGAGCCGACCACATTGGATGCACCGACAAGAAGGGGCTCGTCCCCACCGTCGAGGCCTTTTTCGATGCCGGCTCCTGCTTTGACCGGGCCAAGTCCAACAGCGCCTGGACCACCCCGGGGACGGCGGCAATCCTGTCGGGAACACACGGACAAACTCATGGAATCATTGAACAAAGCGATGATTTCCTCAACAAAGATATCCTCTTGGCTCCCGAGATCTTCAGCGACGCTGGCTACCTCAACGCCCAGGCATCGGCCAACCATGCCGCCACCAAGGCGGGGATCAAGGGGCGCTTTGAGAACGACTACAACCTGGATTATGAAACCGAGCTGGACGACCGGGTGGTGGACATTCATCTGGTGGACCGGATCGAGGCCTTCTTTGAAGATCACGTCCCCACGCCCGATACGAAGTTCCTTTTGCACGTCCAGTTTTATTCTCCTCACTTTCCTCTCTGCCCACAGGACCCCACCCTGCCCACCATCTATGGGGACTATGATTTTTGCAGCCCCGATGACGTCGACGTCATTGGAAGCGAGATCCTGGACGGCAATGAAGAACTGCTGGACGTTTCGATGCAGCTTTACGCTGAGGATGTCGCCCAAAGCGATGACGCCATCCAGGCTCTTCTGAGGGTGATGCAAGAGAAGGGGCTTCTGGAGACCACCCTGGTGGTGTTCGTTGGCGATCATGCCGAGGGCTTTGACGAGCATGGCCACTGGGGCCACTCCCTGGGGCTGACCTTTGATCAGGTGGATGTACCCTTGGGATTCTGGGGGCCGGGAATCCCCCGAGGAGTAAAGCTGGCGGCCTCGGTTTCAGGGGTGGACGTGTTGCCCACTCTCCTTGACTACGTCGGATTGGCCATTCCTGAACAGGTGGAAGGGCGCAGCCTGAGGCCCCTGATGGAAGATCCTGAGGGATCTCCCCTGACCCGAACCTTCCAGATGTTGGGCGAAGAGGACGGGGGTCTGGAGTACGCAGTGACCAGCAATGGCTTCGACGGCACCGCTTGGACTCTCATCAACACTCCCGATGAGAATTTCCTCTATCACACCGAGGAAGACCCTGCGGAGTTGGAGAACCAGGTGGACGATCCCGACCGCGCTTCCGTGCAGGCCTGGCTTCAGGAAATGCTGGACGGTTCTCTTCTGCGTTGGGATGAATGGGAGTCGGTCTACGGAGGGGAGTGAACGAGACCGTTGAAGGTCCGTTCAAAAATGCACCACCAGCCCTTGGGTGAGCTCCACGCCCCCCGCAGGAAGGTCGCCAAAGGTCTTCCACTTGTAGGGGGCCATCAGCACGTAACCGATGCGAAAGGTCCAGCCCACCCCGGGGCGACGAATGTCTCGCATCTCCTGAACATCCATGGGGCGACGGGTCCCCACCACCTCAAAACCTCCCCCGAGAAAAACCCCCGGGGCCACCGCCACTTCGTGAGCCTCGTTGAAGGTGTCGACAGGATTCTGGGCCGCTGAGACCTGGAGGCTCACCACATCGGCCATTCCCTGCACCTCCAGGAAGGGCCAAAAGGCTCGGGCGATGGGCCGTTGGAGCTTGGCCCCGAAGGCCAGGCGGTGGATGTCGAAGCGGGTCTCCATGCCCATCACCGAGCTGCCCTCCGAGGAGTGCCAGTTGCTTCCCTCCACCAGGACGATGTCCTCCCCCTCTCCGATGGCGGCACCCGCGGTGGTCGCAAATGTCCAACCACCGGTCAGGGTCAAGGAGGAGCTCACGCTGTAGCCCCCCTGGATGGCCAGGACCGGGAGGGGATCACCTCCCCCGATCCACCCCTGAGTTTCTTCGTTTCCTATCTGGGCCGGACCCACCCGCACCGTCACTTCATGGGCCGAAACCGGGGAAGAGG
>CAYRTW010000028.1:0-34690 GCA_964426935.1 uncultured Rickettsiales bacterium
CAGGTGGACGCCCCAGGTCCCCCTCCCTCCCCCCCTTCCTCGTCTGCGTCATCTGCCGAAAACTCCGCCCAGGACGGAACCGGTGTCCCAACTCCCGCCCCAGCCGCCTCGGGGTGGGGCGTGACGTGGCCGGCGGGATTTACCGATTCCGCCGCGCGATCCGGAGGAATGCCTCCCCATCCCAGTGGAGGAGACAAATGGATCACCGTGCCCGCCGGCCCCTTCCACATGGGCACCTCCCCTCCTCAAGGGGACACCCACGAATGGCCCCGCCACCGGGTGATGGTGGCCGCCTTTGACATCGACATGTACGAGACCACGGTGGGGGCCTTCGCCGCCTTCTGCCTTCAGGTGGGACCCGCCTTGTGTCCCTGGACCCCCAAAGACACCGCCGATGCCCGAGCTGACCGACCGGTAACCGGGGTGACCTTTCGAGAAGCCTCCCTGTACTGCACCACCCGGGGCGGGCGCCTTCCCACCGAAGAAGAGTGGGAGAAGGCGGCGCGGTGGCAGCCCCGGGGAGGCGGCGAAGTACCCTGGCCCTGGGGAAGGCGCCCCCCCGATTGCGACACCACCGCGTTCTTTCCCTGCAACGAAGGCGTCCCTCGCAGCGTGGCCGACCCTCGGAACCAACGGGGCCGCAGCGCAGTGGGGGTGGAGAGCCTGGCCGGAAACGCCGGGGAGTGGGTGTGGGACCTGTATGGGCCCTACCCGGGAGGTCGGGCCGACGAGAATCCCCGCCCCGAATTAGGTCCCCTGCGGGTGGTGAGGGGAGGCTCCTTCGGTGGAGATACCGCCGACGTGCGCTCGGCGGACAGGGACGCCCAGGCCGAAGAGGTGCGCTCCCGGTTCATCGGCTTCCGTTGCGCCAGAGACGCGGATCCTGAGGAGGCTCGGAAGGCGGCAGAGCAATTTCGCACCTCTCCGGGGGTCTCCCCTCTTCCCGGCAAAAATAGCAAATAGATACAGGTGGTTATTGTTTCAGGGGCTCTTGATTCGGCATCTCCCCCTCCTCCCATACCTGCACATCGGTGCCCTCCACCCACATCTTCTCTCCCTCCCTGCGGATCACGTTCACCGCCGCCGGCCTCTGCCCCATCCAGGGGATGTCGGGGAGGGAGAGCCCCTGCAGCCTTCCCACCAGGACCCTCAGGGTGCCCCCGTGGGCCACCACCGCCACGTCTCCCCCATCTGTCGGGAAGGACAGGGAAACAAAGGCGTCCCAGACGCGGTCAGCAAACGCAATGAACCCCTCTCCTCCCGGCGGGGTGACGGAGGCAGGATTCTTCATCCACCCCTCCCAGACTTCCGGATCCCGGGCCTGAATCTCCTTCCAGGTCATTCCCTCCCAAGCCCCAAAACCCATCTCCTTGAGGCCGGAAACGACCTGGACCGACATCCCTCGCGGCGACGCCAACCCGGAAGCCGTCTCCCGGGCCCGCAGCAGGTCGGAGGCGAAAACCGCCGTCAGGGTGTGGGATGCGAGGTGCCGGGCCACCGCTGCGGCCTGGAGGAGGCCCCTTTCGTTCAGAGGAGGGTCCCGGTGACCGCAGAAGCGCCGGGCGGTGGTGTAAGGGGTTTCGCCGTGGCGAATCAGGTAGAGAAAACTCATGGAAACGGCCGATGGGATGGAGGGGAGGAGGGGAAGAGAAGGCACCGTAGCAAGGACGCCCCACTTGGGGAAGGTCCCGTTCCTCGCTTCCCCCCGGGGCAGGCCCGAGTACAATGCGCCCCCATGATCACCGACTTCTTCGCTGCCGACCCCATTCTTTTCGATGTCCTGGCCCACGCTGCCGGCCCTCAGCATGCTGAGACGGCCTTGTCCCGGGCCCACGCCATGGGACCTGTGGCGGCAGGGGAGGTGGACCGACTGGCCAGGGTGGTGGACCGGCACGGCCCTCGCTTGGAGAGGTACGACGAACAGGGACGCTATCAGGGAAAGGTGGTTCATCATCCCGCATACCGGGAGTTGGAAAAGCTGTCCTACGGGGAGGGGATCATCGGCTCGGTCTACCGGGAGGGGCAGCCCCACGCCACCTCCTTTGGCATGGGCTACCTGTTCGCCCAATCGGAGCGTGGGCTCTACTGCCCCATCTGCATGACCGATGGCGCCGCTCGGGTGCTTTCTCGCTTTGCCTCCCCAGAGATTCGGGACTGGTACGTGCCCCGCATGGCCACCCCCGATCTGGATCGACTCCACCGGGGGGCCATGTTCCTCACCGAGCGCCAGGGAGGCTCCGACGTGGGAGCCACCGAGACCGTCGCCCGCTGGGGTAACGACGGCATCCGTCTCCACGGCGAGAAGTGGTTCTGCTCCAACGTGGACGCCGAGGTCATCCTGGCCCTCGCCCGACCCGAGGGCGCCGAACCGGGCACCCGAGGGCTGGGTCTTTACCTCATCCCCTCCACCCTTCCTGGGGGAGAACCCAACCGCTATCACATCCGCCGTCTCAAGAAGAAGTTGGGGGCACGCTCCATGGCCACCGGAGAGGTGGAGCTTGAGGGAGCCCTGTCCTATCAAATCGGAGGGCCGGGCCAAGGGTTCTCTCAGATGGCGGAAATGCTAAATCTTTCAAGACTTTACAACGCGGTGACTGCGGTGGCCTGCACCCGAAGGGCTCTCACCGAATCCGTTGTCCACGCTCGCAGCCGGAGAACCTTTGGAAGGCTCCTCACTCAAAATCCCATGGTGAGGGAGACCCTTGCCGACATGGCGGTGGAGTGGGAAGCCGGCCTTCGCTTTGCCTTCGACCTGATTCGCCGGATGGATCGCATCGACCAGGGGCGAGGGACCCCTGAGGATCAGGCCCTCCTGCGCCTGGGAACTCCTCTCATCAAGATGCACACCGGAAAACGGGCGGTACGCCTGGCCTCCGAGGCCGTGGAGATGCTGGGAGGCAATGGCTACATTGAAGATTTCCCCACCGCCATGCTCCTGCGGGACGCTCAGGTCCTCCCCATCTGGGAGGGCACCACCAACATCCTCTCCTTGGATTCCCTGCGCGCGGTAGCCAAGGATGGCGCAGGACAGCCCTTCCTGAATTTCCTCCAACAGGCAAGCCAGCATCCGTCGGCCCCCGCCGCTGCGGCCGAGGCCCTGTGGGTGGTGGCCGCCGAGCTCTCCCGAGCCTTGGGGACTTTCGCCACCGACGCCAGCGTCGGAGAGAGCCACGCTCGAAGGTTCGCCCATCGCGCCGCCGCCGCCTATGAAGCAGCTCTCCTGGTGATCCACGCCGCTGAGGCGGGAGGGGACCGGGACCGGGCTTCTCTGGTGGCGGAACGCTACTGCTCTTTGGCTTTCACCGGCGAGGGGGGAATTCTGGACCGGAGCCGCCCCTGCTCACCTCAGGAGTATGAATCCGTTGTAGACGAAGCGGTTTTGGGGTGATGAGCGGCATGCGGGTAGGCTATCGCTCCGAACTTTCCTATCGGTTCCGCCCCGCTTCGGAAGGTCAGCCCACCCTTTTGTTCATTCATGGGCTTGGGGAATCTGGGCTGTGCTTTGAGGCCGCCTTCCGCCATCCCTCTCTTTCGGGAATGGGTCTGCTGGTGCCCGATCTTCCCGGCTACGGGCGCTCCGGCCACCGGGCCCTGGCTCGCACCTTTTCCCTGGAGGAGCACGCCTCCTTCTTGAGTGGTGAGCTGGCCCCCCTCTTGGTGGACCGGGAAGTGGTGGTGGTGGGGCACTCCATGGGAGGGGTGATCGGCACCCACCTGCTGAAACGGGGATTCGCCTCCGCCCGCATCACCGGCTTCGCCAACGTCGAGGGGAATCTGACCCTGGGAGATTGTTCCTTCAGCAGCCAAATTGCCCCGCAAACATCTGAAAAATTTGAAGAATTCGGCCATTCCTCCCTGTGTGATGCCCTCCTGGCCGGAGCCCATGCCGAGCCCGCCTGGAATGGATACCAGGTCAGTCTGCGCTTTGCCGATCCGGGGGTGGTCCATCGCTGCTCGGTGGACCTGGTGCAAGGCAGCAAGTCGGGAAGGCACGCACGGCACTACGCCCGCCTCCCCGGGATGAAGCGATACTTCCTGGGGGAGCGCAGCTCCGGACCCGCTTCCAGACGGTGGCTGGCCCGTCATCACCTGGCGGAGACGGCCTATCCCCTCTCCGGCCACTGGCCCTTTTTGGACGAGCCGGAGGCGTTCTGGAGGGACCTCTCCCGATTCGCCCGGGTGGAATGCCGGGGCGGGGAATCCTTCGTTCCCCCCAAAGAGAGTCTCCCTGTGGGAGAATCCCCGCCGTGAACCCGCCCCCTCTGCCACCCTCTCCTGCTCCGCCTCGCCCTCGCCCCACCGATCTGGCCGATGCCCTGGAGGTCTTCTCCGAGAAGCTCCTGGTTCTGCTGGATCAATCCCTGACCCTGGCTCGCCTGGAGGCCCGCCGGACCCTGCGGGACGGGGTGGTAGATGCGGCTCGGCAAGGAGCCCTGTTCGGAGGAGCGGGAGTGGCCGCAGCGGTGGGCTATGCCATGGGGTGCCTGGCGGGCCTGCGAGCTCTGGAGAGGATGATGGCCCCGGACGCGGCGGCGGCGGTGCTGGCGGCGGTACATGGGCTGGGGGCGTGGTGGTTGCTGCGGAGGGCCATGAATCGACGGAGTGCCAAGGGGGAGGGCCAGGAATGAAGGTGCCGTTGCCTGAAGAAATTGAGGCCCAAAGGACCGTTGAAGACGATGACCTGACCGCAGAGGCCGAGCGCCTCCGCCAGGAGATCGGGAGGGCTCGGGACGAGGTCCGGGAGGCCTGGAATGCGGTTCGAGCGGCGGCGCGAAGCAAGATCGATGTGCGGGAGAAGGTAAGGCGAGACCCCCTCACTTTTGTGGGACTCGCCCTGTGTTTTGGCCTGCTGATGGGCCTTCGGGATGGCGGGCCCCGGCGCTAGGGGCTTGCCGTGGAGGATCGGAATGAGTGAGATGACGCCAGAGGTGGAGAGACCGGGGCCAGGAGGGACCTATGTGCCTGCCGGCGCAGGAATGCCAGCAGGGTTCGCCGAAAACCGAGAGAGGGTGGAGGAATTCATCAAGGAAAACCCGGTGTTGTCCCTGACCGCTGCTCTGGCGGTGGGATATCTCCTGGGGAGAGCGGTCGCCGGACTGACCCGAAGGTAGGGGGACAAAACATGAGCAACGACTCGGAAGAAGCCCTTGGACTGGATGGATTGGTGGAGGAGGCTCAGCGCACTGTGTCCGACGTTGCTCGGCTGGCGGTGCGCGCCGCCGAAGAGCAGCCCTTGCTGGCGGTGGGAGCGGCGGCGGCCCTGGGGTTTGCCCTGGGGGGAGGTTTCCTCAATCGCTGGGGAGGCCGGCTGGTGCTTTCGGGCCTGCAAGCGGCGGTGATTCGGGCCGCCCGTGACCGCCTGTCCCGTTGACGAATTTTTCACTGCCATTGATTGGAGACGATCATGCCAAGCCTGTCAGGAAATGAACTTCTCGCCGCCATCGGCGTGGAAAAACGCCGTGACGAGGGGGATCTCCTCCTCCCCGCCCTGGGCCTGTTCGGGGCGGGAGTGGTGGTGGGGGCGACCTTGGGCCTCCTCTTTGCCCCCAAACCCGGAGCCCAACTCCGCAAGGACATTGGCGAAGGAGTGAAGGAGAATCAGGCGGTCAAGGCCCTGCAGGAACAGGTGCGCGCCCTGTCGGAGAAGATCCACGCCATGGGGGAGGGGAAGGGGTGAGGAAGCATGATCCCTCATTCCGTTGAGAAACATGGGTCGGGGGGCTCTGTCGGCCTGGCACAGGCTCTCACCGGGCTACAGTACCGGCGCGGCCCTGCTCGGGCCCGGTTTGCCCCACGGAGCAGCGTTCAGTCATGACCCGCGCCTACCATCCATACACGGAAAAGCACAAGTCGCCGAAAGGGTTCGGATCTCTGTGTCCAGCGAAAATGCCGACAGGCGTCCCCGCGCAACTCCTGGCGAGGGCCATCCCTGTCCCGGCGTGGGAGCCAACAAGCTATGGATCGCCGAGGGAAGGTGGTGCTTTTGTGCCCACCCCTCACCGGCAGAGGGTCCCGACGCCTGGCATGGGTTCCCGGTCATCGGGGGCGATGTCGATGAGAGGGTGTGGAGATCTCTGCTGGAGGCTGAGCTGGTCACGCGCCGGGAAGTGAACCGCCTTCGCGGTCAGCGCGCCCTTCCTGAGGAGTGGCCATGAGCGACTGGTACTCACGGCAGTTCGGTGACCGGGAACAATTTGCCCTCTCGGTTTCCTTCGGCCGCGACCCAAGCCCCTGGGGAGTTCCGTCCCTTGATGCCACCTGGGGAGGGCTGGCCATCTGGATCCGGGGACGGTGCATGACCCGATCCATTTCCGATGAAGGTCTGGTGGCGGACGAAATCAGGTGGAGCCTTTTCCCGATCCTTCAGTGGTTGACCGATGTCGCCGTGCGATTGGTGAATGAAGAACCCTTTCCCCAATGGGCCCGGTCGACGCGGCTGCGTGATGCCTGCGCGTGGATCATCGACACTGAAACCCCCTCACCGGCTCTGACGGACTCCGAATCGGATGAATGGTTCCAAAGCCGGTCCGACTGGTGCCACGCCCACGCCCTGAGGAGGGCTGCTGTTGACGTAGCCCTGCCAAACCTGGTCCTGAGGCGAGTTGGCGACCAGCTTGAAGCGAGTTGGGACAACGAAACCTGGGCCACTTCGCACCGTGGCCTCTCGTTCGTGGAGAAGAGAGGTACCGTGTTCGTTCCCGCCGAAGTGGCTGCTGCTGCGCTTCTGGAGGCTCTGCGAATCGTTTCTGGCGAGGTCGCGGCGAAATTCCATGAGGAGGCCTTGTCCGCCTTGGCCGAGAAGGCAAAGGGAATAAGCATCACTCCCTCAGACTGGAAGTGGCTGGTGCATCCGCAAACGGCGGAGGTGATTCGGCGCGACCTGGGAGAAATGGCCTCTCGGCTCGATGCCCACACCCAGGCCAGGGGGGGAGGAATCTTTGTACCGCACTCACCGGAAACCCTTCTCCTGCGTCATATGCGAGGAACGACTGCAATCGAGGTTCAAGATGTGATGGCTGCTGGGACCGTCTCCCGGACCACCCGGCCCCTCTCCGCACCTTTGGCTCAACACGTCCTCCCTCGCCCCGCGCCCTCTGTGGAACCGTGGAGAGAGGGCTACGAGAGAGCCTATGACCTTCGCGAGAACCTGGGATGGGGGTCCGGGCCGGCTCCCGACCTGAAGAATTGGCTGCCCAGGAACAACGTCGCCACCCCCAAACTCCCTCTTCCCCCCAGGCTGGCTCTCCTGACGATACGGACGCCTGACTTGCGCTGTCAGGCGGTGGTCAATTCGGCCTTCATCTCTCCAATTGGGGGGGAGATGGGATTGGCCACTGCCCTCGGTCACCTCCTGATGGATGAAACTCCCGCCGGGATAGACGGCGCTTGGGAGCACTGGCCCACTGCGGCACGGGCACGGGCCTTTGGTGCGATGCTGCTCTTACCCGATGAGGGTGTGAGGGATTGCCTGGGCGGGAAGACCCACCTCACTGCATCTGATGTCCAAAGCGTCATGGAACGATTCGGTACCGGGCCGAAGAGCACTACCTGGCATCTCATGAATCGCAACTACCTGGACGAAGAGCGTCGACAGCACATCCTCAATGAATTGGAGGCGTGAACGCCACTCCCATCCGAACTCGGCCGGAAATCCGAGTCAGTGAGTTCCTGGGGAGCGTTCTGTCTGCGGAGGGTCACCCCTGAGCTTCTCCTGGTCTTTTCTCCCCCGGCCCTCTTGGAATCTTCGGGTGGCCGCCCGCCCCAACCCTACCCCACCCTCTCCCCCAACAGATGCCGCCTCACCACCTGGGCCACCTTGCTGCGGTCGTCCAGGGAGCTTTCCACCCGGTTGGAGGTGGCCACCACCGTCTGGACGAAGTGGGCCCGGCTCATCTCCCACACCGGGGGGTCGAACTCCTTCATCAGCCTCTCCACCTGGAGGGCGATGGCCAGGGGGGTCCCGGTCAATTCCTTCTTGGCACTCTCCCAACGGGAGCGGACATAGGGTTCGTTGGCTTCAGCGTGGATCATGGGATTCCGAAGGCGGATGGCGTCTCCGCCGGTTGAAGGGTCAGGCGGCCCGCAGGGCGGCGTAGGCGGGCAGGGCGCTCTTGAGGATCCGGGCCGCTTTTTCCAAACGAGGGACTTCCACAACAAACGCCAGGCGCACCTGGGACCGGCCCAGGCCAGGGGTCATGTAGAAGTCTTCAGCGGGAGTAAGGTGGCAGGTCGCCCCCTCCAGGCGAAAATCCCGCAGCAGGAATCGGGAGAACTCCTCGGCGTCGTCCACCGGCAGATCCACCAGGGCGTAGAAGGCGCCCCGAGGCACCGGGAAGTGAACCCCGGGAAAGTCCCCCAGAGCGGCGGCCATGGCGTCTCGCCTCTCTTTGTAGATGGCCCTGGCCGAATCGATGTAGGCGGTGCCCACCTGGTCGATCATCCTGGCTGCCGCCATCTGATCCAAGGTGGGGGCGGAAAGACGGGCCTGGGCGAACTTGAGGGCGGTCTCCCTCACGTCCCGATCCCGGGTCACCAGCATCCCTACCCGGGAGCCGCACAGGTCGTACCGCTTGGACAGGGAGTCCACCACGATCACCCGGTTGTCGGGGTCATGAAGCTGGAGGGCCGATACGGTTTCCGCATCGTCATAGACCAGCTCTCGATAGACCTCATCAGAAATCAGCCACAGACCCCTCTCGGTGCAGGCGTCCAGGAGCGCCTGGAACTCCTTGCGATCCACCACCGCTCCGGTGGGATTCCCGGGGCTGTTGATCATCACCGCCCGGGTGCGTGCGTCCGCCTGGGCCAGGAACACGTCGGGAGGAGGCAGGCGGTGGCCCCCCCGCAGGTCGGTGGTGGCGGTGCGGATGTCCAGGCCGCTGGACCAGGCCTGGAAGCGATAGTTGGTATAGAAGGGCTCGGCCACCAGGATGTTGTCGCCGTGATCCGCCACCGACTGGAGGGCAAAGGTGATGGCCTCGGAGCCGCCGATAGTGATGATGAGCTGCCACCCCTCCAGGTGGATTCCCAGTCGCCTCTCGAAATCCCCCTGCAAGGAACGGATGAGCCCGGGGTCCCCTTCAGAGGCCGAATAAGGGAGGAGATTCCTGCTGTAGGCGCGCACCGCCTCCTGAAACTCGGGAGGGGAAGGTACGTCGGGCTGGCCGATGTTGAGGGGGATCACCTCCACTCCATCGGCGGCAGCCTGCCGGGCCAGGGGGGCGAGGCGGCGAATGGGGGAGGCGGGAAGCTGGGTGGCTCGGTGGGAGATTCGCATGACGGTCCTGGCTGGGTGCGCCCGAGGGCGGCGTGATGATAAACGGTTGGCAGCCCCCCGGGGAGGGCCAAGATAAGGAGATTGGTGGATGAGACCTGGCTTCCCTTACCCCTCTCCCGCCAGAACCGAAGCCCGAATGGCCAGATAGCGCTCATACCGGCCCTCATCAATGCGTCCTTTTCGCACCGCCGCCTCCACCGCACACCCCTCTTCTTCGTCATGAGCGCAGTCCTCGAAGCGGCACTTGCGAGCGTAGGAGAGAAAGTCGGGATGGAGGGCAGGCAAGGCGTCGACGGTGATCCCCGTCAATCCGAAAGACCGGACCCCGGGGGTGTCCACCAGAAACCCACCTCCCGGCTGGATCAGGAGCACCGAGGTGGAGGTGGTGTGCCGTCCCTTGCCGGTCAGGGCGTTCACCTCTTGAATCCGCACCTCATAGGTGGGAATCAACCGCTGGGCCAGAGAGGATTTCCCCACCCCAGAAGGCCCCGCCAGCACCACCATCTTCCCGGCGAACTGGGCCGCCAACGCCTCCATTCCCAGGCCGGTTCGGGAAGACACCTCCCACAAGGGGGGGCCGAGTTTCCGATAAGGAGTCAGGGGATCGTCCTCGGGATCGGAGGTGGCCTGATCGATCTTGTTGATGCACAGGGCCACCGGAATCTTCTGGAAGGCGGCCGCCAGCAGGTAGCGGTCGATGAGGCCGAACTGAAGAGGGGGCTCCAGGAAGGCGGCCATCACCACCAGCAGATCGATGTTGGCGGCCACCACCCGGGGCGGCTTGGTGGGATGGGCTGGGGGACGAACCAGGGCGTTGCGACGGGGAAGGCGCTGGCGAATGATGCCGGTGTCCCCCGACGCCTCCACCCCTACCCGGTCTCCCACTGCCAGGGCCCCATCGTCTTTGAGCAGGGAACCCAGGGCGGTGCAGGGAAGGAGGCGCTCCCCCAGATCCACGGTCGCCAGACGGCCATACACCGAGGCAACGATGGCTTCGAGGAGGAGGGGCATGGATGAGAAAACCTCTTGGGGAGGGGGATGATGACAGATTCCGGGGATCGGGGAAGGGAAGATCCCCGCCTCAGGAGTGGAGAGAAGAAGACCCGGCTATACTTCGTCTCCCTTTCGGGAGGAGGAATCATGAACCGCGTTTCCATCGCACTCTTCGCCAGCGCCTGTCTCAGCGGTCTTTCCGGTTGCTGGGCCGGCCAACCCTATGAGCCCCTGGAGGCCTGCTTCGAATCCGACGCCGTTCCCGAGGAGATCGATGGGGGCCGCAAGTGGGTGGTCACCGGAACCGTTTCCAAGACCCGGGAGAACGTGCTGGAGTTGGATCCTCCCATGGAGGGCTGCGAACCCAACTACATGTATGAGATCGAAGACGAGTTCGGGGATGAGCACCGCCTGGCCTTCACCCTCCCCGTTCTGGGAGGACCGGCCTTGAACGAGGGGGATCCGGACGTTCAGTTCGAGTACATCGAGAGGGATCGGGATGAAGGAGTGGTGTCCGGCTTTGTCATCCGCAAGGAAGGCAAGGTGCTGATGATCGGCGACACCGGGGTCGGTGGGGCGGTGCTGACCCAAGACGAGAGGGCGGGGGCCTCCATTGAGAGAGAACGGGAGCTGTCCTCCGATTCGGGTTCCTGCGGTGACCTCACCTGGTATCGCACCGATTTCGCAGGCACCTTCGTCAACCCCGGGGATTATCAGAAGGGGGAGTTGGAGTTGGATGGGGCCTCCGCCACCGCCTACTTCATCTCTTACGACAACCACGTCTGGGAAAACTCCTCCTGCGAGGACGTGGGGGACATCATGGCCTATGCGGTGCTGACCCTGTAGCCTCCGGTTTCCCGTCCCACGACGCCATCCGCCCCTCCTCTGCCGCCTCAAACCGCACCAGACTCCTCACCACGCCCCCCAGGAGGGCCCCTTCCCGACAGAATCTTCGCAGATCCTCGGTGTCGTCCAGGACAGCAGGGATGGTGTCCAGAACCGACTGCCAGGTTTCCCCCTCCTCTTCAAAAGCGGCCTCTTCCAGGGAGGCCATGAACTCTGGTTCCTCCCCAACGCGGGAGGCCACCTCTGGCCAGCGTTCCTGGAGAACAGCCCACTTCCCCACATGGCGGGGCTCGATGGGAGGAACACTCCGGCCCAGGCCCTTCTGATAAGCGATGAACACCAGCAGCCGCAGGCGATTGAGGAGGCGACGGGCGTGGCGGGGCAGACCGGGGAGGGTTCCTGGTTGGGAAGCCACCTCGACCGCCTGACGAAAATAACTGGAATCATTGATGATCTGGAGCTGCTTCCTTTCTTTCACCAGGGCGCTCCACTGGGTCTTGGAGAGGGAGGTCGCAGGGGGCGACGCGAGCTGGTCTGCGGACTTTCCAGAGCGAAGGACGCTGTCGATGGCCCCCCTCTGCCCCTGCAGGACCTGGGCGGCCTTCTGCTCCCTCCTCCACCACTGGCGCACCAGGAAGGCGCCCATCAGCAGAGCCAGAAGCAGGAAGGAGTGCACCGAGAGGGCCCATTCCCGATAGGGAGAGGGAAGGAGGGCGGCCAGCTCCCCCACCAGGGCCAGACCGATGAGCAGAGCCAGAGGATATCCCAGGAGTTGGACCCTCGATGACGCCCATTCCCGAACTCCGGCAAAGGGTCGGGGAGGCGCTGGAGCCCCCAGCTCCGCCGCCGCGATTCCTCTTGCGTCCGGATTCGAGGAAGAGGGTTCAGGATCCGCCAGTCGGGCCAGCATCCCCTTCATGGCCTCTTCCGAGGGTTCGGGCAGATCAAACTGAAGCTGAATGATTTTCTGTAGATAGAGGCGACCGTAGGCGGGGGATCGGTTGCCTTGAGTCTTCACCATGGCGGCGTACTTGATCTCTGCCTGGGCGGCAACGGCGGGGATGTCGGCGCAGATCACCGTCACCACCTGGGGCTGGCAGAGAAGCTGATTCACCCCTTCCAACAGATCGATGGCCCCGGGAGGACGGCAGCGTTCCAGGTCATCCACGAACACCACCAGGCGGGAGCCCTTGGGCAGGGCGTCGTCAATCAGCAGATTGAGCTGTTCCCTCACCCGATCCACCGAGCCGGTACCGGCCTCAGCCTGGCGGTTTCGCACCATGTTGGCCACCGAGCTCACCACCGGCGCCGCCAGGTAGCGATAAGCGGTCAGGGCGGCAAAGGCGAAACCAAAGAAGGTGGTTCCCAGGGCTCCGAACTGGCTCTGGAGGAAGGTTCCCAAAGGGGCCACTTCCTTGGAGAGGGCGAAGGGATCGGGGGGATCGTGGAGGGAGGAGGCGAAAAACACCGCCAGCACCGAGGCCACCATGAGGGTCACCAGGTTGAAGGCGAACTCGTAGAGGACGCGCTCTCCCGGAGGTCTCAAGGCGGGAGGCAGAGGCCTTATCCACCTCTTCCACAGGGGGCGACGCCGATCCGCTTCCCGAGCCACAAACGCCGCCAGGGCGGTGGAGAGGCGCTCCGCGTCGTCGTGCATCCAGGCGTTGAACCAGCAGGTGGTGTGGGGCTGAGTCCCTCCTGCGGCCGGTTTCCCCCGGAGGCGTCTTTCCACCATTCGGGCCAGGGAGGATTTCCCCGCTCCCCAAGGGGCGTGAATGGCAATGGTGAGGGGAGTGCCGGTGCCAGGGTTGTCGATGACGGCAGCCAAGGCATCGGCATACACCGAAAATCCCAGGAGATCGTCCTCGTCCCTCTCCAAGGGTTGGTCGGCCAGCATCCGCACCGAAGCCGGATCCAGAGAGGGAGCCTCGGCGTCCAAGGCGTTCTGGGAAAGGATCTCGGGGGGACTCTGAACGGGACGAAAGGAGGAGGAAGAAACGACGAATTCCTCCATCTCCTCGTCAAATTCCGCAGGTCGAGGCGGTTCAAAGGACTCCACCGCCGGACGCTGAGCCCTCCGGGGAACCTTGGAGGCGGGAGGAGGAGGAGGGGCGGCGCTCATCGCTGGATCCTCGCCGGGGAGGACATCAACCGGGCTCTTTCTGGGACTCCTGGGGTGTCACGAAATCGATACTCACCGAGTTGATGCAGTACCGCAGCCCCGTGGGACGGGGACCGTCAGGAAACACATGCCCCAGGTGGCCACCACAGGCCCTGCACATCACCTCCACCCTCTCCATGCCAAAGCTCCGGTCCACCTTCTCCTCGATGCGGTCCTTGTCCAGGGCATCAAAGAAGCTGGGCCAGCCGCAGCCGGAATCGAACTTCTGGGTCGAATCGAACAGGACAGAACCACAGCCCGCACAGCGATAAGCGCCTTTTCCCTTGTGATTCCAATATTTTCCGGTGAAGGCCCTCTCGGTCCCCTTCTCTCTCAAGACGTGAAACTCTTCGGGGGTGAGAATCCCCCTCCACTCTTCTTCGGTCTTCTTCACGGCACGAGAGGGCATGGGAAACTCCGAGAGGCAATGAGGATGGGAGGCCATACTGCCCCTTCTACCGACCTTCCTTCAACCGCTGAAGGTTGCGGCGGGCCTTGTCGTTCCCCGGATCCACCTCCAGGAGCCTCTCCAGCAGGGCCCGGGCGTCGGTGATTCTTCCTGTCCTGAACGCCGTTTCTACCCCCTGTGACAAGAGGTCGGGGCGAAGAGGAGAGAGAGCCAGCGCCTCACCAGTCAAGCGCCAGGCCTCCTCCCAGTTTCCTTCCGCCAGCGCCCCCCGAGAGGCCTCCACCAGGGCGTCCAGCCTGGCGTTCTCACCGGGCCCCCCATTTCCTGGCGGAAGGAGGGCCAGCACTTCTGCTGCTTCCTCAGGGCGCCCCACCCGCCTCAAGGCCTCGGCCAGGAGCCCCACCACCGTTGGATCCTGGGTCGGGGCGTGGGGACAGCGCAGGAGGAGAATCGATTCGTGGAAATGCCCCCCATCCATCAGCCCCCGAACCGCCACCGCCAGGTGAGCCGGGGAGAGGCTGCCCCGAGGAGAGGCCAGAGCCGCCCTCAGAGCCAGCCCCGCGTTTCCCATCCCCGCAGCAGCGCGGAACAGGAGGGGAAGGGCCTTTCTGCGTTGACAGGGATGGAGAACAGCGCGATGGGCCAGGGGAAGGGCGGCAGCGGGATCCCCCATTTCCAGGAACAGCTTCACCCGCAGCAGCCGCAGCGATGAGGAGCAGGCGGGAGGCGCTCCTTGCAGGATCTCCAAGGCGGACTTCGCCCCCCCCGCCGCCTGTTGGGCCTCTCCCCTCACCTCCCAGAGCAGGCAGCTTGACCGGATTCCCGGGCCGGGATCCGCCGCCGCCACTGCCTCGGGAATCCTCCCTGCCTGAAGAAGGGCCCGCACCCAGAGGGCCCGAGCCCGGGATGAACGGGGATGGCGCTCCATCCTCTTCTGGGCCTGCATGGCTTCCTGATCCGGGGTCCTTCCCGATTCCGCCGCCAAAGAGGCTCCTGATCCTCCCGCCGCCCCTGCCAGTGCAGGAGGGGTGGGGACAGGAAAGGCGAACAGAAACAGAAAAAAGAGGGGGAGGGAGGCCTTCATGACCGCCGATGATACCAAGGAGGGGCCATCCCCAATGGGGACACCCAAGAACTCACGGTCCATGAGGGACCCCAGCATCTGGGCCCTGTCAGGCGTTACCATGGTTTTCCACGGTTTTCCGTGGTCATCCTCTGGAGGCAAGCATGTCTGGCGAAGCCCAGGTATCGGCAACCATCTCAGCAACCACCAAGGAGAGGCTTGATCGCTTCACCGAGAGGGCGGGACTCAAGAAAAACTTCGTGGTTGAACAAGCGTTGCTCTACTTCATGGAATCGCGGCGCGAACTGCCCGACGAGGCCTTCATTCCTACTCGCATCGTCCTGGACGAGGTAGGTTTCGACAAGGTGGTGAATCGACTGGAGACCCCCACCGAACCCACTGGGGAGCTGGTGGAGTTGATGGGTGGCCGAGCTTGAGATCCGCCCCCTCCGGCGGGACGATGAGCGCGGCGGGTTCCTCGGTGGGGAACCTGATCTCAACCGATTCTTTCACCATCATGCGGGGCAGAACCAGTTCAAACTCCATCTGGCCGTTACCTATGTCGCCTCGACCGCCTGTTCCCCTGATCCTCCACCCGAGGGGGGGATCCCTTGGATTCTTCACAAGCACGCGCCTTGCGGCGGAGGGGGGCCTTCTTTAGTATGCGGGCAGCCTTGGAGCCCCTTCCCATGCCTCGCCGTCTGACCTGGTTTTTCCTCGCCCTGATGCCGGCCCTGTTGGTGACGATGATGGGGTGTGAGACCCACACCTGCCAGAGCGCCTGCAACCGCATCTACTTCCAGTGCAACGGCACCGGCATCACCCCCATCGTGCCCGGTGACGATCAAGAGACTGCCTACGACTACTGTGTGGAGCAGTGCTCCCGGGCCCTCTACACCACCAGCCGCTCCGCCGACGCCGAGGAGGATCTGGGGAACTACGATCTCCAGACCCCGGAGGACGCTCACCAGTTCATTGAGTGCGTGGAGCTGGTGGACATCTCCGATCCCCAATGCCTGACCGACTACGACAGCTATTGTCCGTGGATTCGTTGGTGATTCACCGTTGGGGTCCTGAGTTGCGCTCCGCCTTCCTTCTCCTCTTCTTCCTCCCTCTGGGCCTTGCCGGGTGTGAAGCCACCTGCAAGAACGCCTGTGAGAAGTTGTTTGAGGAGTGCGGGCTTCAGTATCCCGACGGGTACGACTCGGTGGAATGCACCAGTTCCTGCCAGTATCAGCAGGAGCGCCTGGAGCTCATTGAAGGCGAAGACCTCCTCCAGGGGCAGATCGATTGCGTCATGGACACCGGTTGCGAGGACCTTTTTCAAGGGGCCTGCTACGACGATGAGGTCTACATCATCCCTGGTTGACAAGGGGCCCCTCCGGGCGGCCCTCCCCCTCCTTCTCTTCATCCTGTGGGGATGCGGGGGTGGCAGCGGAGACGCGCCATCGAACCCGCCCTCACCTTCTCCGTCTGCTGCGGTTCCCCTCTCTCCCCCTACTCCCCTGGAGCAGGGCTGGACCCTGTTGCGAATCGGCAAGGGAGGCGAGGCAGCGCAGGCCTTTTCCCCGTTGAGAAGCGACTCCCCGGACTCCCTGGAGGCTCATCGGGGCTACCAGGACGCCATGCGGGCTGCTGGCAAGGCGGTGGAGATGGTGGCGGAGTACAAGGCCCGCAAGGACTCCCGCCCCACTTCGGCGATGGAGGTCTACCTCTATGGCAGGGCGGTCATCGACAAGCCCGAAGAGGCCCGCCCCTTGTTGGAGGAGGCCATGCGCCTCGACCCCACCTTCCCCTGGCCGGCCATCGCCCTGGCTCGGGTGATGGCGGACAAGGGAGACCAGTTCCGTTCCACCCGAATCCTCATGGACACCATTTCCGCCAACCCCCGCTCGGTGGATGCCCACCTGGCCTTGGGCTCCCTGTACAACGACCTGGGCATGCTCAAGGACGCCGAGGATTCCCTGAAGACCGCCGAGCGTTTGGCCCCCCAAAGAGCCGATGTCCTCACCGCCCTGGGCCACGTCTACATGATGCAGGATCGCCATGATGACGCCATCGCCACCGCCAACAGGGTTCTGGCCTTGGACCCTCAGAGGGGAGACGCCTTCCTGATCCTGGCTGTGGCCCATGCCGACTCCCATCGGTATAGGGAATCTCTTGAATACATTGAGAAAGCCAAGGCGGTGGGGGCGGTGGTGGATCCGGGGATGGAAAGGGCAGTGAGGGTTCGGGCGGAGGAGAGGTAACGGGGAAAGAGGGCCCGTTTTCTCCCTTCTGTAAATTTATTTGTGTTCTCCGAATTTGCTTTGGTTGGTCTCCCTGTGGGGACCGCTCAGACGAGACGGCGTACCTCACGGAGCGCTCCTGGACGGGATCCATGGGCCGTCCGCGTGGAGATTTGAGCTGGGGCCCTCCTCAATTTCTCGTCTTTGGAGAACGACGAAATGGAAAAGGAAATCAGGAAGAACAGGAATCTGTCAGGACCGGTACGGGTGGTGATCCCGGCGGAGGTCTCCTACGACCCGGACCGCCTGCTCAAGGTGATGCTCAATCTGGGAGAGAAGCTGGGGTGCCTTCCCTGCCTGTCCGGGGTGGAATGCACCTTCTCCCTGGAGAAGGACTTTGTGGTCAATCCCGCTGACCTGACCGTTCACGCAGAAGTGGGTCCATGGGGATACCAGCGCTGATGAAACCGCCCGTCTACGGGGTTGGCCTCACCTTCAGCAGCGGGGTGGATCCCCTTCTGCATGAAGACGCCAGCCTCGTAGACGTGGTGGAGGTGGAGCCGGAAACCCTCTGGATCCCCTCCCTCCCTGGCGGCGTTCCCTACCGGGTGGATGAAGCCTCTCTCCAGCGTCTGGTTGAATGTCCCCAACCCAAGCTCACCCACGCCGTTGCCTTTCCAGTGGGAGGCTCCCGTCCTCCGGATGCGGAGCACATCCCTCCCCTCCTCCACACCCTCACCGCCCTTCAGCCGGGATGGACCTCAGCCCATCTGGCCTTCAATCAGGTAGGAATTTCCGGAACTTCTGGATATTCCACCAGTTTCCTGCTTCCTCCCCTGCAGACTCCCGCCGGAGTCCGAGCGGCCGTGGAATCCATTCGCTCGGTGTCTTCCCTCCTGCCCTTTCCCTTTGCCGTGGAGACCGGGGTCAACTACCTGAAACCCCGAGGGGGGGAGATGGACGATGGAGCCTTCCTGGCGGAGGTCACCACGGCCGCCGACTGCGGCATCCTCCTCGATCTCCACAACCTTTGGGCCAATGCCCGCAACGGCCGCCAATCGGTGGAGGCCTTTCTGGATCAGATCCCCTTGGAGAGGGTGTGGGAGATTCACCTGGCAGGAGGGTTCGAGCACCGGAACTACTGGGTGGATTCCCATTCAGGAGCCATCCCCCCGGAAGTGCGGGAGCTGTGCCAAAAGGTGCTTCCCCGCCTCCCCAACCTGGGGGCCCTGATCTTCGAAATCTTCCCTTCCTACGTGCCTTTAGCCGGCCTCGATCGGGTGAGGGAGCAGCTCAGATGGATGCACCAGACCTGGAATGAAGCGGGCCTGCCGAAGGCCAAGGAGGCGGCGTGAGCTCCCCTCCTCTGGAAACCAGCCCCGCCATCACCCCTGAGCAGTGGGAGGAGGCCCTGGGCTCCCTGGTGGTGGGCCGTCCGGCGGAGGGGCCCCTGGCGGAGGAGCTGGGAGGGGATCCGGGGGTGAGCCTGGTGCAGGATCTGCTCGGCCAGTTCCGGGCTTCCATGGTGGTGACCAACCTCAAGCTCACCTCCCGCCTGTTGATGATGTCCCTGGGAGTGCCTGCTTTTGAGGCCCTTCTGGCCGGATTCTGGAAGAGCCATCCTCCCCAACCCTTTGCGGCGCTGGAAGCGGATGGATTCGCCCGCCATCTCCAGACCCTGGCGTTGGACCTGCCCTGCCTGGAGGACGTTCTCGCGTTTGAACACGCCGCCTTGCGGGCCATGACCTCGGGGATCGACCAGTCCGTCCCCTTCCGACACGATCCTCTCATGCTGCTGCGGGCCCTGGGGGAACGGCGCCTGCCGGTAGGGATTCCCCAGGGGGATTTTCTGGTGGAGGTTACCGCGCCGAAGGGAGAGGGGGCGGGATAGGTTTTCAGTAGTCCTTCATGGTGCGGATGTACTTCACCAGGGCCTCCGCCTCCCCAGCCTTCAGCACCCTCTCAAACGCCGGCATCGCCGCCGAGCCTCCCCGGCCCCCTGTCCCGGTGAGGATGGAGGTGCGAATGGTCTCGTCGGTGTGGGTGCGCTGCCACTCGGGAGTGGACATGTCGGGAGGAGGCTTCTGGATGGCGGTGGCCACCCGCCCATCCCCCTTGCCCACCGGGCCGTGACAACTGGAGCAGAAGGCCATCCAGGTCTTGGCGGCGCCAGTGGGAGCGTCCTGGCGCGGCACCGGAGAACCGGCCCTGGCGCTGGGAACCAGGGCCCATCCCATCGCCAGGAGAGACAAGGAGAGGAAGAGGCGAGGGAGGAAGCGAGGAGACGGGGGCATGGGTGAAAGCTCCTTGGCGGCATGGTAGCGGAAGTCATGGGACTCGGGGGTGGGCGCGGTCCTTCATCCGGAAAGGACATATTCTGAAAGGAGCAGGGCATTCCCCGAATCGGTTCGTAGAATCCGTTTCCATCGGCGTTCATGGGATCTACAATCCGGCGCCTTTGCGGTGCATGGATCGCCGCTTCCCAGGGGGAGGCCCAAACGGCGCCTCAGAGGTCACGGTGCGAAAGCGCTACTACCAGGACGAGTTGGCCTACCTTCGCGAGGAAGGGGCGGAGTTTGCCAAGGCTCATCCCTCCCTGGCCTGGGCTCTAGCGGGTCCCGGACCGAGCAAGGATCCGGAGACCGAGCGCCTCCTGGAGGGGTTCGCCTTCCTGACCGGCCGCCTGCGGGAGAAGCTCGACGACGAGGTTCCTGAGATCACCCACGCCCTGGTTTCCCTGCTGTGGCCTCAGTATCTGCGCCCCATTCCCTCCATGGTCATTCAAGAGTTTCGCCCCCTGGCCCTGCGTGGCTCCCTCCGGCTTCCCCGGGGGTCGGAGGTTGAATCGGTGCCGGTGGAGGGGACCCGATGCCGGTTTCGGACCGCCTTCGATGTGGATCTGGTGCCCCTCAGCGTCGTCGAGGCCATCCTGGAGCCCTCGGGCCCCCACCGCAGCCGCCTGCGACTCAAGCTCCAAGGGGGAGCCGATCCGGTGGCGGCCTCGGGAGTCAGTCGTTTGCGCTTCTACCTCCATGGCGAAGGGGATCTCCCCGCCACTCTGCTGTCGTGGCTGCTGCGGCGAGTGGTGTCGGTACGGGTGGAGAATGGGGCGGGACGAGGGGCGAAACTACCCCAGGACTCCCTTCAAGCCGTAGGGTTTGCTCAAAACGAAGCCCTCCTCCCCTACCCCCCCCAGGCCTTTGATGGATACCGCCTCCTCCAGGAATATTTCGCCCTTCCCGAGAAGTTCCACTTTGTTGATGTCACCGGCCTGGGTCCTGCCCTGATCTCCCTGGAAGACACCACCGGATTCGATCTCCTGGTGGAATTCGATGGGCGCTTGGAACTCCCCCGGAAGGTGACGGCAAGCTCCTTTCGCCTGGGATGCACGCCAGCGGTGAACCTGTTTCCCCACCCTGCCGATCCGGTGGTGGTGGACCAGACCCGCACCGAATACCGGGTGTGGCCGGGGCGGACCGGCAAGGATCCCCTTCACTTCGAGATCTTTTCGGTGGAGACCGTCTCAGGAGCGGTGCGGGGAAGGCCGGAGAGGCGGCTGTTTGTGCCCTGGACCGAGGCCATCTCCAAGGGAGGAGTGCTGTCCAGACCCTGGTACCGGGCCCAGGTGCGTCCCGGTGCGGATGGGTCCAGCCCCGAGACCTGGCTCTCGGTGGGGGCGGGACGCTCCGAGGCTCTCTCTGAAGAGGAGTTGCTCTCCATCGACCTTCTCTGCACCAACCGGGCTCTGACGGAGAGGTTGGTGGCGGGGGATATCCGCCTTGCCGGCTCCCGATCCCCTTCCCACGTCGCCATGACCAACCTGACGGCACCCACAGCACCGGTGTCCCCCCCTCTGGGGCGGGGTCTGTACTTCCGACTCATCGGGCATCTCTCCCTGGCCCATCGCTCCTTGGGTTCGGTGGAGGCCTTGCGAACCCTGCTCACCCTCTACAATTTCCACGCCCTGGCTCAAGAACAGGCCGCCCGGGTTCACCAGATGCGGATGGAGTCCCTGCTGGAGGTGCGGGCCATTCCCATGGATTGGATGATGATGGGCAGGCCGGTGCGGGGAAGTCGTGTAGAAGTGGACGTACGAGAGGGAGGATTCGGGGGCCCTGGCGCCACCTTCGTTTTCGGGACGGTGCTGGATCGGTTCCTGGCCCAGTGGGTCTCCCTCAATTCCTTCAGCCGGTTGGTGGTGCGGGATCTGTCCCGGGGGGACACTCTCACCTGGCCCCCTCGCCTGGGGGATCGATGTCTGGTTTGACCTCCCGAGTGCTGGCCGAACCCGGGCACTACTCCTTCTTCCAGGCGGTGAAACTCCTCCTGGCGGAAAGCCCCGACGCCCCCCAGCCGGGGGAGTCGGGACCCTTCTCCCATGAAAAAGTGCGCTTTCGAGTGAGTCCTCGCCTGGCCTTCCCCAGCGGAGACGTGGAAGGTGTGGAGAGGGTGCAGGAGGTGGGGAAGGAAGACCGATACGAAGTGGTGGCCACCTTCATGGGCCTTCATGGGGCGTCCTCTCCCCTCCCCTCTCACATGATCGAAGCGGTGTGGGAGGGGCTGCCCGACGATACCGTTCTTCGGGACTTCTTCGACATCTTTCACCACCGCCTTCTCTCATTGCTGGTAAAAATCTCCAGCCGTTACCGCGACTTCCATCAATCCACCCCCATGATCTCCTCCATGGCCAGAGCCTCTGGCATCCCCGATGACGGGCTGGGAGGCCTCCATCCCTTGGAGCTTCTCCCCCTGGCGGGCCTCCTCCAGCACCACCCCCGCAACGCCGGTGGGCTTCAGGCCCTGCTGTCGGCCCTCCTCCCCGCCGGGATCGCCGTGGAGATTCTGCAGGGGCTCCCCCGTACCGTCACCCTGGACGCCGACCAGCGATCCTCCCTGGGCCTGAAGAGCTGCACCCTGGGGGTGAACGCCTTGGTGGGGTCCCGCCTGCTGGACCCGGCAGGCAAGATCCGGGTTCGCCTGGTCCTGCCGGAAGGTTCCTCTCCCCACCCCTGGTTGGAGGGGGAGGAACGATGGCGACAGATGCAGGGGCTGGTTTCTGCATGGTCCCCCAGCCCCCTGGACGCCGACCTGGAAGTGGTGGTGGACCGGGCTCGAATGCCTTCAGCGGTGCTGGCTACCCGACCTCCCCAGAGCCGTCTGGGGCAGGACGCCTGGCTGGGGTTGCCTCCTTCTCCACGTCCGTCCATTGTTGTACCTCTGCCCATTGGGGGATTGCTGTGATCGAAACCGATATCAAGTCTCTTTTGTCTCGAATGGGACCTTATTCCGCAGCGGCCCTGCACGGAGCTGCCGGATTGTGCATCGCCCGGGGGCATTACGAAGTCACCATCGAGCATCATCTGGCCAAACTGCTGGACGAGTCTCGCTCCGACATCCCGCTGGCGCTGCGGGCCTTCGACATCGATCCAGCCTTCCTCCAGCGGGCGGTCAACGAAGCCCTGGATGGTCTCCGAACCGGCAACACCAGCCGGCCGGTGTTCTCTCCCCTGTTGATGGATTGGTTTCAGGATGCCTGGCTGGTGGGTTCGGTGGAGTTGGGCTATTCCAAGATCCGCTCCGGGATGTTGCTCTTGGCCCTGGTCCTGGGAGCAAACCGTTACCTCACCCCTGCCGAGGCTGCGGTGCTGAGGCCCCTTCGCAAGGACGATCTCCGCCGCCGCCTTCCGGAATGGGTCCGAGGGTCCATCGAAGACGCAGAAACCTCCGCCGGAGAAGGGGGGGAGGCCCAGGACGCCGCCGCCCTCGGGGCCGACTCCGCCCTGTCACGATTCACCATCAACTACACTGCCCAGGCGAGAAAGGGGAAAATCGACCCGGTTTTTGGGAGGGATGCGGAGATTCGCCAGATGGTGGACATCCTGGCCCGGCGCCGCAAGAACAACCCCATCGTGGTGGGGGAAGCAGGGGTGGGCAAGACGGCGGTGGTGGAGGGGCTGGCCCTTCGCATCGTCGCCGGAGACGTTCCCCAGGTGCTGGTGGGGGTGGAGATCCACTGCTTGGACCTGGGCCTGCTTCAAGCGGGCGCGGGAATGCGGGGGGAGTTCGAGAGTCGCCTGAAAGCGGTGATCGGCGAGGTCAAGGCCAGTCCCAAACCCATCGTGCTGTTCATTGATGAAGCCCACACCCTGATTGGAGCGGGGGGCCCCCAAGGAGGAGGGGACGCCGCCAACCTGCTGAAACCGGCCTTGGCCCGGGGAGAGTTGCGAACCATCGCCGCTACCACCTGGAGTGAATATAAAAAATATTTTGAAAAAGACGCTGCCCTGGCCAGGCGCTTCCAATTGGTAAAACTGGACGAACCCGATGAAGACGCGGCGGTAGGCATGCTGAGGGGCCTGGCCTCCCGCTACGAAGAGTCCCACGGAGTCCATATCCGGGATGACGCGGTGGTGGCCGCCGTTCGCCTCTCCCAACGATACATCACCGGGCGCCAGCTCCCCGACAAGGCGGTGGACCTGCTGGACACCTGCGCCGCCCGGGTGAAGATCGGCATCGCCTCCCGCCCTGCCGCCCTGGAAGATGTGGAGAGGCGGGTAGAGGCCAAGGAGAGGGAGGCTCGGGCGCTGGCCCGGGATCTGGCAGCGGGAATGCCCGGGGTGGAGGACCGATCCCAAGCCCTGGCGGAGCAGGTGGATCGCTTTCGCCAGGAAGCCGTGGCCCTGAAGGCCCGGTGGGAGTCGGAAAAGGAGGCCGTGGACCGGGTGATCCAGCTTCGCCGGGAATTGGACAGGGTCCGCTCCGCCCCTTCGGTGGAAGGCCAGACCGAGGCCAGCACCGAGGGGACAGCGCCGGAGCCCCCTCCCCGTACCGCTGCTGAGATTCGGGCCGACCTGGCGGTGGCTCAGGGGGAGATGGCCGCGATTCAGGGGAAGGAACCTCAAGTCCACGCCGAGTTGGGTCCGGAAGTCGTGGCCGCCGTGGTGGCGGATTGGACCGGCATTCCCGTGGGAAGGGTGATGGAGGATCAAGCTCGGGCGGTGATGCGCTTCGAGGAGGACCTGGCGAGGCGGATTCGCGGTCAGACCCCCGCCTTGAGGGCCATCGGGGGCAGGCTGAGGGATGCCAAGGCCGGTTTGCAGGATCCCCGCATGCCCCTGGGGGTCTTCCTTCTGGTGGGTCCCTCAGGAGTGGGGAAGACCGAGACCGCCATTGGGGTGGCCGATCTTCTCTTCTCGGGGGAGAGATCCATGGTCACCATCAACATGTCGGAATTCCAGGAAAAACACACGGTTTCCCGGTTGATAGGATCCCCTCCCGGCTACGTGGGCTTTGGCGAAGGGGGGGTGCTGACCGAGGCGGTCCGTCAAAGACCCTATTCGGTGGTCCTGCTGGATGAGGTGGAAAAAGCCGACCCCGAGGTGCTCAATCTGTTCTACCAGGTCTTTGACAAAGGCTCCCTGGCGGATGGAGAGGGACGGGAGATCGACTTCAAAAACACCGTGGTCTTCCTTACTTCCAATCTGGCCACGGATCGGTTGACCCGCCTCATCGAGACGGGAATTCCCGACGATCACGATGCGGTGGTGAAGGACATCCGTCCCATCCTGTCCCGCCACTTCAAGCCGGCTCTTCTGGCCCGAATGACCATTGTGCCCTTCATGCCCCTGGGGGCAGGGGTCCTCCGGGAGATCGTCGACCTGAAGCTGGGGCACCTGGCCAAGAGGATGGCCGACACCCACAAGGTGGTCCTGACCTGGGACACCACCGTGGCCGACGCCATCGCCTCTCGCTGCACCGAGGTGGAAACCGGGGCTCGCAACGTCGATCACATCGTTCGAGGAACCCTCCTCCCTGCGGTGTCTCATGAGGTGTTGAGCCGCTTGTCCTCGGGTGGGCTGCCTTCTACCATGCGGGTTTTTGTTGATGACGCGGGCGCCTTCCGGGTCGACGCCGGGGAGGGTTGAGATGAGCACTCAACGGGGCAGGGACGAGGCAGAGCAGACTTTCGTCATCGACGGCATGGACACCGAACTGTTTCGGGTGGTGAACTTCGAGGCCGACGAAGAGATCTCTCGCCTGTTTGAGGTAAGGGTGGATCTGGTCAGTGCCGACCTGGATGTGGACCTGGAGGCGGCCATGGGCAAAGACGCCGTTCTCACCCTGCATCACAGCGAAGGGGAACGGTACTTCCACGGGATCGTGAGACGCATGGAGGCCACCGAGGAGGGAACCCACCAGGCCCGCTATTCGGTGGTGGTGGTTCCCATGATGTGGCTACTCACCCAGAGGCGGGATTGCCGCATCTTCCAAGCCAAATCGGTGCCGGACATCGTCAAGGAGGTGCTGGAGGCCCATGGAATTTCCGGGGGAGACCTGCTGGCGGATCGCCTGTCGGGGAGCTATTCCCCCAGGGATTACTGCGTTCAGTATCGGGAGTCGGATCACGCCTTCGTCTCCCGTCTGCTGGAGGAGGAGGGTATCTGGTTTGCGTTTGAACATTCGGATTCGGGCCATGTCCTGGTTCTGGGGGACGATCCCGGAGGCAGCTCGGAGGTTCCCGACGCCGCCACCTTGGAGTTCCACGCCGCTTCCACCGGCGCCACCGAGGATCAGCACATCGACCAGTTCCGGGCGGATCGCCAGGTGCGCTCGGGCAAGGCCACCCTGCGGGACTACGGCTTCAAGCAGCCCACCCAGGATCTGGAGTCCGAAGCGGAAGCCGAACTGAACCCTGAACTTGAAGTTTATGATTTTCCTGGGGAATATGTCGATCCGACGATCGGAGACACTCTGGTAAAACTCCGCCTGGAGGAGCTCCAGACCCCAAGATCCCGGGCCCAGGGGGAGGGAGACGCCCGCCGGTTCACCGCCGGGATGCGCTTCACCCTTTCCAATCATCCCCGCTCTGATCTGAACCAGGAGTATCTGCTGGTGAAGGTCCATCATCAGGGAGCCCAACCCGATCCCTGGTCCCCCTCCTCTTCCTCAGGAGAGGGTTCGGAGCCCAGGAAACCGCTGTATCGCAATCGTTTTCAAGCCATTCCCTATTCGATCCCCTTCCGCCCGGCGCGCCGCACTCCCCGGCCTTCCATTCCTGGAGTTCACACCGCCGTGGTGGTGGGACCCTCCGGGGAGGAGATCTACGTCGACGAGCACGCCCGAGTGAAGGTCCAATTTCCCTGGGATCGTCTGGGGACGAGCGACGAGAACTCCTCCTGCTGGATAAGGGTCAGCCAGATCTGGGCTGGGGTGGGCTGGGGAGGCATGTTCATCCCCCGCATCGGCCAGGAGGTGATCGTCCAATTCATTGAAGGGGATCCGGATCGACCCCTCATCACGGGGAGGGTCTACAACGGGGACAATCCCCCTCCCTACTCCCTTCCCGGAGACAAGACCCGCTCCACCATCAAGTCCAACAGCTCCAAGGGGGGAGGCGGATACAACGAGCTGCGGTTTGAGGATCTGGCCGGTTCCGAGGAGATCTGGCTGCACGGCCAGAAAGATTGGAACATCCTCATCGAGAACGACAAGAACCAGACCATCGGCCATGACGAAACCGCCGATGTGGGCAACGACCGCACCCGTCACGTCGCCCATGACGAGTCCATCACTGTGGACAACAACGAGACCCGGGTGGTGGGAGTGGATCGCACTCGGGACGTGGGAAACAATGAGACCCTGACCATTGGAAATGACCGCACCAAGAGTGTGGGCAACAACGAGACCATGGATGTGGGGGTCGATCAGTCAGAGACCATTGGCTCCAATCTCACCTTGTCGGTGGGGGCCGATCAGACCGAGTCGGTAGGGGCCAACAAGAGCCAGAGCGTCGGGGCCTCCCGCACCGAGGACGTGGCCGCCGACGTCACCATCACCATCGGCGGCAGCCAGACCGAGACCATCTCGGTGAGCGACACCCAGACGGTGGGGGTGGCCCAGACCATCACCGTCGGCGCCGCCCGAACCGTCACCGTCGGCGCCGCCCAAACCACTTCGGTGGGTGCCGCCTACACCCTGTCGGTGGGGGCGGTGTCCACCGAAAGTGTGGCAGGGACCAAGAGCGTGTCGGTAGGAGGGGCGGCCAGCGAGGCCATCGGTGGGGCCCTCTCGGTGACCGTAGGTGGGGCTTGGGTGGGCAGCGCCGGAGGAAACCTGGGTCTGTCCACCGGGGCCGACCTTTCCCTGCAAGCCTCGGGGAAGGGGGACGTGGGAGCCGGGGGAGACCTGGGGGTGGGCAGCGGCGCCAAGATGACCGTTCAAGCGGAGACCGAGCTCACCATCGCCTGCGGTTCGGCCCAGATCACCCTCAAGTCGGGGGGAGACATCGTCATCAAGGGGTCGAAGATCACGGTTGAGGCTTCGGGGGACCTGATCCTCAAGGGGAGCAAGATTGCTGCGAACTAGGTGCCACCTTGTATTCACCGGGGAAATCTCATGACCCGCAAGCCATCCCGAACCGAGGTATCGACCCCAGCCACGACGGTGACCCGAGCCGACACTCCCTCCGGGGAAGCGGTTACTGGGGTGATGTCCCTGGTGGGCCCGGCTCCTCGGGTGAACACGGTGGCGGCCCGGAGTCCTTCCCAGGGGCCGGGAGTGGCCCGACTGGTGGGACTGGACAGCGGTGGGTGGGCGTGGATTTTCCATCAGAACGGGGAAGAAAAAACGCCGGTGCGAGCTCGATGCGCCGCTCAGGTGGGAGAGGAATCCATCGGTGGTGAGGTGGCGGTTCTGTTCCCCCTCGATCCGTCCGAGCCCCCCCTGGTCCTGGCCAGCCTGCGATCGGTGGATCCCCCGGGCTCTCCCACCTTCCAGGTTCGGACCGAGGGAGGAACCCTGGTGTTGGAAGCGGATGATCAGGTGGAGCTTCGTTGCGGTCGGGCCAGCATCGTGCTGACTGCAGCAGGCAAGATCCTGGTGCAGGGTGAATACGTCTCCACGCGGGCCACCGGGGTCAACCGCATCAAGGGCGGCTCGGTGTTGATCAACTGATGCCGTCTACTGTCTCCGCCAACGGAAGTGGGCTGTTCCACAAGGGGAGCAGCGGCATGGCCATGGGCACCCCCGACGTGTGCCTCAGCCCTCCTCCGGCCCCCACCGGTCCGGTACCCGTCCCCTACCCCAACAACATCTCCGCCGGCGATCTGGCCAGCGGCAGTTCTACCGTCAAGATTCAAGGTCAAGCCACCTACATCAAGGACAGCTCCAACGTCTCCACCAGCACCGGAGACGAGGCGGGGAACCAGCCCGGTGGAGTGGTAACCTCCAAGAACAAGGGGAAAGGCTACGCCCAGATGGGCTCCTTCGACGTGAAGTTGGAGGGGGAATGCGCCGTCCGGGACGGAGATCCTTTTGCCCAGAACTGTGCCTCGACGCCACTGAACGTTCTGGCTCCCACCGCCAGTGTGAGCAAGGACTTCAAGACCGCTGAGAAACCAACCAAGCCCTGTAGCCGTAAATTCAAGAAAAGCGACCGGTATGGTACACCGACAGCGGCTCAACAGAAGAAGGCTGCAGAGATTGGAAAGTGCTGGAGTTGTGGGACGACCAAAAAGAAACCCCCTGGCAAGCCATGGATTTTTGACCACCAGCCCCCGCTGTCGGTGTACTTCTACTCGGGTGGGTGCCGACAGGATGCGGATCCGGACCAGGAGACCTTTGCCAAGGACATTCCCAGCCCCGACAGCAAGGTCTTTGTCCAATGTACGCGGTGTTCCCGAAAACAGGGTGGGATGATGTCCAAACTCAACAAAAAATTCCGAACAGCCATGAATCGAGCGAGGCGTGGTGGTTGATGTCATCCCCAGTCAGAAAGGACCATCGGCGTGACTGAGTCAAAGCCCAAGATCACCTGGCACGACGACCTGTTCACTCAGTATCTCCCTGAATTGGAAACTGCGGTGGAAGAGAGCGCCAAATGGTGGAAGGACCTGATCTTGAGGGAAACAGGCCGATGGGGAGAGGCCACCACGGCCAGGCGGAAGTTGAGGCAAAGATGGCCCTGCGGACCCGCCTCCCATCCGAGAGTCCTGGGGGTGCTGATTCGATACCACGCCGCCTGCGATGCCTTGAATGAGCAGGCCACGGCCATGCTCAAGCCATCGGTTGTGGATGATGAAGGTCCGGTCACCTGGGGTGAGGCGAGTGTCCAGGAACCGGAGGTCCCCGTGGAGTGGAGCTTCGAGGAGCCTATCGTGTTTCTTGTGGAGCGATTGGGGGATGACCATGAAGACCTTGCGGATTTTCTGGATGCCCTGACCTTTCTTCCGGTACCCTGAGGAAGAGGACTGCCATGCCCAAAAGCAAGATCATCCCTTTTACCGACAGGATGCGAAACCTCATGGAGGCGGTGAGAGACCTGTCTCCTCTAGAAGATCCCCCGCCGGGGGGTCAGGGAGGTGTGGAGCACCGATCCCTCCATGCCCGCTATGTGACCGAATTGGACGTGGCCTGCGTCGAGGCCTTGGAGTGGTACCGTGAATTCATGGCCCGCAGCGCTCCCACGCCGGGAGGTCCAAGAGTGGATCTGTCTCGCTTCGGCGAAGTGGATGATCCGGGGGCAATCGATGAGATGGAAGTCATCAGCCTCGTCCGCAAATACTTTCTGGCCTGTGTCTCCCTGAACCGCACCCTCCCTCCTCCCCTCCAGGTCCGCCCCGAGGAGTTCATGTTGCCCTGGCTCGTCGAGGCCGGCAGGAGCGATCTCGCCCAATTCCTGTCCACTCTGCCTTACTGGCCGGTGGGCATGGACGAGAAAGGATACTGGATATGACCCGACCCCACCGCACCTCCTCCGAGATCCCATGCCCAACCTCCTGAACCGAAGCTGCTTTCAGGCCTCCGCCCTTCCCGTTTTTGATGACCGGGGAGTCGAGGTGGTGGTGGTGGTGGTGAGGGCTGCTTTTCGGGCCTTTCCAGGGGAAGGGGTTGTCGCCGACCCCGACGGCCTCCCCGTCCAGATGGCCGATGTCTACCGGGGCGAACCGGGGCAATCCAGCGTGTTGATGGAGGCGGACGTGGCCCCCTGCAAGCCCTCGGCGGAAGTGGTGGTCACCGGACACGCCAGGGCTCCCCTGGGTCGAAAAGTGACGTCTCAGACGGTGTTTCTTCGGGTAGGTACCTGGGAGAAACGGCTGATGGTCCATGGGGATCGCTTCTGGAGACCGGGAGTGCTGGGGCGGGTTCCTTCTTCGCCGGAGCCCTTCGAGAAGATGCCGCTGATCTGGGAGAGGGCTTTTGGTGGGGGAGATCCGGCCAGCGGAGACATGGACAGGCGGAACCTGATCGGGGTCGGCTATCGAGGCTCACCACCGGCGGATCCCTCCATCGAAACCGAAGTCGCCAACATCGAGAATCCTGGCGAGTTGATCACCGGAATCGGGGATTGCCCGCCGCCGGCAGGGTGGGGACCGGTCCCCCGGAACTCCCAGCCCCGCCTGGGTTGGGCGGGAAGCTACGGCCCTCAGTGGCTCAAGGAACGCTGGCCTCTCCCCTCTCTTGATTTTGACCCCCGACACCATCAATCCGCCTCCGTGGATCAATGGCTGCCCCCCCTGAGAGGTGGGGAGCCCGTGCATCTGGTGGGGATGACTCCGGACAAGCCCTGGTCGTTCTTCCTGCCCACCCTGGACGTACCCATCCGCTGGCGCACCGCCATGGGGGAATCGGGAGCGGTCCCTTTGAACATCGACACCCTGTCTTTGGAACCGGATGACCTTCGTTTCACCCTGATCGGTCGCGCCGTCATCGAGATCCCTCCCAACCGGCCCCCGGTGTACGAGGTGATGATCGGGCATGCCACCCCCGGATGGTGGAGGGCTCGGGTGGCGGTGAAGGAGTTCCTGGCTCCACCCGGCAAGGAAGGCACCCCCCAGGGCAGAAGGGACTACCGCCCATGAAGTCCTCTCCCCTGGCCATCGTGGGAATCGGCGCCTGCACTCCTCTTGGACCCTCCATCGAAGCCACCGCCCTGGCGCTGCGGGCCCGCCTTGCCGCCTTCACCCTGATGCCCTTCCCGGTGGCGACGGAGCCTGAACCGGTCATTGCCGCCCCTGTTCCCGGGGGACCGGCCCACAGTCACACCGCTGAATCTCGCCTGGTGGGATTGGCGGCCCGGGCCATCGCCGACTGCCTCCGGGGGATGCAGACCAGCGACAGACCCCTCACCCTCGCCCTGCTCCTGCCCGAAGATCGTCGTGAGCATCCAGGCGTGGAGAGAGGCGGTCCCCAAATCCTGCGCCGGATTGGGCTTTCGTTGAATCGCGACCTGCGTTCCCGGTCGTTTTCGTTGACCATGGGTGGGGCGGGATTGACGACAGCCCTGATGCAGATCCGCGACCTGGGGCACCTTCCCGGACCCCTGCTGGTGGTGGGGGTGGATTCCCTGCTGGCCGGGAACGACATCGGAATCCTCCTCCGATCCTTCCGGTTGAAGAGGGAGATTCAGCCCGAAGGAGTCATCCCCGGGGAAGGTGCGGTGGCCCTCGCCCTCTCTTCCCAGCCCATCGGAGATCCACCCTTGGCGTGGATTTCCGGGGTCGGCAGGGGCGTGGAACCGGACGCGGTCCTGGATGATAAACGGTCGTCGGGAAAGGGTTTGGAACAGGCCATTCACGCCGCTCTGGTCGACTCGGGGCGGGGCGAGCCGGAGATCGGATGGCGCATCAGCAGCATGAACGGCGAACGCTACCGCACCCTGGAGTCGATTCTGGCCTCCAGCCGGGCCTATCGAACGAGGAGACCCCACTTCCCGGTGTGGCACCCTGCCGACGGGGTCGGAGAGATGGGATCTGCCGCCGGGACCCTTCAACTCGCGCTGGCAACCTACGCCCTTCACGCCGGATTCGCCCCCTCTCCCATCGCCATGGTGGAGGCCTCTTCCGAGGATGGGTGCCGGGGAGCAGTCGTGGTGGAGGCGGCGGACAATCGCTCGGACCGATACCGGGGCCGAGTGGGGGCAAGCGGGACATCTTCACGCACTTCCTCCCCCTTCTTCCCTTCCGTGCTGGAGATTCATGCTGGGGAGGCAGGATTTCTACCCGTCCAACGGAGACGGGTGGCCACCCTCCCTGACGTGACCCCCTCCCGACTGCTTTCCTGGGACGAACGCATCGTCGCTCACCTGGATGCCCTGAGAGTCGCTGGCGACGCCGGGTTTGCGGCGATTCAAGGGAACTTGAAGGACGTCGAACTGGACTTCGCGGCGACGGTTTGCGCCCTTTCCCCCCTTCACCCGGATCGCTGGGAATGGCTGGCGACCCGAATCGCTGCAGCGCGCACCCCTTCTCCGGGAGTGGCAGCGGCCTTGACCTGGCTCGATGATCAGGCCGCCTTGGACGCGGTGGGGGACCTGCACCGACGCGGCGAGCCCATGTCCGTCGCCACGGCTCTGATGGGGGTGGCGACCTGCCTTTTGGATCCTGGGGGGCCCCTGGAGACCTCTCTTGCTCACCCATCCCCCGGGGTTGTCCGCGCCGCCTGCCACGCCACCGGCCGTCTCCGCCGCCGGGATCTGGCCTCTCCCATCCTGAGCCTGATGAGGCATCCCGATCCGGAAGTGGCTCTGGCCGCCGCCATCGCTGCCGGTCAGCTAGGCCTCCCCGACGCCTGGGAGCCTCTGATGGCTGCCGCCACCTCCCGGCCGGATCGTCATGATGAGTTGGTGACGTTGGCGACCCGGGTGGCCGATCCCTGGCGAGGGGCCGCCCTGGTGGTGAATCCCGATTCCCTCCCCCTTCGCACCGCCCTGGTGGCCATCGGCACGGTGGGTGATCCCCGGGGAATCCCCTGGCTGCTAGAGAAGATGCGCCTTCCCAGCGCCTCCCGCCCCGCTGCCGAGGCCTTCTGCTTCATCACCGGGGCGGATCTGGATCGGGACAAGTTGGGAAACGCCAAGAGGGAGGGATATGAACCGGGTCCCAACGACGATCCCAACGATCCCAACGTGGCCATGAATGCCGACGACGACCTGCTGTGGCCCTTCCCCGAAGCGGTTTCCCAGTGGTGGCGCGCCCATTCCAGGGATTTCCAGGCGGGGACACGGTATCTGAACGGGAGCCCTGCTTCCCCCGCCTCGGTCCTCCTGGCCCTGCGGGAAGGGGGGCAGAGGCTGAGGCATCAGGCGGCTCTGGAGGATCTGCGCTGGCGCCTGGAAGGCCCCGTTTTCGATGTGGAGGCCCCGGTGTGGCGGCAGCAACGCACCTTGGCAACTCGCTGACCTCGAAGGACCGGTCTGGCTAGGGAGCCCACAGGGGGGGACGCTCCGAACTGGCACCGGAGGAGGGGGAATCGGCGCCGGGAAGAAGAGGAGAAGAGGAAGGCCGGGGAGCCGGGGCCAGGCACACCCCATCGCGGCAAGGCACAGAAGGAGGCAGGTTCCATTCCCACTCCTTGCATTCCGCCGAGGTGGACGAAGGAACCCGGCCTCCCTGATTTCTCGCCCACTCCACCGCTTCCTGGTAATGCTCCCCTACGTATGCAGCGGCGATGAAGCGGGGGACATAGGCCGCCGTCTCTTTGGGGATCCATCCCTTGGTGTAAAAAGCATAATAGTTTCGCATCTCATGAGGAATGGCCTCCAGTCCGGCTGCTCGCTTCATGGGGAGCTGGCCGCTGTTGTAGGCCGCTACTGCCAGGAAGGGATACCGACCCCCGAACTCCCGGAACAGGTCATCCAGAAAGTTCCCTGCCGCCACCGAGGCTCTCCGCCAGTCACAGCGATCATCCTGAGCCTCTCCCACTTGAAGGCCGTACTGCCGGGCCGTGGAGGGGATGAACTGCCAGATCCCCCGGGCTGCTGCCGTGCTGCACGAAGTGGGCAGGTAGGCGCTCTCCACCCAGGCCAGATACACCAGCAGGGGTGCCTGTTCCCGCAGCGAAGGAGAGGCTTGAGTGAGCAGGGATATCAGTTCCGGGCCCATTCCCCTGGCCCGGCAATAGCCCGTGCGGGAGCGAACGTAGAGGGGAACTTCTGCCTTCACCTTGGCCAGAAACTCAGAGGGGACGGGCAGGTTGGGGGGAACGCCGGCGAACCGGGCAAAGACGTTTTGAACATGGGCCTCGAAGGGATCGGTGGGGGTATAGGGAGAGAGTCCTAAGGGATTCTGGATGGCCAATTCCTGGTCCTTCTCAGCCAGGCTCACCAGCTTCTCGATGGTGGCCATCCTCGACTGAAGCTCCACAGGGGTGGTGGGAGGAGGCTCAAGAAGGGTGCTTCCTCGCAGGGTGACCTCAGTCACCATCCGTTCCTGCTGATTTCCCTGCCAGAACCTCTGCCCCACCAGGAGCGTCAGGATTCCCAGGAGGGCCAAGCCAAGTCCCCGAATCACCAGCTTCTGCCGAGCGATCTTCTCCTTGTTGGTGATGATTTCTTGTTGAGCCTTCCTCTGGGCCTCCTCCATCTTCTCCAACCGCCCCCTCAATTGAAGAAAGAGGGTGCGGCTCACTTTGCTGGAGACCGACAGGTGCCCGGGGGAGGTGGGAGCGAGTTCCTCGGATTTGGGCAGATGGTGGAGGAGGGTATGGAGGATCTGGGTGGGCCAGGATTCCCGCTGAGGTCTTCTCACCATCAGCTTGGGACCATTTCTGGCCAGAGAGAACACCGTTCCCGGAAGGAGAGGAAGTCGTTCCCCCTCGGCCAGGCGCCGTGCCTGAATCCTCCCACGCCGATCTTCCTCATGCACCCAGGTTCCGTTGGTGCTGCCCTCATCCCAGAGAAAAAAACCTTCGTCCCACTCCACCTCGGCGTGGCGCT